>CAZOMW010000098.1:0-5568 GCA_964581135.1 uncultured Oscillospiraceae bacterium
GAGATGGAAGGCTCCCACATTACACTGGGTGCTGAAATCGCGAAGAAGTATAAGGAAAGCGCTGACGTAGTCAACGCCATCCAATCGCACCACGGTGATGTCGAGGCAACCTCGCTGATATCCGTTCTGGTAGCCGCAGCTGATGCAATTTCAGCAGCCAGGCCAGGTGCAAGGCGCGAAAATATGGAAACCTATATCAAGCGCATCCAGAAACTCGAAGAAATTGCCAATTCCTTCGAAGGCGTCGAAAAATCCTATGCCATTCAGGCAGGCCGCGAGATTCGTGTTATGGTCAGACCGGAGAATGTCCGGGATGACGAAATGATTCTCAAAGCCCGTGAAATTTGCCGCAAAATCGAGGATGAACTCGATTATCCGGGGCAAATCAAAGTTCATATCATCCGTGAAACACGGGTGACTGAATTCGCCAAATAACTAAGAGCAGGACACAGTCTGACTGTGTCCTGTTTTTTTTGACTGCACGGCTTCTTTTCTGCCAGACACGGTTTTGTGTACAGATGGCCTTGGCAGCGCCTGTCGTGTTTGCTTTAACAATAGTGTGTTTTGTGATAAAATAAGTTAATTATGAAAGTGAGGAAAAGGCTTGCGGCTTCTCTTTATAGGTGATATTGTCGGCTCCGGCGGCCGAAACTTCCTGATAGACTGTTTACCTGATCTGCAGACTAAGTTCAGGCCCGATGTTTGTCTGGCAAATGTTGAAAATGCCGCGGCCGGTAAAGGAATAACTTCAGCACTGGCAAAAAAACTGCATGATATCGGCATTGACCTGATGACCCTGGGTAATCACGCATTTGCGCGTCAGGAGCTGCTTGGTTCCATAGATGCGCTGCCTTATATTGTACGGCCGCTGAATGTGCCGTCGGCCTGGCCCGGACGCGATTATGCCGTGCATCAGTCGGCAGCCGGAACTGTAATTGTCATCAACCTGCTTGGCAGAGTGTTTATGGACCCGGTAAACGATCCCTTCGGACCGACCATCCAATTTCTGGCAGAATTGCAGGAACGTTATCAAACCCGCCTGACAGTGGTCGATTTTCATGCTGAAGCCACAGCTGAAAAAATAGCTTTTTCTACGTTTATGGACGGGCGCTGCACCTTGGTCGCCGGCACCCATACCCACGTACAAACAGCTGATGAACGCATCATGCAAGAGGGTACTGCCGCTATAACCGATGTCGGCATGACCGGACCATCTGAAGGTGTTATCGGTATGGACCGCCAGTCATCGCTGAGACGTTTTGTTGATCATCTGCCGGCGCCATATGAAGTGGCCGCTGGCCCGATGCAATTAAATGCTGTTTTTGTGGAAGCAGATCCGGTTTCCGGACGCGCAACCCATATCGAAAGGATCCAAATCAACGAATGAGGTCAAATACCTCCCGTTATTCAGATATATTACTGATTTTACTCTTATTATTGGTTATGGCAGCCGGACCTTTGCTTTCCGCCTGCAGCGCCGGGAACCCGTCCGGGACGGTTAACCCTGCCGCGACTTCAGAAAGTCCTGCTGCCGAAAATCCCGGGACTTCGACCAGTGTGACTGATATTACCGCGGGCAGCCGGATTCCGTCTGATCAGCCCTCCGGCCCTTTGCGTATTTACTGCACACCACGTACGACTTTAAATCCTCTGCAGGAAACAAGCGCCAGTTTTCTGGCCGTCAGTCAACTGGTCTACGAAGGACTTTTCGCGGTCGGCAGCAATGGCGAAGCCCGGCCGGTTCTGGCCGAGCCTGGTTCACTGAATACCGCTGCCAACGGCTATTCTCTGACGCTGCGTCTGGCTGCAGATCGTCGTTTCCATGATGGCTCGCCGGTTACCGCCGGTGATGTCGCGGCTTCTTTCGCGGTCTTGCAGGCAGCTGGTTCAGCCTCTGCTTATAACAGTCTTCTGCCCGAGGTTGTCGGTATAACCGCAGCGGATGACACTACTCTTACAATTTCACTCAACAAGCCACAGCCGGACATCGGTGCCCAGCTTACATTCCCGGTTATCCCCGCTGAAGCTCTGGCAACAAACGCAGCAGACCCTTTGGCTGTCCTGCCGGGCACCGGTGCTTACAGGATCAGCTCTTATACGCCGGCAAAAGGTCTGCGCCTGCAGGCAGATACCAATAACCCTGCCGGCAGGGATGCTGTTGCGCGTGAGATAGAGGTTATAGAACTGCAGGATCTGCATACTGCTTTAACAGCTTTTGAACGTGACGGCATCGATCTTGCCGGTCTGCCGGCAAAAATCTATCCTTTTTACGCTTTGCGCAGCGGCATGAAACTGGAACGCTACGCGACAAATCAATATGTATTTATTTCCTTCCGTTCAGACGCCGGTGCGCCACTGGCAGACAGCAACCGGCTGCGCTTTGTAAAGGCTGCCAGTCGCGATCCGCGCATTCTGGCAGATTCGGAACAGTTGGGACTGCAGACAGCAGCTGTACCTGTTCATCCAGACAGCAGCCTGTGGAAATCCACTGCCGGTAACAGCCGGGAATTTATCGACTTATATCAGCCGGGAGCGTTGGCTCAGACTGGTAAGGACGGTACAGGCGGTACAGGCGGCCCTGCCGGTGATGCTGACCCTGCCGGCCCTGCAGCCTACCCTGCAACGCGTACACCGCTGGTTATTCTGGCACAGACAGAAGATAAGCTTCTGGAGGAGCTTACTGTCAGATTACAGGCAGTCCTTGCAGAAGGCGGTGCCGCCACCGAAGTTCGGTTGTTGCCGGCAACAGAATATGAAACTGCGCGTACCGCCGGTCAATATGATATTCTTGTAGCTCAGGCCGTTACAGGCAATACAGCCGATCCGCGCTGGCTGCTTGGTCAGAATTCAGAGCCTGGTATTCCCGGCTCTGAACTGCTGTCACGTAACGGCCTTGCAGGCTATACTGCTGTCAGCGCAGCAATAGACAGACTATTTGCCGGCGGTAGCGAAATTGCCGCTGACAGCCCTGATCTGTTGCCTCTGTTGACTGAAGCAGCAAACCTGGCACCCTTTACCGGCATTGGCTTTCGCTATGCCGCGCTTGCCAGCGGCAGCCGTGTCCTGGGACAACCGGCACCGCAAGCCAATAAACTATATGAAGGAATTGAGGAACTCTGGCTATGGTCTACCTGATTGTCATTCTACTGCTAGCCGTCGCAGACCAGGCATTCAAATATGTCATCCACCTGAATCTCGCTCCGGAACAATATTTTACGGTGATCGATAACTTCTTCTATATTGTCAACCATCGTAATACCGGTGCAGCCTGGAGCTTTCTGGCAGATGTCGACTGGGGAATCTATCTGCTCTCAGCTATATCTTTTATTGCTGTTGTAGCGATGTTTATTATTATTATGCGCGTGAAAAACCACTGGCTGCAGATCAGCCTGACCATAATCGCCGGCGGCAGCCTGGGAAACCTGATTGACCGGGTGCGGCTGCGCGCTGTTACTGATTATCTTACTTTTCAGTTCGGCAGTTATGTTTTTCCGACCTTTAATCTGGCGGATATGTTGATTGTCGGCGGCACAATGCTGTTGGTTATTGTGCTTCTGACTCAACCGGAACTTCTGGACGGTCCGAACGTCAAAAAGAGTGAACCTGCGGACGGTGCTCAATGAAACAGAATGTGAAAGCTGAACGTGCGGATGTACGCATAGACCGGTATCTCAGTGAAAGTCTGCCGGAGCATTCGCGTTCTTATATTCAAAAGCTGATTGAGCAGGGCTGTGTGCTGCAGAACGGTGAAACCGTGCGGGCATCAACCAAAACACTGCTGCAGGCAGAAATCAGCATTGAGTTTCCGGAACCGGAACCTTCAGTTTTGATACCGGAAAACATTCCGCTTGATATCCGTTATGAGGACGAGTGGCTGCTGGTAGTTAACAAACCGCAGGGCATGGTTGTTCACCCGGCTGTCGGTCATCATGCGGGCACTCTGGTACACGCTCTGCTGGCATATTGCGGCAACGATCTTTCTGATATCAACGGAGTTATCAGGCCGGGAATTGTCCACCGGATTGACAAAGACACTTCAGGTTTGTTATTGGTTGTGAAAGACAACCGCGTCCACGCCAATATGGCCGATAAAATCCGCCGACACGAAGTAAGTCGTGTCTATTACACAATAGTTCATGGAATCATGGACGCAGCCAGCGGCAGCATAAATGCTCCCATCGGTCGCGATCCTAAAAACCGGCAGCGGATGGCCGTTGTGGCAGGAGGCAAGCCGTCCGTAACTCATTTCAAACTGCTGGAGCAATTCCGCCAGGCGGCTTATCTGGAAGCGGCGCTCGAATCAGGACGCACACACCAGATCCGGGTCCACCTGCGCTACATCGGTCATCCTGTAGTCGGTGATCCGGTTTATGCCCAGGGGCGCAAAACCTTCGGTGCCGAAGGGCAGGCGCTGCACGCCGGCCGACTCAGTTTCGCTCACCCGGTCACCGGTGAGCAGGTTACGGTCGAAGCCCCGCCGCCTGATTCCTTCTGTCAGATTCTGGAGCAATTAAGATGAAATTCTTTAAACATACAACCAATCGCAGCAAACAGGTCCGCTGGCGTCAGCAGATACTGCTGTTCGTACTTTTGTTAAGCTTCGGCATTATTCTGATGACGCATGTGCAGTCGGTAGATGCCAAAAACTCGGCAGTCGGTTTGTCGGAACAATATAAAACCCGTCAGGAAGAACTTGAGCAGTTTGAACAGCAATACGAAAAACTCAGACAAGAGAACAGGCAGCTGCTGGATGCGAAGACTAAGGCAATCAGTAGTGTGCTGGCCGATACCGGTAACGAACATATTCTGGAAGATCTGGAGCGGTATAAAATCATGGCCGGTTTGACCGAACTCAAAGGCCGCGGTGTTGAAATTGTACTTACAGATAAACCGGATTTCGATTTACTGACTGACCCGTCTGATTCAATTGTACATGACGCGGATATGCGCTATGCCTTCCGGCTGCTGTTGGAAAACGGCGCCACCGCGATTTCAGTCAACGGCATGCGGCTGGTGAATAAAACATCAATCCTTTGTATCGGGCCGACAATTCTGGTCAATGACAACCGTCTGACTCCGCCTTATGTAATTCACGCTCTGGGAGATACTGAGCGTATGTATCAGGCTGCTTTAGCCGATCCATATTTCGACTTTCGTGCACAACTGCCGACCGGCATAGTTGTTACCGCTAAAACCCTTGAAAGTGTTACCCTGCCGGCGTTTGAAGATGCCGACCAGCTTGAGAAGCACATCGACCTACTGGAGGTTCCCAAGCAATGAAAACCAGCTTTACCCGTTCAGCGGCCATTACTGTAGTCTGCGTTGTACTAGGCGTTTTAATAGCTCTGCAAATGAAAAATGTCAATGCCACCAAGCTGACAGAAAGCAACCTGACTGAGATTCAAACCAGGCTGCTCGATTATGCTCAGAAAAACCAGGAGCTCAGTCAACGCAATGCAAACCTCAACCTTTATATCAGTCAGCTGGAGAGCTCACTTAAAGCAGACAATTCCGCAGTTGACGCTATTATAAAAGAAAAAGAACGTTACGCTGTTTTTGCGGGCTTGA
>CAZOMW010000099.1:0-5549 GCA_964581135.1 uncultured Oscillospiraceae bacterium
TTTTACGCTGTTGTGAGACACGCAGAACACTTGTTTACCAATAGGTTTAATGCTAAAATTTCGTTCGTCGCATTAGAATTATAAATTGACAATTGAATCAGAGACAAATGCCATATAAGTCCGCAGATAAGGTGCGGGCGTCTCTACGCGGCAACCGATAATTGCCTGCTCTATGGTGTTCTTGTGCCCTGTTGACTGGAAAACCGACTGCGGTTCTGCCGCCGGCGTATTCTGGTTTGAGAGGCTGTGTAAACAGACAATGAACACTATAGTTCTTGTCTGTTTTTATTTTAGCCGGGGGGTTGAGGTTAGATGAAAGAATACATACTGAATGTTGTCGGACTCGAGCGCAAGCTGCCTATTGTCCAGATTTCCGACAAATTGGAAATTGCCAGCTTTGTTATCCTAGGTGATGCCGAGCTGGTCATTAAGTCCGCCGCTGAACTGGTGGCAAAAATTCCGGAAGTTGATTATCTGATCACCGCTGAAGCCAAAGGTATCCCTTTGGTTCAGGAGCTTGCCCGCCTGCTGGGTATGAAGCGCTATTTCGTTGCCCGCAAAAGCATTAAGCCTTATATGGTAGAGCCGCTCGTAATTCAGGTGTATTCAATAACAACTCAGGCCAAACAGATTCTTTGTCTGAGCCGGGAAGAAAGCGAAATTATCGCCGGCAAACGTGTTCTGATTGTCGACGATGTAATCAGTACCGGTGAATCAGTGCGGGCAATGGAATCCCTGATTCATAAAGCCGGCGGCAAAGTTGCCGGCAAGGCGGCGATTCTGGCGGAAGGCGAGGCTGCTGACCGCAGCGATATCATCTACCTCGAAAAACTGCCTGTCTTCCCGATCACCGTATCACGTTGAGGAGAATAGCACATTGAGTTTTTCCGTACAGAATATAACTTATCAATACAGTGACGAAAGCCCTGCGGTTCTGAAAAACGTCAGTTTTGAGGTCGAACCGGGTGAAGTCACGGCAATCGTCGGACCCAGCGGCTGCGGCAAATCGACACTGGTCAGCGTGCTGAGCAGTGTCATCCCGACCCTGATGCCGCATGGCGTTTTCAGCGGCAGTATTGATGTCGCCCCCGAGGTTATTATTTCCGTAGTCAGCCAGTCACCCGAAAACCAGCTGTTTGGCTACGGCGTCGAGGACGCCATCGCCTTCGGCATTGAAAATATGGGGTTGGAAAATGCAGAAATTGTCGAGCGTGTTGAATATGTGCTCGATCTGCTCAATATCCAGCACCTGCGCCGTCGCTCGATCGCGACATTATCCGGCGGTCAGCGTCAGGCCGTCTGCATCGCCTCTGTGCTGGCTATGCGCCCCGATGTCCTGATTATGGACGAACCGGTAAGTTCGCTGGACCCGAACGGTAAGAAAATGGTTCAGTCAATTCTGAATGCTTTGCGTGCCACCGGCCAAACCACGGTAATTGTCGACAACAACCTTGATTGGTTCGCCGACATTGTCGATCACGTCGTCGGTATGGTTGAAGGTGAAGTAGTATACGACGGCAACAGAGATGATCTTTTCGCCGATTTCGCGATTCAGGAGCGGCTCAGCGTCTCTCTGCCTCAGGAAGTTGAAATCTACCGGGAGCTTTCACGCGTTGTCCCCGGCGTCAACCGCTTCGCCACTTTGAACGCAGCCAGACAGGAAATCGAGCGTCTGCTGGCAGAAAGCAACGAACCTGTAGCGGCAGAAAAGGCCGCAGCAGCAGTGTTCAGCGGCGAAACCGCAACAGCAGGAACAACAGATTCAGCAGCAACTGAAACAACAGATACAGCTGCAACCGGAACAACAGATACAGCTGCAACCAGGACTGAAGCAACAAAAATCGACGATTCCGAGGTAATCCTCACAGCCGAAGGCTTAAGCAAAACCTTTGGCGATGGCTTTCACGCCCTGATCAACGTCGACGCCGGCTTCAGTAAAGGCAAGGTCATTGCAATTCTCGGGCAGAACGGTTCCGGGAAAACAACTTTGGTCAAGCATCTGAACGGCCTCTACCGCCCTACCGCCGGCAGGATCAGCTACCGCAACGAATCCACAGCCGGCAAGTCAGTCGCCCAGATCAGCAAGGATATTATTCTGGTTTTCCAGAATCCAGAGCTGATGCTGTTCGAAGAAACCGTTCTCAGCGAACTGACCTTCTGCGCCCGGGCTCAGGGAATCAAATTTGAAGAAGCAGAGGCGCTTAAAATCCTGGAACAATACGACTTGCTGGCTCAGAAGGATGAATTCCCGGTCAACCTGTCGATGGGACGTAAACACCTGCTGACAATTCTCTCAGTCTTGTTTTCCAGCGCTGAAGTTATCATTCTCGATGAGCCGACGCTCGGTATGGACAATTACATCAAAACCCAGCTTGAGCAGATTATTGCCCAGCTGAAAGCCAAGGGCAAAACGGTCATTATTATCAGCCATGAAATTCCTCTGGTTTATAAAATCGCCAATGAACTGCTTATCCTCAGCGATGGAGTCAAACTGGCGCAGGGCAATAAACATATTTTAGCAGCCAGCGCTGACATTTTTGCGCAGACGAACCTTTCGCTGCCACCGGTTGTCCAGCTTTCGCAACAGTTAGGTTTCAATAATGTCTGTTGTTGTGTCGCTGATCTGGTAGCTGAAATCAGCGCCCGTATACCAACACTCGCAATTAATACGAAAGAAGCACCTCAGGCAGGTACGCTCAAGGCCGCAGATGCGGAGTCTGCAACTGCACGGACCGAATCATTACGAACTTCAGCAGTGCGTACAGGAGGTGAAGGCTAATGGGTTCTTTTTTACAATATGTTGAAATGGATTCCTTCCTGCATAAGCTGGATCCGCGGACCAAGTTCATATTCTTTATCATTATGTCGGTAATGATTTCATTCCTGCGCAGTGGTGTAGCCCTGGCTTTCCTGTTCCTGGCATTTGTAGTGATCTGGCTGGCCGGAAGAATCAGCAAATACATGCTGACTCTGTTATATAACATCCGGGTTCTGCTGCTGTTCATTTTTCTGCTGTGGCTGGTTCTGGGCCTGTTCCAGGTCAATCAAGGCCCCGTTATCTACCGTACAGTGTTCAGCCTGTTCAACAAACCTATCAACTTCAGCTTTGAATGGTTTGATCTTTACAAAGGCGGCGTGCTGGCAATGCGCGTTTTTCTGATGATCGCGTCTTTCTACACAGTTATTCTCTCAACCAATTTCAGCCAGATTATCCTCGGACTGCGTTCCTGGCGCGTCCCCTATGCCCTGGCCTTCGGCATCGGCCTGATCTTCCAGATCATCCCGATTGTCGTAAAAGAGTTTACCACGATCATGGAAGCGCAAAGTTCACGTGGTCTGGAAGTAGAAAAATGCAGCGCAATGGTAAAGCTGAAAAATTATATTATCGTATCGCTGCCGCTGCTGTTCCGCGTTCTCGGCAAAGGCCATTCAATTTCCCTGGCTATGCACTATTACAAACTCGATTTCAAGGTTAAGCGGACATCATTTAAGGTCATTCACGCAACCTGGCATGATGGTATTTTTGCCGCCTTCACCCTGCTGGCAACCGCTGTCACCATCTATTTACAGTTCCGCTACTACATTCCCCTTTAACCCGTAAGAAGGAGGTTTAGTCAATGATCACCAAATGGGAAAACCTGACCCGCGACGAAATCGCCGCGCTTGATAAGCAATCGGCCATCGTCTTTCTGCCCACTGCCGCCACTGAACAGCATGGTGCTCACCTGCCTGTCGGTACAGATTCAATAATTCTTGAAACCCTGATTGACCTGATTATCGAACGCGAGCATTTTGCAGACGGGAGTCTGATTTTCGCGCCCCAGTTACGCATCGGCAAAAGCAACGAGCACATGGGCTTTGCCGGCACCCTGACCTTCGGCACCCAAACCTACTATTCCCTGCTGCACGATATTGTCGGTGCCATTACAGCCAGCGGTTTCCGCAAACTGGTGCTGCTCAACAGCCACGGCGGCAACACCGACATGCTGAACATGATCAGCCGCGATCTGCGCATCGACTACGGCATCGAAGTTTTCGTCTTCGACTGGTGGTTCACATCCTTCTGGGCCAAAGGCCTCAAGGATCTGCAGGAATCCGGCAAGTACGGTGTTTTCCACGCCTGCGAGCTGGAAACCTCACTCATGCTGCACGCCCGGCCTGAGCTGGTGAAAATGGAGCTGGCTGTAGATGAAGAACCAGTCGCCTGCCTGCGCGACAACGATTATGTCACTGTCTTCGGACCCTACAACGCCGGCTGGAAAACCAGCGACGTAACAGAGAGCGGCGTTATCGGCTCTCCTACCCTGGCTACCGCTGAAAAAGGTGAAAAGCTGTTTGATTACGCTGTCAAAGAACTAATGGAAATAATCGCCGCCTTTGCCAGAACCGAGTACTGAAGAGAAGCGCACAAAGAGCCACAAAGACAGCAGTTAAGCAGACAAAACACAATAGAACGAGACAAAAAGCTAGACAAAAAGACAAAATTTAGGGAGGAACAATTCATGACCACCACCAGTCTTGCCCAGGAACAAAAGCAAAAATCGAAACTGACCTTCGTCAACATCATCTTCTTCGTTATCTTCGGCGTCCTGACCGGAGTACTATGGGCCTACGGCAGCCCGATCCCGCTGATCCCGGGCGCAGTGCATTTCCGCACTTTCGCGTTCATGGTACCGGCAATCGGCTTCCTGTTCGGGCCGGTAACCGGCTTCTTCACCGGCTACATCGGCACCCTCGTCTGGTCACTGCTCGGCAGCTACTTCATCGCCCCCCACACTCTGATCGCCGATGGCATTACCGTTGGCCTCAGTGGCGCTCTGCCGGCCTTCTTCATGCTGAAGAGTAAATCACTTGAAGCCTGGCTGCAGGAAAAGAAGTCAAAATTCATCAGCGTCTGCATGTTCTGGTCAATCCTTTTCGGCGTCCTGATGATCCTGACCACCAGCCTCTCCCTTTCCTATTTCACAGGCCTGGATTACTGGTACTGCGTTATCTGGATCGGCATTGCCGACGTCGTTCCCATCGCCCTCACACCCTTTATCGTCATGCTGCTGGCACCACGCCTTAAAAACGTCCGCACAATCATTCCCAAAATTTAAAAGGTTGCCTGCCCTGACACCAACCGGAATCCGGAATCGCACTGTCAGCCTGTATTGCATATCCTGAAAGCCAGCCCCTGCCGACAACTAACCAGTCGGCAGGGGCTTTTTTTTGTTTGCAAAACAGCCGGTTATAATCTAACATTAACAAGTGACTGTCAGCAGCCCGCCGCGCAATAACTGTTAAGGCTGACTGAATGATTGCAGTTACACAATTGACAAGAATTTTCACAGGGAAAGGTCAGGTATATCAACATGGATCGCACCAAATTAAAAGGTATTATTCCGCCGATTATTACCCCGCTCAATGAGCGTGAAGAGGTAGATGAAGGCGCGTTTCGGGCGCTGTTGAACCATTGCTACGAAAAAGGCATCCACGGCATTTTCGTCGCCGGCACCAACGGCGAATGCATGGCATTAACTCAAAAAGAACGCAACCGCGCGATCAAA
>CAZOMW010000100.1:0-2897 GCA_964581135.1 uncultured Oscillospiraceae bacterium
GCTATTGCCGGTGTCGCAGGACCTGAATCAGCTAACAATGCTGCTTCAAGCTCATCCTTTATTCCGCTGCTGACACTAGGTATCCCCGGTAACGCTTCAGTTGCGATGATCTTCGCGGCGCTGATGGTGCAGGGCATCACCCCCGGCCCCTTCCTGATTACCGACCATCCCGACCTTTTCTGGGGCGTTGTCGCCTCCATGTACATTGGCAACGTAATGTTGATTATCCTCAATCTGCCTTTGGTTGGTGTCTGGGTGCAGCTGCTTAAAGTGCCGTTTTCGATCCTGGGACCAATCATTATCCTGTTCACAGTTATTGGTGCCTACAGCATCAACAACGAAATCACGACTGTTCTGACCATGCTGGCTTTCGGTCTGGTCGGCTACATCCTGCGTAAGCTGAAGTTCGAAACCGGTCCGCTGCTGATGGCATTCATCCTTACGCCACTGATCGAAAACGCTATGCGTCAGTCTTTGCTGATGTCCGGCGGTTCCTTCGGTATATTTGTTACCCGCCCGATCTCAGGCACACTGTTTGCTCTGTTTGCGCTCTTGCTGGTTTACCAGGTGTTTTCAGGCATCCGCAAAAAGAGAAAAGAAACTGCCAATACTGAACATTAACCGCAATCGCAGATGAAATTCGCCTGTACAAAAAAACTCAACGTACAAGTCAGACAAATCAGAACTTTGCAGTTTTGATTTGTCATTAAAACCAAAAAACAAAGGAGAAACTCATGACTTTCGGAAAAAGAAAAGCGATTTCTGTGATGATGATTGCTTTAACCATCATCTTCTCCCTGGTTCTGACTGCCTGTGGAAGCACTGCAACCACGACAGCCGCAACAACCGCTGGTACAACAGCTGGCACAACAGCTGGCACAACTGCTCCCGGCGGCACCACAACCGCTGGTACAACAGCGCCTGCTGCTGATGCCTGGAAGCCTGCTGAAGGCATCACCATTGTAGTTCCTTACGGTGCCGGCGGTTCATCCGATCTGCTTGCCCGTGCAGTCGAAAAGGTCTGGTCCAAATACTGCGATCAGCCCCTGACCATTGCTCTTAAACCCGGCGGCGGCGGCGTTACCGGCAACCTGTTTGTTGCTAACTCCAAGCCGGACGGCTATACCCTGGCCATTGCTTTCGGCTCAGGTTCTGAACTTGTTATGCCTTATGTTCAGCCTGTTCAATACAAGCCTTTTGAACAGCTCCGTCCTATCGCTCGTCTGTCGATTCACTCGGTAGCCGTCGCGGTTCCTGCGGAATCACCTTACAAAACCATGAAGGATGTCATTGATGACGCCAAGAACAATAACAAAACCATCATCGCCGCTTCTTCAACAGCTGCTGGTTCCGTTGACTTCGTCATGCGCGGCATTGGTAAAGTTGCTGATATCAAACTGACACCAGTGCCACATTCAGGCACAGGCCCGGCTATGACAACTCTGCTGGGCGGTCACGCTGACATCGGCGGCGGCCATCCTGCCGACCTCGCTGCCCACCTGAAATCAGGCAAGCTGCGTGCTATCGGTATCGCTCTCAACGAGCGTGACCCTGCAATGCCGGACGTCCCGACCCTGATGGAACAAGGCATCAACCTCAACACCTGGGGTTCCGTTAAAGGCATGGCCGGCCCGAAAGATCTGCCGGACAACATCGTTGCTTACTACGAAGATCTCTTCAAACAGATCACAGAAGACGAAGATTTCAAGAAAACCATGCAGGATATGCTGCAGCCTGTAATGTATCAGGATGCGAAAACATTTGAAAAATTCCTGCACGATGCTTTTGAAGACTACAAAAAGCTGTCTGATGAGCTTGGTATCAAAGAAGCTATCGCTGCCGAACAGTCCAAATAATTAAATGTTGAACTGAACGAAGCCGGGGCGTGTCTTGATAAACCAAGGCACGTCCCGGATTTTTCTTACAAACTATTATTTTCAGGAGGTGGATACATGTTCAGAGATTTGGATGCAGAACAAATGCGGATGAAGGTACGTGATCTGCGCGGCAAAATTCTAGCAATGCTGTGCGAGGCAGGTTCGGGACATTCGGGCGGCTCACTCTCTGCCATTGATGCAATGGCCGTTTTATACAATCGGGTTATGAATCATGACCCGAAAAACCCTCAGGATCCAGCGCGTGATCGTTTTGTGCTTTCAAAAGGCCATGTGGCGCCGGCACTTTACGCTGTTCTGACTGACTGTGGCTACTTCGATGAATCACATCTTAAAACGCTGCGAAAATATGGCAGCATTCTCCAGGGACATCCTTATATGCATAAAACACCCGGGCTTGAAGTATCTTCAGGTTCACTGGGGCAAGGCCTGTCAGTAGCTGTTGGTATGGCAATCGCCGCCAAAGCAGACGAAGGCTCTCAGCGCGTTTACTGCATGATGGGTGACGGAGAACAACAGGAAGGCCAGATTTGGGAAGCCGCTATGGCAGCCGGCCATTATAAACTTGATAACCTTTGCGGAATTGTTGACCAGAACCGTCTGCAGATTGACGGTAAGGTTGAAGACGTAATGAATATTGAACCATTAGTTGATAAATGGAAAGCATTTAACTGGAACGTCATTTCCTGTGATGGCCATGACCTGGCAGCTCTGGAAGCAGCTTTCAAGGAAGCTGCTGAAGTAAAAGGCAAACCCAGTGTAATCATCGCTGCGACCATTAAAGGCAAAGGCATTTCATTCATGGAAGATGTCTGCGGCTGGCATGGTATGACCCCCAATCGCGATCAGTTGACAGACGCGTTTTGTGAACTCGGCTGCAAAATTGAAGACATTTAATCAGGAGGGTATTTAAATGGAAATTGTTGAACTGAAAGTTAACCTTTCTCAGCCCGAAAGAGTGCCCTCTCGTGATGGCTACGGCTATGGCCTGGTTGACGCCGG
>CAZOMW010000100.1:2997-5526 GCA_964581135.1 uncultured Oscillospiraceae bacterium
ATGCGCTGCCTGCCGAACATGAAGGTTATTGTGCCGGCCGACGCAGTTGAAGCCCGGAAAGCTACTGTTGCTATGGCGAAGGACTTTGGTCCTGCTTATATCCGGTTCGGACGCGAAAAAGTACCGGTAATTACTGATGACTCAACTCCGTTTGAGATCGGTAAAGCTTATTGTCTGCGTGACGGCTCTGATGTTGCCATTGTCGCTTGCGGCGCCATGGTTTACGAAGCATTGGTAGCGGCTGAAACACTTGCTGCTGAAGGCATTTCAGCAATGGTAATCAATAACCATACCATCAAGCCGATTGACAAAGACACTATGTGTGAAGCCGCGCAGAAATGCGGTGCCATGGTTACGGTTGAAGAGCATCAGCTGATGGGCGGCATGGGCAGTGCAGTGCTGGAAGTGCTGGCGCAATACTGGCCGATTCCGGTACGCATGGTGGGTATTGATGACCGCTTCGGCGAGTCCGGGGATCCGGATACACTGATGAAGGCGTTTGGCCTGACCAGTGTTGAAATTGCTGCTGCTGCCCGTGAAGCAGTTAAAGACAAGGCAGCGCGCTGAAAGTAATTTTTAATTGTAGTTAAAGAACTGAAGCTGTTAAACTGAATATATATTGAATGGATTTCTTCAGCTGGTTCACAGCTGGAGAAATCTGTTTCGTTGCTATTGCTGAAGAAAGAAGGAGATATTGAATGGCATTTAAAGTACTTATTCCCCAGGATATTACTGACGCCGGTAAAGATTACCTGCGTGAGAACGGTTGCGAGGTTATCATCGGAAGCGCTTCTGACACTGATACAATAATTCGTGAAGTTGCTGACTGTGATGCAATTCTGGCTCGGACAGCATTATATCCGAAGGCTGTAATTGATGCCGCACCTAAGCTGAAGGTGATCGGCCGTCACGGTATAGGTGTTGATAACATTGATGTTCAACACTGCACCGAACAGGGCATCTACGTTACTTTCGCGCCTCATTCGAATGCCAACTCCGTAGCTGAACACACCATGTACCTTATGCTCGCCTGCGCCCGTAACGCCATGTTGATTGACGAAGAATTCCGTAACGGCAACTTCGAAATCCGCAACAAGGTTAAGGGGATGGATCTGGAAGGCAAAACACTTGGCCTGATCGGAATGGGCCGGATCGGTCAGATGGTGGCGAAAAAAGCAACTCTTGGCTTCGGCATGAAGGTAATTGCTTTTGACCCGTATATTAAGCCGGAAAACGCACCCGAAGGTGTGACTCTGGTCGATTCCAACAAAGCTGTTTTTGAACAGGCCGATTTTGTCAGTCTGCATACTCCGGCAACGCCTGAAACCAAGAAGAGCGTCGGTATGGAGCAGTTCAAGCAGATGAAAAAGGGCGCTTTCCTGATCAACGCCGCCCGTGGCGAAGTTGTCAACGAAGCAGATCTGATTGCTGCGCTCGAGCAAGGCGAAATCCGCGGTGCCGCCCTGGACGTTTTCGAAGTTGAGCCGCCTGCCAAGGATAATTCGCTGCTGAAAATGCGCAACGTAATCCCGACACCGCACAATGCGGCACTTACTCAGGAGTCCATGGATCGCATGGGCCTGCATGCCGCGATGGGCATCGTCGATGTTCTCAACGGCAGAAAACCCGAATGGGGCGTAAATACTCCTCCGAATCCGCGCGTCTGAGTTTAGCGGCGTAGGAAAAAATAAATTAGAAAAAATAATGCTGATATGCAAAAGAGGCAGTCTCAAACGGGACTGCCTCTTTTGCTGACAGGAATACCCTATTTATAAACAGGGAAATTTCTCTTTCTACACAGCGACGGTATCTTTGACGGGCCTTTTTTAAACAGGAACAGCTTTTTGTTATCAGGTTAAGGAGCTATTAACGCGATTGCAGCACGGAGATGAGCTTCTTCCATGGCGCCCCGGTAAAAATAAATTATCTCACCTTCGGCATTTATAAAATAAGTAGTTGGAATGGCAGTAATGCCATATTTAGTTGCAGCCTGTTGTTTGCTGTCAAAATACGGTTTAAACGAATAGCCGCCGTCTTTTAGGTAAGCCAGGCCGGTTTCCACAGTTTCTCGCTGTCCGTCAACCAGATTAAGCATCACAAAATCAATTTCAGTGCCCGTTTCCTGATGTATCTTATCAAAAATCGGCATTTCAGCCTTGCACGGGCCGCACCAGGAGGCCCAGAAATTAAGTACTACCGGACGCCCTGCGAAGTCAATCAGCCGGACCGGCTCGCCAGCCTGATCATAAACAGTAAAATCGGGCGCTGTGCGGGGCGCGCTGGTCGGCAGCGCAGCTGTCGCAGTGTTGCCGTCAGTTGTAGTGTTTGTGTTACCTGCATTGCCGCTGTTTATGCCTGCCCCGTCTGTGAGAGCGTTGTAGGCCACAAGCGCCAGAACTATAAACAAGGCAAAGGCAGCGATAGCGATTATTGTTTTACGGGAAGAACTCATGTGTTCACCACCTTATTCAAAATGTTAAGAGTGAGAGGAAACGGTTCATCAGGCCGGTGGCCATCAGCAGGCCGACT
>CAZOMW010000101.1:0-5381 GCA_964581135.1 uncultured Oscillospiraceae bacterium
CAGTAAGGAAAAGAATTTCACTCATGCTGTTGACACGTTCCGTTGAAATCACAGGCAAGGCTGCCATTTCCTGTCGCAGCTGCGGCAAATGTGACTGGTGAATACCATTTTTCGCTGCCATTTCCTCAATCAGAAATTCTTCCGGGTCAACCAGATGAACCGGACCGCCGACCAGCGCCCCGATTACGGTTCCTTCCTGCATGATTGGTGATGCCCAGTGAGTAAGTCCGATGGGACAAAAGTAAATATAACGGCCACCAAAACGTTCGGCTTGGTAACAACCGTAAAGATGAGCGTTTTCACAGGCCTTGGTGCAACCGCTTTCATTACCGTTTTCAACCGGCGCCCCCGGTAGAACCTTACCGGCGAATTCACAGACATGCAATTGTTCGCGCGGTTCACGGCTGATAAACACAGTACTGCCAAGATCGTCAATAAATCGGCAGACAATACCGCAGGCAAGAGAATAGTCATTCACAGCCTGCTGGATCAGCTCCGGTTCAGAGCCTGGCAGTAGGGTTTTCTCGATTTCGCTCATTTCATATCCGGTATCCATACGCTGATTGTAACGTATAGAAGTTCAGGTCAATGCAACAATTTTGCGGTGGGTTGCAATTTCTTGCTATCTTTTTTGTTCGAAATTTAATGACCGCGCTTTACCTCAATAACATCCCGAATAGCCTTAATCCGCCCGATTACACGGTCATACTGGGTCTGACTGCTGACTTCGATAGTCATCAGCAAGGTTGCAGTCACGTCCTTCATAGCCGTCATCTGGCCTGAAATAATCGATACTTTTTCATCAGAAATCGCATTTGAAACGTCCGCCAGCAAGTGGCGACGATCATGAGCAATAATTTTCAGCTCAACTGTAAAGGCTGTTTCCATTGTGTCATCAGCCCAGCTCACATCGATCAGGCGTGAGGCGCGCTCGGCGTCGGCACCGGAAAGCGGTGCTGATGACAGGAGATTGCGAATATTACTGCAGTCAGTGCGGTGAACAGCAACGCCTTTACCGCGGGTCACGTAGCCAATAATCTTATCACCGGGTACCGGGCTGCAGCAGCGTGAAAGCCGGACCAGCACGTTATCGATGCCCTTAACAACAATACCCTTATCGCTGTAGGCGCGTTTGCGATCAGAGCGATCCGGCTTCCTGGCAGTTTCTTCGGTCTGGAGAGGCTGGGTGCTGAACACAACCTGGCCTGTCGGGCTAAGGCGGTAGCCGAGGCGGGTACGTTCCTCCTCCGGCAGTGAGCGGATATACTCGTCACGCAGACGCGGTACAACCCGGCCGGCCGAAAGGCCGCCAAAGCCAACCGAAGCATAAAGGTCATTAACAGAGTTAAGTGTGTAGCGGCGGTAGATTGGTTCAAGGAACTCATTTTTCAAAAGCTGTGCCGGTGTGAAACCGGTTTTCTTTACCTCTCGCTCTATGATCTCGCGGCCTCTGACCACGTTTTCTTCGCGCATTTCTTTTTTGAACCAGCCGCTTATTTTGGAACGGGCTGAGTTGCTTTTGACAATTTTCAACCAGTCGCGGCTTGGACCATGCACTTTCTCAGAAGTCAGAATTTCAACAATATCACCGTTCTTGAGCTCATAGGTTAAAGGCACAATCCGGCCGTTAACTTTGGCGCCATACATACTGTTGCCGATGCCGCTGTGGATGTTATAGGCAAAATCAATCGGCACGGCACCCAGAGGCAGGCTTCGCACTTCACCTTTGGGAGTAAAAACAAATACCTCGTCGGCAACCAGACCGCTCTTCAGCGATTCCATAAATTCACCGGCATCGCGCATCTCTTTCTGCCATTCCAGCAGCTGGCGCAGCCAGGTCAGTTTACCGTCGTCATGATCATTGGCGCTGCCGGGTTTTTCCTTATAGCGCCAGTGAGCGGCGATACCATATTCTGCAGTCCGATGCATGGCAAAGGTACGGATCTGAACTTCGAAAGGAATACCTTTGGGTCCGATAACAGTAGTATGAAGCGATTGATACATGTTGGGCTTCGGCATGGCGATGTAATCCTTAAAGCGGCCGGGCATAGGCTTATACAGCTCATGCACCAGGCCAAGGATGGCATAGCAGTCGGCAACGGTATCGACAATAATCCGGGAGGCGAACAGATCATAAATCTGATCCAGACTCTTGTCCTGAGTTTTCATTTTGCGATAGATGCTGTAGAAATGCTTGGGGCGGCCTTCAATTTCAGCCTTGATTCCCATTTCCTTGATCTTGGTCTGCAGCTGCAGCACAATTTCCTCGAGATACTTCTCGCGTTCGGAGCGTTTCTGTGAAATAGAACCTACCAGTTCGTAGAAAGCATCGCGGTCAATATAACGCAGGCAAAGGTCCTCAAGCTCCCACTTCATTTTGTAAATACCGAGGCGGTGTGCCAGCGGAGCGTAAATATCAAGTGTTTCTCTGGCTTTTTCAATTTGTTTTTCCGGTGGCAGATGCTTCATCGTCCGCATGTTATGCAGGCGATCAGCCAGCTTGATTATGACCACCCGGATATCCTTGGCCATGGCCAAAAACATTTTACGGAAGTTTTCAGCCTGAACCTCCTCTTTGGAAGAAAAAGAGAGGCGTTCAAGCTTGGTTACGCCGTCAACCAGTGCGGCTACGTCTTCACCGAATATTTCACGCACTTCATCGATTGTGCGGGCTGTATCCTCCACAGTGTCATGCAGCAGCGCAGCAATAATTGTATCGCTGTCAACCTCAAGTTCTGTGAGAATTTCAGCAGTAGCCAGGGGGTGGATAATATACGGTTCACCGGTAGCGCGCAGCTGGCCTCCGTGAGCTTCCAAAGCCCAGCGGTAAGCCTTTTCTATCATCTCCGAGCTAACACCGGAGTACGCCTCAAACCGTCGGCAGATCGTCTGGATAGTCTGGGCGATGTCGCGTTTTTCAATTGTTTCGAGCATCGCGCTCATTTTTCATTTCCCCCTTTGGTTTGTCTGCCAGAGATCACGGATTTTGAGCTGACAGGATTCACGTCCGTTATACCGGTTAATTTCGAGGCTGAACACGGCATCGACGTTATCATAATAATTATAGCTGGCAGCGAGTTCTCCCATCCCGAAACCGATGCCGTCCAGTATTCCGCTGCCCGAAGCTGTCGGAGCCTGAAAACGCAGTTTGAGTGTACGTCCGTTGCTGCCAACCTGACGAGCTTCCAGAATCCGCAGTCCGGTTGTAATAAAAAGCGGTTCCGGATTGGCTGTTCCGAATGGCTGCAGCTGCTCAAGCTTTACCGCTTCCTGCAGTGTCAGGTCTGCCGGGTCAACCGTCAGATCTGCTGTATTCACGTCCTCACCAGTGTCTGAAACAGCGCCGGTTTGGCTGTAGTCGAGCAGACGGGAGCGAAAGCCCGCCAGTTGCGTTTCATTGAGAGTCAAACCAATCGCCTGCCGATGACCGCCGTAGCGCTCGGTATATTCACCTGCAGCCGCAACTGCCGCCAGCAGATTAAAATTACCGTTGCTGCGTCCGGAACCGCGATACGTTCCAGCTTCACCTGCCAGCACAATTACCGGTCGTGAGTAACGTTCCACGAGGCGGGAAGCAACAATCCCGATAACCCCGTGGTGCCAGCCTTCGCCTGCTACTACCAAAGGTCCGTCAGTAACTGTAGCGTCCTTTTCTATTTCAACTGTTGCCTGTGCGAAAATATCCGCTTCGATTTCCTGCCGTTTTTTATTCAGCTCATCCAGTTCCTGCGCTATGATCACCGCAACAGCGGGATCATCTGTAAGCAGGAGCTCAAGAGCCCGGTCAGCTTTCCCCAGTCGACCGGCAGCATTGAGACGCGGGCCGATAGAATAACCGATAGTCGTAGTTGTCACCCGCCGGTCACCGTTACCGCAGGTATTCAGCAAAGCATTGAAGCAGGCATATCTGCCCTGATTCAGAGCCTTAAGTCCGTTGGCAGTCAAAATGCGGTTTTCACCAACCAGAGGCATCACATCCGCAACGGTACCGACAGCAGCAAAAGCCAGGCAGGCGTGTTCCCGGCCGGGATCACCAAGTTCCTGACAAAGAGCCTGTGCGAGCTTATAAGCTACACCAACACCGGCAAGCTGTTGAACAGAGCCGCGTTCTGCCTGTAGGCGCGGATTGATTAAGGCCAGTGCCCGCGGCAATTCCACGGGACATTCGTGGTGATCTGTAACGATAACCTCAAGGCCAAGTCCGGTCAGTTCATCTATCTCAGCAGCCGCCGAAATCCCGCAGTCTACTGTAAGCAGCAATTCTGCTGTTTTTTTCGCTAAAGCCCGGCGTACTGCCGGTACCGAGATTCCATAACCTTCCGTCAGACGGTTCGGGATAATGCATTCAGTATCAACACCAAAAGAACGCAATATTCGAGCCATCAAAGCAGTGGCGGTAAGTCCGTCGACGTCAAAATCGCCATGAATCAGCACGCGCTCACCTTTACGCACAGCCTCTGCCAGACGCTGTACAGCCTCCCGCATTCCCGACAGCTCATATGGGTCAGAGAGATTCTTCAGCGAGTAATCCAGGTGAGCCAGCATCTGGGCTTTTGTTTCCAGTCCTCTGGCCTGGAGCACACGCATTAACAGAGAACCGCTTTGCGGCGTCTCTTCCAGTGTGATCCAGTTTTTCTCAACTTTAGCTGCCATTATCTTCCCTTGTCTATTGTCACAGTGTTTTTATGTTTCTAAATATAAAGCTAACAGGAGCCCGACATCAATAGAGACATCGGGCTCCTGTTTGTTCCGTATTGCGATTAGTGGCTCAGGATCAAGCCAAGAGCCGTCTTACGACCTGGTTAACCAGCTTGTTGTCAGCTCTGCCTGCGATTTCAGGGATAACGGCTTTCATAACCATTCCCATATCGCGTGCAGCCGTCGCGCCTGTAGCCGCGATTGCTTTACGGACTACTTCCTCAACCTGCGCTGCGTCCATTTGTTCTGGTAAATAAGCTTCGAATATTGCTATTTCTGCTTTAGTCCGGTCAATTATATCCTGACGGTCACTGGTTTTCAGATCAGCGAGCAATTCTTCGCGTTTTTTGACTTCTTTGGCGATCAGAGCAATAACGCCTGCATCGTCCAGTTCGGTCTGTGAATCCTTTTCTGTTTGCAGATAGGCTGCCCGTGCGATCTGAAGCATATCCCTGCGCAGTACATCTTTTTCCCGCATAGCGGTTTTAAGATCCTGCAAAAGCTGTTCCTTGATCATGCGTTTAGCGCTTTCTCTTCCTGGCGGCTTCCGACTTTTTCTTGCGCCGGACGCTGGGTTTTTCGTAATGTTCACGTTTCCTTACTTCAGCGAGTACTCCGGAACGCGCACATGAACGCTTGAAGCGGCGAAGCGCACTGTCAAGGGATTCATTTTCTTTTACTCT
>CAZOMW010000102.1:0-5363 GCA_964581135.1 uncultured Oscillospiraceae bacterium
ATTAAACTGGCGCTGCCTATCACTTATCACAACCGCGAGGATTTGGAATACAGAGACTTGCTGCTGACAATTGTCAAATCTGAAGTTACAGTTTCCGGTAAGCCTGCCGACATGCCCAACCATATCACTGTTGATCTGACCGGGCGTGAAGCCGACAGCACAATTACACCAGAGGTACTCAATCTGCCTGCAGGACTTGAACTGCAGGATGCTGAAGATGAAATCTACGCTGTTGTTAAGCAGGCTCGCCGTATGGAAGAAGAAGCAGAAACTGAAGCAGAGATTGTTGATGCCGCAGCAGTTGAAACTGTTGCCGAAAGCAAAGAGAACGAATAATCGTCAACATCAGCTGGAGCAGCTGGTTCGGTGAAGCTAATAAAGCTTTAAAAAAGGCGATTCGGTGTCGGCACCGAATCGCCTTTGTGTTTCAAAGCAAAGATTGCTATCTGCAGTTGCTTTACAAATCAGTCGAGATATTCCAACAGCCTGGCAGTGTGATAGCCTTGATGGACTGCGTCAATTACTTTCGCTGGTTTGACGTTGTCGCCGATTGTTACTACCTTCTCGATTTTACCGTGCAGTTCATTCTCAAGGTTACGGTTGGATGCGTAACCGACGGCGTAGACTAAAGTGTCGCAGGGAATTGTTTCCTTAGTTCCGTCTTTTTCGACAATAACACCGCCATCTGCCGCCTCAACCAAGCGGGTCCCTGTACGTATTTTTACGTCTGATTCATCAATCAGCCTGCGCAGAGCCTGATCGTTATTAAGGCTGTGCTTTACTGTCAGCAGAATGTCATCCATCATTTCAACAATTGTCACGTCTTTGCCGCAGTTGCTAAGCTGAAGCGCCGCTTCACTGCCAACCAGACCACCGCCAAGCACCACAACTTTTTCACCGACACAGGTTCCGGCGCGTAACAGTGCGTTTGCTTCATAAGTCTCCAGCTTTTCGGCGCCGGGAATTTTGGGGATAATCGGATTGCTGCCTGCTGCCAGAATGACAGCGTCCGGTTCACGGTTGAGAACATCTGCAGCCGTAACGTTTTTGTTCAATTCAACCTTGATATTGTTTTTATTGATTTGGGTGCGCAAGTAGTCAACATAACGTTTGACTGCTAATTTAAAGTCCGGTGCTGAGGCAGCAGTCAAAGCTCCGCCCAGCTCAGCTTCTTTTTCCCAGAGTTCAACCTTAAGTCCACGTTCGGCGGCTGTTATAGCTGCCATCATGCCAGCGGGACCACCGCCAACAATCAGTACATCCTTATGCTCCGGAGCCTTGGTCAGAGCGTACTCTTTTTCCATGCCACAGAGCGGATTAACCGCACAGGTGGAATGCCGATTTTGTAAAATTGCGTAAATACATTCATTACAGCCGATACAGGGACGAACATCCTCAGGATGACCATAACGGACTTTGTTCGGCCAATGTGCGTCGGCCAGTGAGGGATGGCCGTGCAGAATGAAATCGGCGGTTCCATCAGCTATTACCTTCTTAGCCAGTTCTGGCTCAGCCAGTTTACCCTGAACAATCAATGGCGTCTTGATACCGGCAGCCTTTGCTGCCTCAGCCATAAACAGCTAATTACCATCTGGCTGGTATACAGTTGTAACTGCGTTATACCAGGATTCATAGGTTCCATAGTCCAGATGGAAAGCGGCAAATCCTTTATCATCCAGATACTTCAGCATCTCAATGCCTTCTTCCAGAGTGCGACCGCCTTCGAATCCATGCACAGGTGTAATTTTAATGATCAATGGCAGATCGGGACCGCAGTACTTCTTAACTGCCGCCTGGATATCAAAGACGATGCGCAGGCGGTTTTCCATACTGCCGCCATACTTGTCATCACGTTGGTTCCAGACTTTAAGTACCAACAAGTTATTATTCTTTTGATACAAGGGTAACAGACAAAATTTCTGAGCCGTATTATAGTGTTAGTCAAAAGGCCGCGCTTGCGTGCGGAAAGGCGAACCTGAAATGGCAGAAAATAATATTGTTGAAATTATAGAATTTACTGACCCCGTGTGTACCTGGTGCTGGGGCAGTGAACCATTGTTGCGCACACTGGAAACAAGATATGGAACACAGCTTAAAGTCAGCTTTGTGATGGGCGGTCTGGTTGAGGACATCACACAGTTTTATGATAGTGCCCACCAGATCGGCGGAGACCCGGAGCGTTCGAACATTTCCATTGCCACCCATTGGCTGGAGGCTTCAGAACGCCATGGCATGCCGGTTCGTGTCGACGGTTTCCGGCTTTTTTCGGCAGGACAACCATCGACATACCCGCAAAACATAGCTTATAAAGCGGCACAGATGGAAAGTCAGGAACTGGCCGACAAGTTTTTGCGTCGGATTCGGGAAGCTACAGCCGCTGAGGCACGTCAAACCAACCAACAGGAAGTACTGATTGAACTGGCAACGGAGGTCGGTTTGGATCTGGGCAAATTTCTCGAGCGCATAGCTGACGGAAGTGCTGAAAATGCCTTCAGAGGTGATTTATCAAAAGTAAGACAATATGGTGTACGCGGCTTCCCTACTTTCCTGATTAAATTCGGAATAAAAGAAACACTGATCCGCAGCTACCAAAACTACGAATCTTTCCGCATACTAATCACCACCTTGAGTGGCGGTACTGTCAAGGAAACAATTCCAACAAAAACAGACAAGAACATTCTCGACTTCATCAACAAATATGGCAGGGTTGCTCCTGTGGAAATCGAAATGGCGTTTGGTTTAATCGGATTTGAAACAAAAGCTATCATCGAACGGCTGGCTGCAGCCGGTCAGATAAAGCAAATACCGGTTGGTAACGGCAAATTCATCGAACCCGCGGTCAATCCGCTGGAATGTGACCCTGTCACCGGCGTTTGCAAAGTCTGATAAACTTTTCGCAGACTTTGAACTGCGATAAAACGTGTTAATCGGATAAAACAACCAGCTTTAAAGAGTTGCAATCAGTTGCGGCCATAGCCTTTACCGGTTTTGGCCGCGGCTTCTTTGAGCCGCCAGTGAACAATATCGGTAATCAATTGGTGGTCTATCGGCTTTTCCAACGGCAGATGAATTGTGCCTTTAGAGACTTTATAATCTTTTAAACGTTCCGCAAATTCAGTGGTCGCTGCACCGCCAGGGAAAAGGCCAATGTGATTCTTGAAAGCGCCAAAGTGAATCAGATTTTCACCCTGCCAGAATGTCGGCAACTGGTAAGCAATTTTTTCCGTTGCCTCTGGGGCGGACGCACGAATAACAGTGCGGATTTCCCGCAGTAAAGGTTGAGTTTTTTCCGACTGCAGAGCGATATACTCGTCAATATTAGAAAAATTAGCTTTAGTAGATTCTGCCATTTCATTCACGTCCTTTGGGAAAATTCGCGGTCAAACGATTCAGAACCGGCTCCATTGCCTTAGCCCATACTGCGAAACAACCCTGCTCTGTCAGCATTTGCTTTACCATAAAGTTAGTGCCGCCAGGTGTGAATTCATCTGCTAATTCGTGTACACTCTGGTTACCTGAACGTATAGCCTGTTCGGTCAGTCCCTGAAAAAACTTTTTTACGTAGTCAGCAGCAAGTTCTTCGGGTACACCCTGTGAAGAGGCCCACTTGATCAGGGTGCTTAATAACGTAAAGTATGGAGCTACGCAGGCCGTTATAGCAGCTAAAACCGCTGCCTGTTGACGCTCCTCAACCTGCACCATGCTACCGATATCCGCAAAGATCTCAGCCGCCTCAGCCTGTGGTGGTGTCTGGATAATGGGGCCGTTAAAAACGGCATTATAGGTTACCGGCACCATGTGAACCAGAACTCCAGTGGGTCCGATCCAGGAACGTATTTCCTGCAGTGATCTGTCGGCCAGCATATTAATGACTTTATGGGTCGGTCTGAATTTTATGCCGCGGCAGACCTCTTCCCCGACTGACGGCAACACTGCCAGTACCAACCAGTCTGATTTATCGGCAACTTCCTGAAAGGTTTCAGCGACTTTGACACGATCGGGGAATTCGGCTTGCAAAGCTGCAGCTTTTTCGCGGTTGCGAGGCGAAAGAACAATAGGATACGGCTTCTCGGCAGCCCGGGAGCAAAACCCGGTAACAAGGGCGGTGGTTAAGGTACCGGTGCCGATGAAGCCAATTGTGGGCAGATTTTTAGTACTAGAATTCAATTTGTTCACCTCGTTCAATGCTGCTTCTAATTGGTTACTTGCAAAGAAGTAAGAATTTCAATTCCCATTACAGTTGCCGGGATTCTGTAATCCGGGGCCAGATTTGATAATACTACTACCCCAATTTGTTTGTTCTGATCAAATCCAATATAACTGTTGTAGTTGCCTGTCGCACCATTATGCCAGATTACATTGTTTTCTTTGTCGATCATCCAGCCGGCTCCAACCGCATCCATACGAATGCCCATCTTTTGGTAAGTTTCATTAGCGGTGCTGACCTCGGCCAATTCAGTCTGAGCCGTTGCCAAATACTTAGGCTTGCCGATCAGCTGCATTTGGGCATAGCTCATCATATCTGTAATATCGGACAACAAAGCTCCGGCCGGCATATACGCGTCAGAGGGTGACCAATCCCAGTAATTTTTCAGATCACCGGTTGTATCCAGATCACCGGTTTTGTCTGAAATTTTGGTGTTCTTTAGCTTCAATTCATCCGCAATATAGGAATTCATTAAAGACGTGAAATCTTTGTTATAAACCTGCTCAAGAATAAGCCCTACAGTAGACATACCGAAGTTGGAATACCTGAATGGATAATCTGAGTTTTCTAAATTCACCTTACCGATTCTGCTGATTAACATATCTTCCGTTATGCCAAAGAAATCATTCCTGCCTTGTAAGAAGTTAGCGATCATGGGTTTCTCAAAATAGAATTCTTTATAGCCGGAAGTATGGCTCACCAGCCGCTTTATGGTTGGGTAATATTCTTTGTCTGGCAGTTGCAGATACTCATCAATAGAATGTTCAAGGCTGATTTTGCCTTCGCTGATCGCTTTACAGAGCAATGATGTGGTAAAAGTTTTTGTAATTGACCCGATCTCATAAATATACTCTTGAGGTGCCAGTTGATGGCCGTTTTCGCCATAAACATCATATGTCATTGTACCGTTTTGGATGATCCCAACGGTTATAACTGCTTCCTTATTGTCTTTAGTAGTATAAGCAAGCATTTCCGCAAAGTTCATCTCTGCAAGTTCGTTGATTTTACTCATACCGTAGATCGAGTAAACACCCAATCCGGCGGCAATTAGTACTACTACAACGATTATCGTGATCAGGATTTTCTTTGTTCTGGCTTTAGGCATGTAAGCCTTCTTTCTTTGCAATAACTATTCAGATCAGTTTACCCTTAATAT
>CAZOMW010000103.1:0-4983 GCA_964581135.1 uncultured Oscillospiraceae bacterium
GCGAACGTGGTGCGGTTTACCGAATATATCCGCCGCTACGCCGAAGACGCGCAATTTATACTGGTCACCCATCGGAAGGGTACAATGGAAGCCGCTGACAGACTCTATGGTGTCACAATGCAGGAAAAAGGAATTTCGCGCATTCTCTCAATGAAACTGGGCGACTGATTATTTGGAAGGTACTGAAAATGGGATTATTTGACGCTTTTAAACAAGGTTTGCAGAAAACACGTGACGCGCTGACGACCGGCTTTAACCGGATTGCCGCAAATATGGGCTATTTTGACGAGGACATGCTGGACGACCTGGAAGTACTGCTGATTCAGGCTGACATTGGTGCCGGTAATGCCACTGATATTATTGCCGCGATTCGTGAACACATAAAAGCAACAGGTGATGCTTCGCGCGATACCGTATTGAAAGAAATACGCTCACAGATGCTGCGGATTCTGGGCCCCTCGCAAAAGCTGGAGATTCCGCGCGGTGAGTTGACAATTCTGCTGCTGGTTGGTGTAAACGGCACCGGTAAAACAACAACTGCCGGTAAGCTCTGTGCCCGTTTCCACAAGCAGGGGCTGAAAGTTATCATGGGTGCCGCGGATACTTTTCGCGCTGCCGCCATCGACCAGCTGAATGTCTGGGGTGAGCGCACCAACACACCGGTCATTGCGCATGCTGAAGGCTCTGATCCGGCAGCCGTTGTTTTTGATTCTCTGCAGGCAGCTAAAGCCCGTAAAGCGGATGTATTGATTCTGGACACGGCCGGCCGCCTGCACAACAAAGGTAATCTGATGGCTGAACTAGCCAAAATCCGCCGGATTATCGCTCGCGAAGCACCGGACGCCAACTGCGAAACGCTGTTGGTTATTGATGCTACTACAGGTCAGAACGCTGTGCAGCAGGCCAGGGTTTTCCATGAGGTTACGGAAGTAACCGGTATCGTGATAACCAAGCTGGATGGCAACGCCAAAGGCGGTGTAGCTGTTGCGGTTGCTGCCGAAACCAGCCTGCCTGTTTATCTTGCCGGTTTGGGTGAAGGACTGGAAGATCTGATGGATTTCGACAGTGAATCGTTCGTTAATTCGCTGTTGCCCGAAGCTTGACTACCTGTCAAGCAAATCTACTTGACACTCCATCCGGTTTTATTTATAATTGCCGTTATGAGTGAACCAGTTGAATATCCTGATCGTACTACAAGCCTGCTATTGCTGGATTTATACGGAGCACTTCTGACTGAAAAAACTAAAGAAGTGCTCGAATATTATCTGGCCGAAGATTTATCGCTGGGCGAAATTGCCGAGAATCTGACTATTTCCCGTCAGGGTGTACACGATACAGTTAACCGGGGCATAACATCACTGCTTGATTTCGAAAGCCGGCTGCGCTTACTGGAGCGTCGAAGCAAGGCAGAGGCAGCACTGGCCGGAGTAAGCGAAGCATTGCGTCTGGGTGACCTGCAGCGCGTCGAAGGTTCGCTGCAGGCTTTGTCCGAGCTGCTATAGTAACCCACGATCCAAATCTGTCACTTTAAAGGAGAATTCATGGCTTTATTTGAAGGGCTCTCAGCGAGAATGGCCCAGATTACCGCCAAAATGCGCGGCAAAGCTCGCGTTACAGAGCAGGACATCAAGGAAATGATGCGCGAGATTCGTCTTTCGCTGCTGGAAGCTGATGTTAATTACCAGGTAGTTAAAGAACTGGTTGCAGATATTTCCGAACGCAGTAAAGGCAGCGAAGTAATGGAAAGCCTGACGCCGGGGCAGCAGGTGGTCAAGATTGTTCACGAAGCTCTGGTCAGTATTCTGGGTGAATCAAGCAGCAAAATCGCTGTTTCACCCAGCGGCTTCACTGTAATAATGCTGTATGGCCTTCAGGGAGCAGGTAAAACAACAACCGCCGCCAAACTGGCATTAATGCTGCGCAAAAAAGGCAAAAAGCCGATGCTGACCTCTGTGGATACTCATCGTCCGGCAGCTGCCCGTCAGTTGGAAATCCTGGCTGAAAAAATCAATGTCCCCTGTTTCATTCAACCGGAAAACAAAGATGCCGCTGATATAGCTGAAGCGGCAGTCGGACGCGCCCGTTATCTGCTCTGTGACACACTTATAGTTGATACCGCCGGCCGCATGACTGTTGACAGCGAACTCATGAACGAACTCCGTCAGATAGGCAAAGCTGTAAACCCGACTGAAAAACTTCTGGTTGTCGATGCCATGATCGGTCAGGAAGCCGTTAATGTAGCCTTGCAGTTTGATCAGGAGATCGGCCTTGATGGCTTTATCATGACTAAGCTTGATGGTGATGCCCGCGGCGGCGCTGCTCTTTCTATCCGCCATATGACCGGTAAGCCCATTAAACTGATCACAGTCGGTGAAAAAGTTGAGGATATCGAAGAATTCTATCCTGATCGTATGGCTTCCCGTATTCTTGGCATGGGCGATGTCATGACCCTGATCGAAAAGGCGTCTGCTGCTCTGGATGAAAAGAAAGCGCAGGATGCAGTCGATAAGCTGCGCAGGAATCAGTTTACGCTTGATGACATGCTAACTCAGTTCGAGGAAATGGGCAAAATGGGCTCACTCAAGGATATGATCGGCATGCTGCCCGGTATGGCAAACAAGCAGATCAATGAAAAAGATATCGATGAAAAAGCGATCGACCGCAGTATGGCGATTATCCGTTCAATGACAAAAAAAGAACGCAATACTCCGAACCTGCTTAATGCCAGCCGCCGCAAGCGAATCGCGGCAGGGTCCGGCACCAGCGTTCAGGAAGTAAACCGACTGGTTCGCCAATATGAAGATACTCAAAAAATGATGAAACAGTTTACAGGCATGGCCAAGGGCAGAAAAGGGCGTATGCCCGGTTTCGGCTTCGGTAAAGGCGGGTTTCCGTTTTAAAAACGATTGACCTTGCCGGTTCCGGGCTGCGGCAGAAGCGCTTGTCATATATAAAGCAAAAGAGATGCGAAAAGCATCCAAATAAGGAGGAAATTATCCCATGGCAGTAAAAATCCGTTTGAAACGTATCGGTGCAAAAAAGACACCCTTCTATCGTGTAGTCGTAGCTGATTCCCGCTTTCCGCGCGACGGCCGTTTTATCGCCGAAATCGGCACCTACAATCCGCTCACCGATCCCGCGACAGTAAATATTGATCTGGAAGCCGCCAATAAATGGATCGCCAACGGCGCCCAGCCGACAGATACCGTTCGGGCATTGCTGAAGAAAGTTACGCCCTCTGAGTCTTCTGAAGCGGTTGAATAATGCGCTTTTTCAGGAGGTGTGAAAAATGAAGGATTTACTGACGACAATAGTCCGTCCTCTGGTTGATGACCCTGATGCAATCAGCATTGACCAGCAGGATCTGGGGCATACTGTAATTCTCAAGCTGCACGTAGCGCCTGAGGATATGGGCAAGGTCATTGGCAAACAGGGAAGAAGAGCTCAGGCTATTCGGACAATTGTTAAAGCCAAGGGTATTCGCCAGGGTAAGAAAGTAGTCGTTGATATTGTCTGATTCTACCGCTAACAACAGAACGACTGAATCAGCAGCTGAATCGACAGCCGCAAAGTGTCAGGACGGTTTGCGCCCGTTTCTGGAAGTCGGCCGTATTACCGTTCCTCATGGTCTCCAGGGGGAAGTCCGGGTACTGCCGCTGACAGATCGAAACGAACGTTTTGACAATCTGCGCGAGTGTTTTCTGACTTCACCGGACGAAAAAGAACACCGTCCGGTGAAGCTGCTTCAGACTCGCGCGCAACCGCCGTTCATACTCGTTACAATTGAAGGGATAACCAACCGCGAAACTGCTGAAAAGCTGCGCGGCTGGTTTCTTTCGGTTGATCGCGCGAACGCAGTTGAGCTGCCGCCGGGTTCCTGGTTTGTCTGTGATCTAATCGGCCTGACTGTTGTAGACGCCCGCTACGGCGTATTGGGGAAGCTGAAGGATATCAGCCAGCAGACTGCTCAGGATGTTTACATCGTTGCTTTGAAGGGCCAGCCTGACGTGCTTTTTCCGGCCGCTCCTGATTTCATCCGCAAAATCGACCCGGAAGCAGGCCGCATCGAAACAGAGCTGCCGGACGGTTTAGTGGAGCTTTACCGTCCCGATAAACCGACAGTGAAATCTAAATGAAAGCAACTGTACTGACATTGTTTCCAGAATTGATCGAAACCGTCATCGGCACGAGCATTACCGGCCGGGCGTTGGCGGAACAGTATTTTGAGCTGGAAACGCTGAATATCCGGGACCACGCGATTAACAGTTACGGCAAGGTGGATGACTACCTCTTCGGAGGCGGTACCGGTATGCTGATGATGTGCCAGCCGATCTACGACGCCCATCAAAAGGCTTTGCAAGGTTCACCGGCTACTACGTCTAAAAAACGCCGGACCATTTACCTTTCACCTAAGGGCGCTGTTTTCAACCAGCAAAAGGCAATTGAGCTGGCTGAAATGGATCACCTGATTCTGCTTTGCGGGCATTATGAGGGTGTAGATCAACGTGTTCTCGATGAAGTCATAGATGAAGAAATTTCACTCGGTGATTTTGTGGTAACTGGTGGTGAACTGGCCGCCTGCGCTGTGATTGACGCTGTTGCACGTCTGTTGCCGGGAGTTTTACCCAACGAGGAGGCTTACCGTCAGGAATCACACATGAGCGGAGTTCTGGAGCATCCTCAGTACACAAGACCAGCCGTCTGGCGCGAACGCGCAGTTCCTGAAGTCCTGTTGTCCGGTCATCATGCCCGCATTCAAAAATGGCAGGAACTGACTTCTTTAGTTGAAACCTGTCAAAAGCGGCCTGATTTATTCGATAAACTAAAGCTGGATGAAAAGACTTATGCCGAAATTGCAGCACTACTGGCCGCTGAAGCTGATTCTCCGGCCCGAAATGACGAATAACATTGCTTTTTCCGGCTAAATCTGTTATTCTTTCAGTCGCTAACAAAGACGGTCCGCTGCCAATTGCGTGCATGAAC
>CAZOMW010000104.1:0-4973 GCA_964581135.1 uncultured Oscillospiraceae bacterium
CGATGCGGCCCGTGAACTCCGTCAGGTCCGGAAGGAAGCAGCGGTAAGCGGTCACCCGCATGTGCCGCAGATAAACCTGTGACGGCTGCAGGCCAGGCACGGTGATTTTTATGAAACCGGGAGGTACACATGGCACATGTCGCTTTATATCGCGAATGGCGCCCGTTGACTTTCGACGAGGTTGTCGAGCAGACCCATGTGGTTACCGCCCTTCGTCAAGCAGTTATAACAGGTCAGATCGCCCATGCCTACCTTTTTTCAGGCACAAGGGGCACCGGTAAAACGACAGTTGCCAAGATCTTTTCCAGAGCAATAAACTGCCTCAAGCCCGAAAACGGCAACCCCTGTAACAAGTGTGAAATCTGCACCGGCATCCTGAACGGCTCTTTGCTGGACGTTGTGGAAATGGACGCTGCTTCCAACAACAGCGTTGACACGATCCGCCGGATTGTCGACGAAGTTCTATTCATGCCCTCACAGGCGCACTTCAAGGTTTACATAATTGATGAAGTTCACATGCTTAGCACCGGCGCTTTCAATGCTTTGTTGAAAACACTGGAAGAACCTCCTGCCCATGCGGTATTTATCCTGGCAACAACAGAACCTCACCGGATTCCGGCAACCATCCTGTCACGCTGTCAGCGTTATGAGTTTCGGCGCATCCCTTTGCCGGGCCTGATAGCCCGTCTGCAGGAAATTTCAAATGCTAACAATATCCGAATAGACTCAAGTGCACTGGATACTATTGCCCGACTGGCGGAAGGCGGAATGCGTGATGCCATCAGTCTGCTCGATCAAGTGCGGATGACGGCTGACGCTGAACAGACAGTGACGCGCGATGATGTGCTGAAGCTTACAGGCGTAGCGGATGACGAGCTGCTGGCACGAATCAGCAAAGCGCTTTTAAGCGGCAATGCCGCCGCTTTGCTGGAGGCGATTGGATCGCTGATTATGTCCGGCCGCGATCTGGCCCGTTTTCTGCTCGATCTGGCAGGCTACTGCCGTAATTTACTGATTGTTTCCGTAACGACGGAACCTGGTGAGTTTCTACAGGTTACCAGCGATCAGCTTGGCCGGCTGAAAGAAGTCGCAGGCCTGACCGACACCAACACGCTGCTCAGACTGGTACGTGAACTCTCCGCTTTGCACGGTGAGCTGCGTTGGTCATCTGACAGCCGCACTACTCTTGAAGTCGGACTGCTCCGCTTAATGGCAGAAGCGTTCACACCACAGCCCGCAGTGGCAAGACCTGATGAAACGACTTTACTTGTAAAATCTCCTGAAGATAAACCGTCTGAAGAAAAATCACTTACGGCAACTGTTCCGATAGTAAATTCTTCTGAGCGAGCCGATTCTGAAGCTGATTCTGTAACAATTTTGCCAGTAGCAGCAACCGTGCTGCCTGCTGAAACGGAAAAGACCCAGGATTCAGAAGACTTAACCGGACTTGAACCACCACCGGAAAATACTGATGATACAACGCCAGCAGTCAGTAGAACTGAAGCTGCCGGCGATAGCCCTTTTACCGTAGAAGCATCTGCAGGCAGCCCTGATGATGAGACTCTGTGGAAAGCGATTCAGGACCAGCTGATCAATGCCGGTCACATGACAACATATTTATTTTGCCGCCCTGCAGCTTATTCGTTCTGTGGCGGGGAACTACATATAATTTTTTCTGAAAAGGATAAAATAAACTGTCAGGAATTAAAGGAAGCAGCCAACCTGAAGGCGCTGCGCGAGGCAGCAACCAGTGTTACCGGCAGCAATACACCTGTTGTTGTTCGTTTAGCGGCGGATCCGAAGGCGGAAGCGCAGCATTGTCCGGTACCTGACGAGCCTGCCTGGATAACTAAAGTTAAAGAAGCAGCCGAAGTATTTGGCATACCTGTAATAATGGAGGATAAAGCAAATGGCTAAAGGACCAAGAGGCGGATTTGGCGGCGGTGGCGGCATGGGTAATATGAACCAGCTGCTCCAGCAAGCTCAGCGCATGCAAAAAGAAGTAGAAAAGGCTCAGGAAGAAATAGCTCAGATGACAGCTGAAGCCACAGCTGGCGGCGGCGTTGTAAAGGCAGTTGTCAGCGGCGAAAAGCAGCTGACAGAGCTTACGATTGATCCGGCAGCTGTTGATCCTGAAGATGTCGAAATGTTGCAGGACCTTGTTTTGGTAGCGGTGAACGAGGCTATGCGTAAGATTGAAGAAATGTCTGAGGAACGCATGGCTAAGGCAACCGGCGGTCGCGGCCTGCCGATGGGATTCTAAATGGCGCGTTTCTCTCCTGCCATCGCAAAACTTATAACCGAACTGGGCAAATTGCCCGGAGTCGGCAGTAAAACCGCGCAACGGCTGGCTTTTCACATATTAAGTCAGCCCCCGGAAGCAGCTAAAAAACTGGCGGAGGCAATAACTGATGCCAGTCAATCCACCTGTCTCTGTTCTGTTTGCTGTAATCTGACAGAACAGGATCCGTGCGAAATATGTTCTTCAGCAACACGCGACCGTACAGTTATCTGTGTGGTTGAGAACCCGCGGGATGTTGCTGCCATGGAACGGATCCACGAATATCGTGGGCTTTACCATGTTTTGCATGGCGCTATTTCACCAATGCAGAATATCGGACCGGATCAAATTCGCCTGAGGGAGCTTTTAGCACGCCTGCGCACGGAAGAGTGCGTATCAGAAGTGATACTGGCAACAAACCCGACGGTTGAAGGGGAGGCAACGGCACTGTACATAGCCCGATTGCTACGACCTGCAGGTATCAAAACAACAAGAATCGCCCATGGTATTCCCATGGGCGGCGATCTTGAGTACGCAGATGAAGTTACTTTGGCGAGGGCCATGGAGGGCCGCCGCGAAATATAACCTAACTTAATCTTCCGGTCGCTTAGCAACAGCTTCTTTAATGTTTTTGGCACCGGTGTCATATAAATGGCATGCGGTCTGATGTCTGTTTTCAACCGTTTGCAGTTGCGGACGTTCAGTCAGGCATCTCTTCATAACATAAGGACAGCGGGTGCTGAAGGTGCAGCCGATCGGTGCGTTAATAGGCGAAGGAACATCACCTTCAAGGACAATACGTTTGCGCTGGCGCTCAACTTCAGGGTCCGGTACCGGAATGGCCGAAAGTAAAGCAACTGTGTATGGATGCAGCGGGTTCGCGTAAATTCCGCTGCTGTCAGCCAGCTCGGCAATTATTCCCAGGTACATGACTGCTACACGGTCAGAGATATATTTGACAACGTTCAGATCATGCGAAATGAACAGATAAGTCAACTTCAGTTCCTCGCGGAGCTCGGTTAACAGATTCAGGATCTGGGCCTGGATCGATACGTCAAGTGCCGAAATCGGCTCATCGCAGACAATAAAGTCAGGTTCGATTGCCAGGGAACGGGCTATACCAATGCGCTGACGCTGGCCGCCGGAAAACTCGTGAGGAAAACGGTTGGCTTGCTCACGGTTGAGCCCTACTTTCTCCAACAAATCATAAATGCGGGCCTGCCGATCTGCAGGCTGATACAGCTTGTGTATCTCAAGACCCTCGCCTATGATGTCGCCAACTGTCATCCGCGGATTCAGCGAAGCGTATGGATCCTGAAAAATGACCTGTACTTTTTTACAGTAGTCAAAAGCTTCTTTCCTGTTCATCTTTTGCAGGCTTTTGCCTTCATAAGTGATGTCACCGTTGGTTAAAGGATAAATTCGCGCGAGGAGGCGACCCAGTGTCGTCTTGCCGCAGCCGGATTCACCTACCAGGCCAAGTGTTTCGCCTTGATAAATATCCAGGCTCACCTGATCAACAGCTTTTAGCAATTTGTTGTGATCAACTTTAAAGTAGCGGCTGGCTTTCTTCAGGGAGAACAGCGGTGTCTGCAGATCATTTTTTTCTTGCGTTAGTTCCATCAGCGCTTTTCTCCTCTCGCAACCTTCGGGGCCATGGGATGCTGCAGCCAGCAATTCACTGTGTGACCTTCTGAGACAGCGGTTTCTGCCGGGAAAACTTCACGGCAGATTTTCATGCTGTGGCGGCAACGGTCAGCGAAGGCACAGCCTTTGGGTGGTTTGATCAGGTCAGGCGGCATGCCGTCAATCGGATCAAGCTTACGGTTACGCGGATGATCCACACGCGGACGTGAATCGAGCAGGCCCCAGGTATAAGGATGCTTCGGATTATAAAACACTTTATCAGCCGGACCAGTCTCGATGATATTGCCGGCGTACATTACGGCCAGCCTGTCAGACATCGAGGCGACAATGCCAAGGTCGTGAGTGATCAGGATGATCGCGTTATTGGTTTTCGTTTTCAGATCACGCATCAGGTCAAGAATCTGAGCCTGAATTGTTACGTCCAGAGCTGTGGTTGGCTCATCAGCAATCAAGAGCTGCGGCTCGCAGGCCAGTGCCATGGCAATCATTGCGCGCTGGCGCATACCGCCGGAAAACTGATGCGGATATTGTTTGGCACGAACAGCCGGGTTAGGGATCTTGACCAGATCCAGCAGCTCCACGGCGCGCTGAAAAGATTCGCGTTTACTGGTTCCCTGGTGCAGAATCAGGCTTTCACCCACCTGATGACCTATCGTCATAGTTGGGTTGAGGCTGGTCATGGGGTCCTGAAAAATCATACTGACTTTATTGCCGCGGATTTTCTGCATTTCATTGTCAGACAAAGGCACAATGTCCTGCCCGTCCAGGAAAACTGAACCGGTTTTTATCACTGCCGGCGGTGAGGGATTAAGTTTCATGATCGTTTGGGCAGTTACGCTTTTACCGCAGCCCGATTCACCGACAATACCAATTGTTTCACCACGGTTAAGATCAAAGGATACTCCACGTACAGCCTGGACTTCGCCGGCATAGGTCATAAAAGAAACACGCAGATCCTTGATAGATAACAAAAGTTCTTTTGAGTTGTTAAGTTCAGATTCAGCCATGTGTTACCTCCTCATCCGTGGGTCAAGAACATTACGCA
>CAZOMW010000105.1:0-4931 GCA_964581135.1 uncultured Oscillospiraceae bacterium
ATGGACATGATTATGAATATCTGCAAGCAGATCGTTGTTATCAACTTCGGAAAAGTAATTGCCTCGGGCACACCAAATGAAGTCTCCAGCAACGATGAGGTCATTGAGGCCTATCTGGGAAGGAGTCTTGAAGATGCTTAAGATCAGGGACCTGCATGCTTATTACGGCCCGATCGAGGCCCTCAAAGGCATTGACCTGGATATCGAGGCCGGCAAAATTACCTGCTTAATAGGTTCTAATGGTGCCGGTAAAACTACACTGCTGAAATCGATTTCCGGCATGATTGAGCGGACCGGCAGCATCATTTTTAACGATGATGAAGAGCTGATCAATAAAAACTCAATCCAGCTGGCACGTAAAGCCATAGTGCACGTGCCGGAAGGCCGCCATATTTTCCCCGGCCTGACAGTGGAACAGAATCTGGAAGTCGGCACTATTGCCTGGCACGGCTTTTTCGGCAGGAAACCTTACGACAAGGACATGAAATCAGTTTTCGAATTATTCCCACGACTTGAAGAACGCCGTAATCAGCTGGGCTGGAGCCTTTCCGGTGGCGAACAGCAAATGCTGGCGATTGGCAGGGCGATAATGGCCCGACCGCGGGTTCTCCTGCTGGATGAACCTTCCATGGGCCTGGCGCCAGTAATTGTGGCAGACCTTTTCCGCCGGATTGTTGAAATCAACAAGCGCGGCACCACAATTCTTCTGGTTGAGCAGAATGCCAAGCTGGCTCTGGAAATTTCGCATGAAGCTTACGTTTTAGAGCAAGGGAAAATAATCCTGCATGGCAGGGCAGAAGAACTGCGGTATGACGAACGCATTATCAAGGCTTACCTGGGCAAACTGGCGACGAAAAAGAAAATTACGAAATCGATCAACGTTAATCAGACTTGATGCGCCGGTCAGAAAAAATTGACAGACGACAACAAACGTTTACCTGTTATCGTTACCGTTTGCGTTGGTTTGTGATAAACTATTAAGTGTGCGTCCTGGTAAAACTGTCACACCAGTAGCGCACACCGGAAAATCGCGGAATTATCGGCCGCTCGCAACTACGGCCGAAGTTTACAAAATACCAACACCAGCGTTAGCTGAATCATGAAAGGGGAACTAATATGAATCAACCTATGCAAAAGTACATGAAAGTCGGCCTGATCCACTTTATGGCCTATCCATTCGCCATGAGCGGTGAAGGTGATATCGTTAATACCGTAAAGCGTATCTGTAATGACGATTACTTTGATGCAATCGAAGTTACGATGATGAAGGATCCGGAAGTCCGAGCTGCCGTACGCAAAATGGTTACTGAATCTGCTATCACAATGGCCTATGGCGCTCAGCCGCGTCTGCTCCGTACCAAACAGAACATCAACTCTCTGGACGAAGAACAGCGTCAGATCGCTCTTGCCAACCTTAAAGAAGGCATCGATGAAGCCTACGAGCTTGGCTGCACCGGCTTTGCCTTCCTTTCCGGCAAATGGGAAGATGCCACCAAGGAAGAAAGCTACAACGCGCTGGTTAAATCAACCGTTGAGCTCTGCGAGTATTCCAAATCCAAGGGCGATATGCCTGTCGTTCTCGAAGTCTTTGACTTTGACGTTGACAAATCATCGCTGATCGGCCCTGCTGATCTGGCTGCCCGTTATGCTGAAGATGTCTGCAAGCAGGTTGATAATTTTGGTCTGATGGTTGACCTCAGCCATGTACCGCTTCTCCATGAAACCAACCGTGAAAGCCTTGTTCCGGTTGCTAAATACATCAAACATGTCCACATCGGCAACGCCGTCTGCGGTGAAGAACACGACGCCTTTGGCGACCAGCATCCGCGCTTCGGTTTCCCCAACAGCGCCAACGGCGTTGAAGAACTGACCGACTTCCTCAAGGTTCTGTTCGAAATCGGTTATCTTAAAGATGGCGGCCCGCGTAAGATCGTCAGCTTTGAAGTGAAACCCTGGGGAGATGAAGATCCCGAGATGGTTATCGCCAATGCCAAGCGTTACCTCAACGAGGCCTGGGCACGGCTGGAGCTTTAATTGGCAGCTAAGCCCTGCTTTTTCTGTCGGAACTGAATCAAAGCATCTTACCAGCCGCTGCCTCCGGAAACAAAACCGGAGGCCCGGCTGGTTGCTTTATGATTATAGTCACACTTTTATTGATTACATACCGACAGAAACTTCATTACAGGCACCGACGCAGCCGACGGCGCCGGGAAATGCTTCCGTGAAAGCACCATAGTTTTACCTAATTACGTAAAATTTACTATTTGACCAAAACCGTAAACGATTACGGCGAAATGTTTGTTAGTATTCACATTTTACTAAAACTTCTATTGCGTCTGTTCAATGTTTACGGTAAACCTGAAGTGATTGGTTTGCGATAAACGCAAAAATATAAAGGAGAAAAGATAATGACGAAGATTGTAGTACTTGATGGTTACACAGAAAATCCGGGTGACCTTTCCTGGTCAGGTCTCGAAGCCCTGGGCGAACTCAAAGTTTATGACCGTACACCAGCAGACAAAATTGTCGAGCGTATCGGAGATGCCGATATTGTGTACACCAACAAAACCCCTATTACCAAAGCGACCTTTGATGCCTGCCCCAATATTCGTTTCATTGGTGTTCTTGCTACCGGCTACAATGTTGTCGATTACGAATACGCTAAAGAAAAGGGCATTCCTGTAGCCAATATCCCTACCTACGGTACAACCGCGGTTGCGCAGTTTGTTTTCGCGCTGCTGCTGGAAGTCTGCCATAATGTCGGCCATCATGCACAGGAAGTCAAAAAAGGCCGTTGGACCAACAACCCGGACTTCTGCTTCTGGGATTTCCCCCTGATTGAACTTGCTGACAAAACAATGGGCATTATCGGCTTCGGCCGGATTGGTCAGGCAACAGCTGTTATTGCCCGCGCTTTCGGCATGAAGGTTCTGGCTTATGACGAGTATCCCAACGAAGCCGGCCGTGCACTCGCAGATTATGTGACTCTGGACGAGCTCTACGCGAAATCAGATGTAATCAGCCTGCACGTACCGCTGTTCCCGTCCACTAACGGCATGATCAACAGCGAAAGTATCGCCAAAATGAAGGACGGCGTAATTATCGTCAACACTTCACGTGGTCCGCTGGTAGTCGAACAGGATGTCAAGGATGCTCTGGAAGCTGATAAAATTGCCTGGTACGCGACTGACGTCGTATCCGTTGAACCTATCAAAGCTGATAACGTTCTGCTGACCGCCAAAAACTGCATTATCACTCCACATATCGCCTGGGCTCCCAAGGAAAGCCGTCAGCGTCTGATGGATGTCGCGGTTGATAACCTTGCTCAGTTCCTCAAAGGCAACCCGGTCAACATCGTTAACCGCTGATTGTCACGGCAGTCACATGATTCCGGGACCATTCGGGTAGGATTTTTACGACCGGTTGGTTTCCGCTAACGATATCCGGCCTGAATCGGACTGATCAGAAAATCAATTGAAAAACGAACAAAGTCAAGAGCCTGTCTGCACTATTTAAAGTGCCGGCAGGCTTTTGCTTTTTTGTATCGTTTTTTCTGAAGCAGGATTAAATAGCAATGTTGTTACTGAAACAAAATGCTGTTTTATAATGAATATTCAGTTATTCTGTGGTAAATACTTGTCAATCAGCTGACAGCATGCTATTCTTGGGTAGGATGTTTAGTCGAAATTTATTGAAACAACAGTTGCTGAACATCTTTTCCCTATTGAATAAGAGTTTAATATCAATAATGTTTCATTAGTTGCAAACATTATTGTTTCATTTACGGAAAGGTCATGTATGTCCGTCACTATCAGGGATGTAGCTGAACATTGTGGTTATTCAATCGCTACAATCTCGCGCGCCCTCTCCAATAGCCCGACAGTTCGCGACGAAACCCGACAGAAAATTCTGGCGGCTTCGGAGAAACTGGGCTATAAATATGCCCCTCATGCCCGCAAAGCAGTTAACGCCGCACCTGTTGTCACGCTGGTCGTCGGCGATATTATGAACCAGTTTTATCTGGGGATTATCAAGGGCATTAATGATTGTCTTAACGAGCATAATATCAAGCTCGCTATTTTCAACAGCGATTACGATCCGGCCAGGGAAGAGGAAATTGTCCGCCATGCCAACGAGCAGAACAGTGACGGGATTATCCTGATTACAGCCATGGAAACCTCCGGACTTGTCAGTCTGCTCAAGACAGTCCGTTGCCCAATTGTGCTGGCTAACAGATACATCCGTTCGATGGATCTCGACACAGTTTGTATAGATAACTATCGCGGTGGTTATCTGGCCGGCAGCTTTCTGGCTGAACGCGGGCATCGTCAGATCGCCCATCTTGCCGGGCCGGCCAATTCAACAGCCAGTCAGGATCGCGAACGCGGCTTCCGTGACGCCATGGAGGATTACCATATCAAGCTGCAGGACAACAGTGTTTATTACGGCAATCTTAAGCGCGATTCAGGCGAAGAGTTCGCCCGCTACTTTCTGAGCGAGCTGACTGAGTGCACAGCCATTTTCAGTGCTAATGACCTGATGGCAGCAGCCTTCTGCAAAAGTCTGCTGACTGCCGGCCGCCGTGTACCTGACGATGTCAGTGTTATCTGCTTTGACGATTCGCCGGCAGCGGTAAGCGGTGAAGTGAAGCTGACCACCATCAGCCGCGATCCTTATCCTATGGGTCGGGCAGCTGCCGAAATGATGGTTGAATCTCTTAATGGAATTGAATCACGGCACCGCAAGATACTGTTCCCGCCGGTTCTTTCGATCCGCGACAGCGTCGTTTCTATAACACCTCAAAAAGATGAACAATAAGCAGAATTCTGACAGGCAGTATGAAAGGAATGGTAAAGCTCATGAGTGAAAAACCTGACTATGACCGGCTGCGCCGATTCTCAGCCGACATTCGCATCGCAACCATCAATGCC
>CAZOMW010000106.1:0-4843 GCA_964581135.1 uncultured Oscillospiraceae bacterium
TCCGTAAGATACTTGCGCAGTTCAAGGTAGTTTTCAATAATGCCGTTGTGAACTATGGCGATTTGGCCATTGCGCGAAAGATGAGGGTGCGAGTTTTCATCGCTTGGGGCGCCATGCGTTGCCCAGCGGGTGTGACCGATACCGACATTGATCTGCTCATCAGATAAAAGATTCTCGGCTGCTAGCGCTTCATGCAGAACTGCGAGACGGCCTTTCTTTTTGCGAACATCAATTTTTCCGTCAATCACATATGCAACACCGGCCGAGTCATAACCACGGTATTCCAACCGTGCCAGGCTCTGCATCAATACTGAAAGCGCGGCCTCCGGTCCAATATAACCAACTATTCCGCACATAAAATACCTCTTATGAACTTCCGACTAAAGCTTCAGAAACAAACTTACGCTAAACAGCGCCGCACACCAAAATACTGACGCCGTATTTCATACAAAGAGAATCAGACCCCGTATTTACTTACAATCAGACGGGTTATCTGATCAGCCATCTCAGTTATTTCGTCGATTGATTCCCCTTCTATCATCACCCTGACAATTGGTTCAGTTCCGGATGGGCGAACCAGAATCCGACCACGGTCAGCAAGTTTTTCCTCAAGCCGCTGGCAGGTTTCCTGAATATCGGGATCTTCCATGGCACGCGCTTTTTTCTCATTCGGGACATGTGCACTGCGCAAAACCTGCGGCAGCGATTTCATTATCTGCCGGGCATCTGACAGGTTTTGGCCGTCATTAATGACAGCGCGTAACAGTCGCAGAGCGCTGAGCATGCCATCGCCTGTGGTTGTATGATCAAGCAGGATTATGTGCCCGGATTGTTCGCCGCCGATCATGTAACCGCTTTTGAGCATTTCTTCAAGAACATAGCGGTCGCCAACCTTGGTTTTGACCAGCTTGATACCGTTTTCTCTGGCCATAATGTCCAGCCCCATGTTGCTCATTACCGTAACAACCAGAGTGTCATCGTGCAGCTGTCCCTGTTTTTTCATGTCAAGGGCGACAATCGCAAGGATAGCATCTCCGTCAACCAGTTCGCCATGTTCATCAATGCAGAGCATGCGATCGGCATCACCATCAAAGGCAATTCCAAGATCGCAGTCTTCCCGCCGCACCAGCTGGCGCAGACGTTCCAGATGAGTTGAGCCGCAATTATCGTTAATGTTCAGTCCGTCCGGCTCAACGCCTATAGCCACAATATCGGCACCAAGATCACTAAAAAGGCTGGGAGCGATATGGGCAGCGGCGCCGTTGGCACAATCCAGTCCGATTTTTAAACCAGTCAGATCAACGCTCATGCGGCGCTTAAGATGTTCCGAGTAATCGCGTGAAGCGTTTTTCTTTTCGATCCGGCGTCCGACTTCAGCTCCGGTTGGCCGCACCATTGTCTCAGCATCATAGCTGTTTACCAGTGCTTCGATTTTATCTTCTGTATCATCAGGCAGCTTATAGCCGCTGCCGGCAAAAAACTTGATGCCGTTATACTCGTAGGTATTGTGTGAGGCGGAGATTACCACGCCGGCATCACAATTGTATTTACGAACCAGATAAGCTATCGCAGGTGTAGGAATGACACCGCAGATCAAAGCATCCGCGCCTGCCGAACAAATCCCGGCAACCAGAGCCGACTCAAGCATACCGCAGGAAATGCGCGTATCAAGGCCAACCAGAATTTCAGGTTTATGGCTTTTTTCACCTGCCAGTACTGTTGCGCCTGCAAGCCCTAATCGGAAAGCAAGATCGGGGGTAAGCTCTTTATTTGCAATTCCACGAACACCATCTGTACCAAATAATCTCGACATCTTAATACCTCATGCGACCTGTTTTTAGCAGCGGCTCAAAACCGCAGAACTATTATAGCAGTAAAATATTATCTATTGATTGCTGCGAATGCTGATTGTAATTCTCATTGGTGAAATATCAGTCGGCCGCAAATGAGCGAGCCGTGCAACCCTTACCTGCACTGGCAGCTGCAGGATACCGGTGCTGTTTACCTCCGAAAAATCGATATAGGCGGTAACATCCTCGGAACGCAGATCAACAATTGTGTTTTGCCGGCCCATAAGAGTTACCTGAACGCTTTCGATCGGCACTTGCACTTCAAAGCCTTTGCTTTCAGCAATCTCGATGTTTTCATAGCTTAATGTTGTAGTAAAGGTTCTTGAGTCAACCGGATTAATAGTAACCTGAACATAAAGGAAAAGCACAAGCGCAATCGCGAAGGAAAATATAATCAGCAAAATGCGCTGGTGGCGCGGCGGCCGCGACCGGACTGCAGATTTAGGATCCTCGATTAAAAGGGCTGAACGGCTGCGGGGCGTCCGCGATTTGGCGATTTCCGAAATTGACGGTGTTGACGACGCGGCTGCTGCCGCTCGCTGCTGGCCGGGGCCGCTTTCTGCCGCTGCCGGTTTTGCCTGCGTTTCCGGAGCCGCGCCTTCAGTTGCTTTTTCTGCACTGTCTGGCCTGACATCAGCTTTGCTATCTGTTTTAACTGCTTCCTTACTACCGGATTCTGTTTTTGCAGGGCCGGAATCACCGGTTTTCGCTGTTGCCGGTTTTTCCCGTAATGCAGCTACTGCAACAGCTCTGTCAGCGCGCCGGCCGCGGAACAAGCTGCTCCAGCCCTTTGCCGGCCTGGTCGGATTGAGGATTTTATGCAGAAGAGTCCGCAGGGCGTCAGCGTTATCAAGGACAAACAACCTGCCTTCAATGGCAATACTGATGGTGCCGCGTTCTTCCGAAACTACAATTGCAATAGCATCGCCGATTTCACTGGCACCCACAGCAGCGCGATGACGTGTTCCATAATCACGCCGCAAGTGATAATTATCGGAAAGAGGTACATGAATTCTGGCTCCGGCAATACGGCCGCCGCGAATCAGAGCGGCTCCGTCATGCAAAGGTGAACCTGTATAAAAAATCTGCTGCAGAATTGTGGAGGAAATGGCTGAATCAAGAGTGACGACATTTTCCTGCTCCAGCAGCTCAGTCAGTCTGGTTTCACGCTCAATAATTATTAAAGCACCAGTGTGCGCTGCCGACATCTGCTCACAGGCGCGTACAATCGATTCGATCATGTTCTGGACAACGCCCTCTTTTGCACCGGTTTCGGAACCTGCCAGAACAATCAGCGAGCTGCGCCCGACGGTTTCCAGAGCCCGGCGCAATTCCGGCTGGAAAATAATAACGAAAGCAATGGCAAGGACAGAGATGGTGTTGTTAAGAATGAAACCGAGTGTTGTCAGACCGGCTAGGCTGCCGGCAAGCGCAAAGGCGATAATCAGAATCAGGCCTTTCAGAAGCTGCCAGGCGCGTGAATCACGCAATAGACGAAGAATGTAGTAGATGACCAGGGTAGTAATCAGGACATCGACAATTGCGATCCCAATATCAAGCGGGCCGCCAAACAGAATCAGCCCGTTTGTCAGATCCTGAAAAAGCTCCTGGAAAAACTGCCCGATTCCGGACAGTAAGTCACCATTCATTCGTGTCCTTTCACCTCCCTGTTACTTTATTGATTATATACTACCAGACCGCTTGACGCGAGGCTTTCAGCAGTCACTGAAATCAAAAAAACCGTCTGCTTGCAAACAGCGCAGACGGTATAGCAGGCTATGCTGTGGCCAGCTTAAGTCAGGCGCGATCGCGGCGCAGAGTTTCAACCATGCCGCGCTCCAGGCCATCAATGTCCAGCAGCCAGATTACCCGGCCACTAACCCGGATCAGGCCATCACGCTCCATGGTAATAAGCTCGCGCGAAAAGGAAGGGCGCGGCATTGCCAGTAATCTGGCAACAACCTCCTTGGAAACCGGCAGTTCAACCGCCTGGGTAGAAACTACCGAGCGGACCGGAGGATCGTTTGCTTCTTCTTCACGTTGCTCTCGCAGGAGTTCCAGTAAATAACTGGAGATTTTCTGACGCAGACTTTTTTGTGAAAGCAGTGAAATCCGACGATTCTGAGACAAAACACGATCACTTAAAACTGACAGGAAGTTTTCCATAATGACAGGGTTATCCTGTAGCATTGTATTCAGCATGTCACGCGGTACCAGAATAATTTTTGAGTTAGTTACAGCTTCAACTGTATTCGTAAAAAACTTATGCGTCCCGAACATAAGATCCTCGCCGAAAATATCGCCGGCCGACAAGAGCTCAATCGTGGCAAAATCACCTGAACTGGTATATTTCTGCAGTGCTATCTGGCCATCAATAATGATGCCAATGCCGGGGCAAAGATCCCCTTCATTGGCAATAACCTCGCCCTTCCATACCAGGCGGACTGTAGTTTTCATACAATACTGATGAAAGGCCTCGTGATTCAAGCCATTAAACAGGACTGTACCGCTTAGTGCCTCACAAATCTTCTTCATGGTTCCCCTTCCGCTTTCCCTTAAGCATATAATTCTGTGCCATCGACGAAGCGAAACTGCTCCTTAAGCAACTGTGTATTTCAATTAATATGAATTATACTATAGCGAAAGATGTCAAAACACGACCTATTCGTAAACAAATTGCTACGGATAATACATTCGTTACCGCAAAACAGTCAAATTAGGTGTTAAATATTCTATTAGAAGTTTTTCACATTGCGATTATTTAATAAAAATGTCAAATCAACTAAATCGTTAGCTGGCTTTTTATTCACCGAATCAAATTGAATTTTTCTGCTCGTAAATGCCAGGCAATTCTGGCACTTTCTTCAAGCTCCTCAATTCCATAAAATGCGTCCAGGATTGACGAACCCGCGATTACAGGACCATGGTTAGCCAACAGAACGAATCTTCAACCGCCTGAGCACTGGCAATTGTCCTTGTTTTCAAGGCAACTA
>CAZOMW010000107.1:0-4814 GCA_964581135.1 uncultured Oscillospiraceae bacterium
TTTCACCTCCTCTTGGACTAGCGGCTCTGTCCCGCAGACAGAGCGAGGATACTAGTTTTGATTACGATACGCATGCAGCGCATAGCGTTAGAAACTATATCACCCCGATTGCCGCAAGTCAAGAGATATCGGGCTATCAAGCCGGGCTGCCGTTGTCTGACTTGATCCGATTATAGATTCCGGCCTGTGATTATAAACCTGCATTGGACTGCCATTAATGATCAGTTGGCGACAGCCTGTCCGGATTAATTTATTCAGCCTCAATGGCCGGCAGTTTTTTAATAATCTCTTTAATCAATCGCTCCAGCTGACGTGCTGTTTTTTCATATACAGAACGCTCGCGGCCGAAAGGATCCGAAACTGCTTCCGCAGGCACACCCGCAGCTTCGCCGATTGTCTGGATTTTTTCTGTCTCAGACGGCAGCTGCGAGCGCAAAAAATCACGCTGTATGCTGTTCATTGTCAGAATAAGGTCAAATCCTGCTGCCATCTCGAGCTCGAACAAACGAGAATGATGATCGCCGGCATCAATGCCATATAATTCCTTTAATACCAGACGGGCATTTTCACTGATTGAATCGCCGTTTCTGGCTGCGAGACCGGCAGACTCGGCGGTGTATCCGGTTCCGGCCGCAAAATGATTAAAGAGGCAGGCCGCCATGGGGCTGCGGCAGGTATTGCCTGTGCAGATAAATAGGATTTTCATCGCAACCTCCTTTTTTGTTTTCTGTGTGTTCTGACAGTCATGTTCCGTCAGGGGGTCACTGCCGCCGCCGGCGGCTTTGCGTAAGCGGTTAAGATAGGCGACGCCGATTCCGGCATTATCCGCGCTTTCAACAATAATCAGGTCAGCATGGCAGCTGTCGAGCCAGCGCAGGCCAGCGAACAAATGACTGGCGGCTGTACGGGCCTGGCTGCCAGGTCCATGCACAACCAGCCAGACAGTCTTCTTTGCTGTTTTTGTTTTTTCGGAACACTGCTCTGGATTAACGGCATCACCTGTATCCAGGCCAACGGCTGGATCCAGGTCAACGGCATTGCGCAGCTCCCGATCTGCAGCATTCCGGATCTGCCAGCCTGCCGGCAAATTCGCCTGCAGTAGTTTCTTTGTTTCGCTCGAGGCAAAGACAGCCGGGGTTCTGCCTGCTTTGATCGACGCCAGTACCTGCAGGAGCACACGATCGGAACGCGCTTCGGCGTTTTCACCCTCGGCGATGCAAAGCGGAGTGCCTGGCGCGTAGTGCCGGTATTTCATCCCGGGTGAACGCGGTGTCGTATTCAGAGCCGGCGCAGGACTTGCGCCGGCAACCAGTACAGTACCGGCAACCGCCTGCAGCTCTTCGATCGTCACAGCGCCGGGGCGCAGGATTACCGGCACACTGCCGGTGACATCCAGCACGGTTGATTCAACGCCGAAATCACTGGGACCACCGTCAACAATCAACGGAATCCGGCCGTTCATATCTTCCAGAACATGCTCTGCCAGCGTCGGACTGGGACGACCGGAACGATTGGCTGACGGCGCTGCTACCGGTACACTGGCCAGTTCAATCAAACGTCTGGCTACCGGGTGTTCAGGCAGGCGGACAGCGACGGTGTCAAGTCCGGCTGTGACAACATCCGGAACCAGTTCAGAGCGCGGCAGTACCAGCGTCAGAGGTCCGGGCATGAACTTTTCCATCAACAAACGGGCGAGCGGTGATATCTCACGCACAACTTTTTCCAAATCGGAAATTTTTGCTACGTGGACAATCAGTGGATTATCAGCCGGCCGGCCTTTGGCAGCAAAAATCGCTCTTACAGCCTCCGGATTTAATGCATTTGCTCCCAACCCGTAGACAGTCTCTGTCGGGAAGGCTACCAGCTTGCCGGCACGCAGCAGTTCCGCCGCCGGCAACAGAATTTTATCATCAGGCTTGAGCGGATCAACCTTCACTATCATTGTCTGCAGTTCAGACATGATCGTTACTGCCCTCTCCCTGCCCAAGCGTTTCGGCCCGGTCAGCTGTTATCAGGGCGTCGATCAGCTCATCAAGGTCGCCGTTCAGAACCGCTTCCAGCTTGTACAATGTCAAGCCGATGCGGTGATCTGTAATCCGACCCTGCTGATAATTATAAGTGCGGATCCGTTCGCTGCGGTCACCGGTACCAACCTGACTGCGCCGTTCAGAAGCAATTGCTCCGTGCTGCAGGCTTTGTTCCTGTTCCAGCAGGCGGGAGCGAAGTACGGCCATGGCGCTTTCTTTGTTTTTATGTTGCGAGCGCTGATCCTGAGATGTAACCACGATGCCGCTGGGGCGATGCGTAATCCGGATCGCTGAGTCTGTCTTGTTGACATGCTGGCCGCCGGCGCCTGAAGCCCGGTAGGTGTCAATCTGCAGATCGGCAGGATTAATATCAATTTCAACAGCCTTAGCCTCGGGCAAAACAGCTACCGTAACGGTAGATGTATGAATGCGGCCGCCGGATTCTGTTACCGGTACGCGTTGAACACGGTGAACCCCGCTTTCATATTTAAAACGGCTGAAGGCGCCATTGCCGCGTATCATAAAAACAATTTCCTTAAAACCGCCGATTCCGGTTTCATTGAGGTCGATGATTTCAGTCTGCCAGCCTCTGCCTTCAGCATAAGTCTGATACATGCGGTAAAGAACCGCGGCAAAAAGGCCGGCTTCGTCGCCGCCGGCACCTGCCCGGATTTCAATAATCACGTTGCGTGAATCATTCGGATCCTGCGGAATCAGGGCTTCACGCAGCGTGTTTTCAGCCGATTCCAGCCGGTTTTCAAGCTCGGCCAGTTCTTCACGTACAAGTTCGCGGAACTCATGATCAGTGCTGGCATAAAACAAATCGCGGTTTTCCTGCACCTGCTGCTGCAAAGAACGGTAATTTTCGCAGGCGGCAACCAGCGGCTGCAAAGCCGAGTGTTCCTGAGTCAGCTGCAGGTAACGTTCCTGATCAGCCAATACCACGGGGTCGGCAAGCAATAGATTCAATTCTTCATAACGGTCTAAAACCGTTTGTAATTTTTCAAGCATAGGGTTTCCTTTGTGCAAAAATATCGTTTAATTATATCACAGCAGCCCGGGGAAATTTTCGGTCGAACATGGTTTCCCCGGCTGATATCCGTTATAATAGAAGCGACTTTCGCCTTTTTGCGTTTTGCAGCAGAGCCGGCGCCGAACGGACGCACTTAGGTTCAGCTCTCTGTCTGCAGGCGAAAAGGCCGGTCAGTGTTAATTCTGATCTCGTTATGAAAGGGGAAAAATATGCTAAAGACACACGAAGTAGAGCAGATGTGCTGTGTTGCCAAAGGTCCGGACCATGGTCCGGCACCCATCCCTCAGGAAGGCCGCTGGGTGCAGGCAAAGGAAATTTCGGATATTTCCGGTTTCACTCATGGGGTAGGCTGGTGTGCACCGCAGCAGGGTGCCTGTAAACTGAGCCTCAATGTTAAAAACGGTATTATTCAGGAGGCGCTGATTGAAACAATCGGCTGCACAGGCATGACACACTCAGCCGCGATGGCCGCTGAAATCATGACCGGCAAAACCATTCTGGAAGCAATGAATACCGACTTGGTCTGTGATGCCATAAATACGGCAATGCGTGAGCTTTTTCTGCAGATTATATATGGCCGCAGCCAGTCAGCATTTTCCGAAGACGGTTTGCCGGTCGGCACCTCTCTGGAAGATCTGGGCAAGGGCCTGCGCAGTACAGTCGGCACCATGTTCAGTACAGTTGATAAAGGCGCCCGCTACCTGGAACTGACCGAAGGTTATGTTACCAAGATGGCACTGGATGCAGATGACGAAGTCATTGGTTATGAGTTCCTGAAAATAGGGCCGATGCTGGAGATGATCAAGAAGGGCGTTGACGCCAACGAAGCCTTCAAAAAGAATATTGGCAGTTACGGCCGCTTCGACGAAGCTGCCAAGTACATCGATCCGCGTCATGAGTAATGAACGTAAATTGAAGGGAGAACACGCCAATGGCACTTTTTGAAAGTTACGAAAGAAGAATAGCGCAAATCAATGCTGTGCTTAAAGAATATGGCATCGCTTCCATTGAGGAAGCCAAAAACATTTGCGATTCCAAGGGCATCGACCCTTATAAAATCTGCAAAGACACCCAGCCGATCGCCTTTGAAAACGCCGCCTGGGCCTATGTTGTCGGTGCCGCGATTGCGATTAAGAAAAACTGTGTAAAAGCCGCTGACGCTGCTGAAGCAATCGGTATCGGGCTGCAGGCTTTCTGTATCCCCGGTTCAGTCGCGGATGATCGCAAGGTCGGCATCGGTCACGGCAATCTTGCGGCCATGCTCCTGCGTGAAGAAACCAAATGCTTCGCCTTCCTGGCTGGTCACGAATCCTTTGCCGCTGCCGAAGGCGCGATCGGCATCGCTAATTCTGCGAATAAAGTTCGCTCCGAACCTCTGCGCGTAATCCTCAATGGTCTCGGCAAGGATGCCGCCCAGATTATTTCCCGCATCAACGGCTTTACCTACATGAATACCGAATTTGATTATGGCACCGGCAAGGTAAAAGTTACCAACGAGAAAGCTTATTCGAGCGGTGATCGTGCCAAGGTTCGCTGTTATGGTGCTGATGATGTGCGTGAAGGCGTTGCCATTATGCATCTGGAAGGTGTTGACGTTTCCATTACCGGCAACTCGACCAACCCGACCCGCTTCCAGCATCCGGTTGCCGGCACCTACAAGAAATGGTGCGTAGAGAACGGCAAGAAGTACTTCTCTGTAGCCTCCGGCGGCGGCACGGGCCGTACCCTGCATCCGGACAATATGGCCGCCGGCC
>CAZOMW010000108.1:0-4810 GCA_964581135.1 uncultured Oscillospiraceae bacterium
CAGCTGCTTATGTCAAGGAGCAGCGCGGCGAAAAAGCCCAGAAAATGCAGTGGTAATGGCAGTCGTTATCGAAGCTGCAATGTTGCTCTCAGAAGTGAAAAGCTTCTGATCCATCCCTGCCAAATGTCTCATTTCACAGATAACCAGCCTGCGATCCTCCTGTAAGGGTCGCAGGTTTTTTCACGTAATAATTCAATCCGGTAAGTACTACAAGTAGTTTAGTTATAAACTGGATCGCAATTTTCACAATACCGCTCAGTTGAAATTGATTGATTATTCAAACAAATAAGCAACCCCCGACTGTGATTGCTGTAAACGATTGCAGGGCAGATGTTTCCCGAGTTTTTGAATATAACAGGAGCAAAAATAACATTATGAAAGTGATTTCAGGCCGAATTGCAAATATTGCTGAAAAATAGCCTGTTTCAGTCGACTTTGACCGGTTTTTAACTGATAATGACTCCGATTAATCAAATAACAGCGAATTTCAAAAAATTGACAGTCTATAAAACATCTACGATTAAGTGTTTGCAATCATTTTTGCGGATTTATGTTTGTTTCAAGCGTTACATTTATGCAGTTTGACGAAAATATTTCCGGCAACGATTCCGACGAGTTGCACAGAAGTTTTTACGTTTTAAGCGAAGTGTTTGTATGATATACTAATTGTTGGCTTATGGTTAATTACTTATCCTATGAGCCGTCCGCGCTTGTTGTTGTCGGTTGATCAGCGCGAGCTTGTTATTAAGTGCCGACCGATTCGCAGAGGAGTTAATTCATGGATCGTGCAATTCGCTTTAGCGGCGGAGTTCATCCCAAAGGTAATAAAAACACCCACTTCAACCCTACAATCCGTCTCGACAACTTTAAAACCATACGTCTGCCTATGAGTATGCATATCGGGCCGCCCTGCACTTGTATAGTAAAGCCCGGTGATCAGGTTCAGGTCGGTCAGCTTATCGGAGCTGCCGAGCACCCGATGAGTGTTCCGATTCATTCGAGTGTGTCAGGTGTGGTTAAATTTGTGCGCCGGGAAGTCGCTGCTGATGGCCGTTCGGTTGAGGTAGTCGAAATTGAGTCAGATCTCAAATACACCTGGCACGAATCAATCAGGCCCCCTGAGGTTACAGATCGCGAAAGTTTTGTCAATGCGGTGCGCAGCGCCGGCCTTGTTGGTCTGGGCGGCGCCGCGTTTCCTACACACGTTAAGCTGTCGCCGCCTGCCGGCAAAGAGCCCAAGGTTCTTATTGTCAACGCAGCTGAATGCGAGCCATATATTACGGCTGATTTCCGCCAGTGTATGGAACACCCGGGTGAGATTATTGACGGCATCCTGCTCGTCATGAAATATCTCAATATCCCGGACGCAATCATAGCGGTTGAAAACAACAAACCGGAAGCGGCAAATCTACTCGAACGTGAAATCAAAGTTCAGTGCGTTGATGATAAATGTGCTGAGGGGATTACCGTTTCAAGACTCCGCACCATCTATCCAACCGGCGCGGAAAAAATGATGATCTATTCACTCACCGGCAAGGTAGTCCCCAGCGGCGGCCTGCCGCACGACATAGGAGTTCTGGTACTCAATGTCAGCACAGTTCGCTTTATTTACAAGTACCTCGAGACAGGAATGCCTCTGGTTCGTAAAAGACTCACCCTCGATGGCAGTGCCCTGAAACGCCCGGGTAACGTAAATATACCTATAGGCGCGGTTATCACCGATGTTATAGCTGAAGCCGGCGGTACAATTGAAGAACCTGCCAAGATCCTGATGGGCGGCCCGATGATGGGCGTCGCAGTGGATCGTCCCGATACCACAATCATTAAACAAAACAATGCGATTATCGTTTTTGGCCATAAAGAAGCAGCTATCCCGCCTGAGACTCAGTGTATTCACTGTGCCCGTTGCGTCAATGCCTGCCCTATGCGCCTGATGCCCACTAATCTTGATATTATGGCCCGCAACAGGGATCTCGACGGCCTTGAGCAGTACCACATTATGGATTGCATTGAATGCGGCTGCTGTTCCTATGTCTGCCCTGCCAAACGCTATCTTGTCCAGAGCATTCGCAACGGCAAGAGTGCTCTTCGAGCTTATAAGACTAAAATGAAGGAGGCCGCGCAATGAGTCTTCAGGTTTCAGCTTCACCGCATATTCGCGACAACTCATCCACCCAGCGAATAATGCTGGATGTTGTTCTGGCGTTACTGCCGACCATCGCCGTATCCATTTTTGTTTTCGGCACTCAGTCTTTACTTATCACCCTTCTGACTGTTGTGTCGGCTGTGTTTTTTGAATATCTGGCCAGAAGGGTCATGAAACGCTATAACTCCATCAGCGATCTGAGCGCTATTGTAACCGGTTTGCTTCTGGCACTGAACCTGCCGCCGACTGTGCCTTTCTGGATTCCGATTATCGGCTCCTTTATCGCTATTGTTATTGTGAAGCAGATGTTCGGCGGTATCGGCAATAACTTTGTCAATCCCGCAATGGCAGCACGAGTTGTGCTGATGCTTTCCTTCCCGACCTATATGACCCGCTGGGCAATAATGGCTGAACGCCTGCGTCAGATCGGCCTCGGTCAGGCCGGTGTCGCTGTACCCGGTCCCGACATGATCGCCACAGCAACCCCGCTTTACCTGCTGCAGAATCCCGGCACTGCTGACCTCCACTCCTACTTTGAGCTGTTCATCGGAGCCAAGGGAGGTACAATAGGTGAAGTTTCAATTCTGGCACTTACAATCGGTGCCGTCTATCTATTGCTGCGCCGTGTTATCAGCTGGCATATTCCGGTATCCTACATTGCAACCGTGGGAATCCTGATAGCGCTCGGCGGCCAGGACCCGCTTTACCATATTCTTTCCGGCGGCCTCTTTCTGGGAGCCGTTTTCATGGCCACCGATTATGTTACTTCGCCTCTCACCAATAAGGGGAAATTAATTTTCGGCATCGGCTGCGGCCTGATAACATCACTTATCAGGCTCTATGGCGGCATGACTGAAGGCGTATCCTTCTCAGTTCTTTTGATGAATATCCTCACTCCGCAGATTGACCGCTGGACTATCCCACAGCCGCTGGGTGCCATTCGTCAGAAAAAAGCAAAGGAGGAGGCCGCAAGTGCAAAAGGATAAGGGCTTTATGCCGGCTATTATTCTCACAATCATTTGTCTGGTTACAGCGGTACTGCTGGTGCTGACAAACCAGCTGACTTATCAGACCCGCATCAGACTCGAGGTTGAGGCTGCTGAGGCTGACCGCAACTCCATGTTTCCAGAGGCAGCTTCCTTTGAAGTCGTTGACATCAGTAGCCGTACCGAAGAATTCCCCGGAATTGACGCTGTATATGCCGCCCGTGACACCAGCAACGCTCTGATCGGTCTTGTAATTGAATCCAGTCATCGTGGCTACGCCGGCAATTTGCCAATTATGATCGCCATCAACAGCGATGCTGAAATCAGCAACCTCAAGATCCTTGCCAATGAAGAAACGCCTGGCCTTGGTAAAAAAGTTGAGAACAAATCTTTTTACGAACAGTTTCTTGGCGAATCGATTTCTAAAGAATTCACAGTCAACCCGGCTGATTCCGGTGAAGTACTGATCGACGCCGTCGCCGGCGCCACAATCTCGTCCCGCGCTTTAACTGAAAGTATTAATCAGGCTGGCGCGGCTGCAACTAAACTCGCGGCGGAGGTGAAATAATGTCCCCCAAAAAACAAACACCACTTTTTAAGGAATTTACGAAGGGATTTATTGTTGAAAATCCGATTTTCCGTCTGATTCTCGGCGCTTGTCCTACTCTTGCGGTAACAACTTCGCTGAAAAACGGTATCGGCATGGGCTTGGCCGCAACCTTCGTCCTGGTCGGCTCCAATGTCGCTGTTTCAGCCTTGCGCAAAATTATTCCCGACAAAGTACGCATACCTGCTTTCATTACAATCATCGCCGGTTTTGTTACCATTGTTCAGATGCTGATGCAAACTTACCTGCCGGCACTGAACGCGGCACTCGGTATCTACGTGCCTCTGATTACAGTTAACTGTATTATCCTGGCCAGGGCCGAAATGTTCGCTCAGAAAAACACCGTTCCCCGTTCCCTGCTCGACGGCTTAGGCATGGGCTTTGGCTACACAGCGGCGCTGATTGTTTTCTCCAGCATTCGCGAAATCATCGGCAACGGCACAATTTACGATATCCCGGTTCCGGTTATCTCTGAAAACCCGATGCTGATCATGATTCTCCCCCCCGGCGGTTTCTTTGTTTTCGGTATTCTTGTTGCTATCACTCAGTGGCTTGCTGAGCGCGCACTTAAGAATGAAGCAGTCGCGCCTGAGCTTTGCTCAACCGCACAGCCCGGCTCCTATGCCTGCATGCAGTGCGGTGGCTGCGGCCTTGGCCTCGGCGCCAGCCTCAACAAAGAAATTAACGCCGGCCTGAAACCGGCTCCTACCAAGGAAAGGGGTGACTCGAAATGACACAGTTACTGATTATTCTGTTCAGCGCCATTCTCGTTGATAACTTTGTCCTTTCAAGGTTTCTCGGTATCTGCCCCTTCCTGGGAGTATCCAACAGCCTGAAAAACGCCATGGGTATGAGCGGTGCCGTAATTATTGTCATGGCTCTGGCAACTGCTCTTACCTGGCCTATCTACACTTACGCCTTGCAGCCATATGGCCTGGGATACATGCAGACGTTGCTGTTTATCCTGGTTATTGCCGCTTTGGTTCAAGTCATTGAAACAATCATGAAAAAATCCATGCCTGCGCTTTATCAGGCGCTTGGCATTTACCTGCCCCTGATCACCACCAACTG
>CAZOMW010000109.1:0-4708 GCA_964581135.1 uncultured Oscillospiraceae bacterium
CTGTGGCAGAGCTTCAGGTTTGGGCTGCGGAATTCTGCTTTCAGCATATCGATCAGAGTGCCGGTTTCATCAAGTCCGCGATCCCCATGAACTGAAACACCAGCCGGTTTATTGACAATGATCAACTTGTCATCAGTGTACACAATCTCGTAAGGCGAGCTTTCTCTGGCCGGAGCCAGATCAGACTCAGGGATGTAGAGCTCAATCAGATCACCTGCTGCCACCGGCTGATCCTGCCGGACCCGTTTACCGTTGATGCGGATGTCGCGATGCCGCAGGGCCTGAAATAAGCGCGGTGAAGTGACCTCGGGCACCAGGGCGTTCAGGACGCTGATCAGGTTTTTGCCGTCTTTGTCGGCGGGAATTCGGATGCTGAGCATGCTTACCTCCGGATATTGTTTAGCGCTGTCTGCGCTTAATCTGTTTGCTTGTTGTGCGCGTTCATTCTATCAGATGACGGGCTTGAATTGTATCTGCCTGATGACAGGCTTGAATTGTATCTGCCTGATGACAGGCTTGAATTGAATGTTAAGTGCAACTGTTATAAACTGTTTCTGTCCCGTTAGCGGCAAGCGGCTGCGATAATGACAGGACAAAGACAACGAGCTGCTCCGGTCTGAAGCGCCGGTTGAAAGGATAGATAATGATTTCAATTGAATCCGGGCGGGCTCAGTCTGCTTGCCCGATCGGGATATTTGATTCGGGTCTGGGCGGCCTGACAGTTCAGAAAGAAATACTTTCGCTGCTGCCGAATGAGTCAACCATCTACTTTGGTGATAACGGCCGGGCACCTTACGGCAGTAAATCCCGCGACACAATAATTCGCTACAGCCTGCAAATAGTGCGATTTCTCCAGCAAAAGAGCGTTAAAATGATAGTCATAGCCTGCAACACAGCCAGTGCTTTTGCTTATGAAAAGATCAGCGCCACCGCGGGGGTGCCTGTGATCGAAGTTATTACCCCCGGTGCCGAGACTGCTGTTGCAGCCAGTCAAGGCAAACGTATAGGCGTTATCGGAACTAAGGGAACTATAAACAGCGGCGTGTATGAAAAGGCTCTGCAAAAGGCTTCCGGCCAGCCGCTGAAAATAATTTCCAAAGCCTGCCCGCTGTTTGTCCCTCTGGCGGAAGAAGGCTGGTGGAGCCATCCGGCGACGGATCTGGTTGCGAATGAGTATCTGGCGGAGCTAAAGAAGTCCGGAATTGACACACTGGTTTTGGGCTGTACTCATTATCCGTTGCTACAGCAGGCTATTTCCAGGTCAATGGGACCTGATGTACGTTTAATCAATTCCGGCGAGGCTGTTGCCCGTTCCGTTCGGGAGCAGCTTACGCGACTCAACCTTGCCAACGACAGCGGCGAGACACCGCAACACGAATACTACACCAGCGACAGTGTGGAACAGTTTGTAGATCTCGGCAGCGCTTTTTTACAGCAGCCGATCAAAAAGGCCACCACTATCGCAATCGAAAGGAGCCAGACATGAGAAAACCAAACGCCTGGCTGACAATAGAAGGGCATCAATGGAGTGGAGACGAACAGGCTGATGTGCTCAGACTCTGTACGGAGGGTGCGGTCTACCGTGAACAGGACGCCTGGCAGATAGTCTATGCCGAAAGTGCCGCTACCGGCTATGAAGGCACAGAAACGAATATTGAGGTTGCTGATACCGGCGTTATTTCACTTATTCGCACCGGTACACATACAATGCGCCTGACTTTTATTGAAGGACTTCGTCATATTTCGCGTATGGAAACTCCCTTCGGCAATCTTGATGTCGGCATATATACCAGTTCAACCAAGGCGGAGTTCAGCGAAAAAGGCGGCGGGATTCATTTAGGCTACACCATTGATTTCAATAACCGTGAACCTATGAACACCAGTTTGGATATCCAGATTGAATATAGAAGCGAAGCAGGGCTGGACGACAAGAAAAATTCCGGCAAAGATTTATCAGGCAAAAAACAGGTTGATGCCGATGATTCCGCGCAACTGGCTTCCGGTTCCCGTGGCGGCTCGGCATTTATCCGTAACATTACTCAGCCGGAGGATGGTCCGGTAAGCTAAAACTGTTGACAGAACCGCGATTTTAGAGGATAATACTGTTCGCGTCTGTGGAGGTTTTAGATGTTAATTGATATCCGAACATTGATCCGCCAGACCGATACCACACTTGATCTCGATTTGATTTTTGCGCCGGAAGCATTCCAATTGCTGCGTGAAGAACTACGGATCAACTCACCGGTTAGCTTCGTGGGCCAGCTGCGTCACACTACTGACGGCGAATTGATTCTAAACGGAACACTGAAGGCAACCGTCGAGGGCATGTGTGTCCGCTGTCTGGACCCCGTGACGTTGTCGATAGAAACCGGGGTTAACGAAACCTTTCTGCCGGCAAAGGCAGCGCTGGCTGCCAGAGCCGCGGCCGCTGAGCTTGAAGAAACTGATTTTGCACAACCTTACGACTACACCGGCAGCTCACTGGATATTGAGCAGGCTTTGCGTGATAACCTGATCCCGCAATTGCCGGAACAGCCCGTTTGCCGGCCTGACTGCTCGGGGTTATGCCCGGTTTGCGGTACTGACCGTGACCAGAAGCCGTGTGAATGCAAGGCGGAGGTTCAGGGGAAGGGTTCCCCGTTTGCTGATTTGAAGAAACTGCTGTAGACAAGCTGTCTACGGACACATTATGGAGGTGTACTGATAATGGCTCATCCGAAACGTAAATGGTCCAAGGCGAGAACCGCCCGCCATCGTTCAGCCTGGAAACTGGAAGTCCCCGGATTAGTGGACTGCCCCCAGTGCCACGCCCTGAAAATGCCGCACAAAGTCTGCAAGTCCTGTGGCTACTATAACGGAAAAGAGATCATCCGGAAGGCTGAGTAATCTGGCTGGAAAAATGATCCTCAATTTGGAGAACCAGGCAGCGGGGATGTCTTCATCATGCTCGCTGCTTTTTCGTGACTCAGGAGCTTATCCTGCCTACAAAGTCCGGGTCGCGGACAGGCGCAGCTTCCGACAACCGGAACAGAAGGCCGGCCGCTATGCAAGTGGGACTGGAGAACAGGAGGCGGTTAAGTGACACATGAACAAGGTCAGCTGATCGCGGCTGTTCAGGCAGAAAGCATCGCCTCTGAGCTCGAGCTCAGGCCGGGTGACCGCTTGCTGGCAATTGACAACGTGCCGGTCAGCGATATTTTCGACTATCGTACCCGTACCAGCGTCGAAGCGCTGGTGCTGACCATCCGCAAGTCTGATGGTGAGCTGTTGTTGCTCGATATTGAAAAAGATGAATATGAAGATCTCGGCCTGGACTTTGCCAATCCTATGCTTGACGATTGCCGTAATTGTCATAACCGTTGCGTTTTCTGTTTTATCGATCAGCTGCCGGCCGGCATGCGTTCATCCCTTTACCTGAAAGATGACGACCTGAGGCTCTCATTTCTGACAGGCAACTACGTCACACTGACTAATATTTCTGAAGCTGAGCTTGATCGGATTATCGAGTACCGGTTTTCGCCATTGAATATTTCTGTCCATGCCACCGACCCGACAGCACGTCGCCGTCTGATGCGGAACCGTCACGCCGGTGAATTAATGCCGGCAATGCGCCGGATCGCTTCTGCCGGAATCAGGATCAATGCCCAGATTGTGCTGGTTCCTGACTACAATGACGGTGCGGTACTGCAGCAGACGCTGAGTGATCTTTCGGCCCTGTTGCCGCAACTGCAGAGCATTGCAATAGTGCCGGTCGGGATCACGCGTTATCGTGAGCAGAATGACCTGACTGAGCTGAGAGCAGTGTCAGCAGCTGAGGCACAGGCTTTAATTGAGCTTACTGCTGAATGGCAGCAGCGCTTTTTACAGCTGACCGGCAGCAGAACAGTCTATGCCGCCGATGAGTTTTACCTTACAGCCGGAACGGATTTGCCGTTGGCCGCTGAATACGAAGATTTCCCGCAGCTGGAAAACGGAGTAGGCATGATTTCGCTTTTCAGGCAGGAATTGTCCGCCGGATTAAACGAACTAAAAGCAACCATGCAAGAGGTTGAAGCGACTAATGCACAAGCGCCCGCGCCGACGGCCGCTGGACTGCCTGCCATGACGGTAACCGCGCCTGCCGTCCAAGTACTGCTGATTACCGGCACTGCTGCCGGTCCGTTGCTTAGTGAAGCCGCTTCCCGCATCAGCACAGCATTGGACCTGAATGTGGAAGCCCTGCCGGTTGTGAATAGGTTTTTTGGCGAAACCATCACAGTTGCCGGCCTGTTAACGGGACAGGATGTTTTGGCAGCACTGCAGGAACGCCTTAACCGCTGCGCTACATCAGAGACAGCAATAGAATCAACGAAGATCGCCACAATTATCCTGATTCCGGAGTGCATGCTGCGAGCCGGCACTGATTGTTTTCTGGATGATCTGACCATACCTGATCTGGCGCTGAGTACTGGCTGCGAAATCCGAACTGCTCGACCCGAGGCGTCTGCCTTGATTGAACTGCTTGCCTGCCTGGCCGGTTTGCCCGCCAATACAAGCACAAAACAGGGTAATATATACGCTGGCAGTGCAGCTGAGAATTATGATTCAGCAGACAACAGAAATGGCAGCCTGTCGACTGCCGAGCGTCCTGACAGCCTGAACAGCTGAGATCTAACCGAAAGGAGCCGCATAAATGAGTAAACCCATCCTGGCCGTTGTCGGCCGCCCG
>CAZOMW010000110.1:0-4683 GCA_964581135.1 uncultured Oscillospiraceae bacterium
CCATTTGGATCGCATAGCTCATCAGACTCATAATGTACCTCCTTGTATAATGCAAATGCATTATATTTTCTCTTAAATGCTGTCCGGTGATCGAAAAAACCGGAGCAAAGTTTCATCTGCTGATATTGTAGCTATATAAACTTTTGCGGACAATTACCGACAGCCGCTAATCCGGCCGCTGGCAGACAAGTTTGCGAACCCTTCACAATCCGGACTCAGCTGCTTTACTTTTGTTATGTGATTTTTTGTTTTCTGCCGAAAATTATACCTTCATGGAAGCGCCCTGACTGGCAGAAGTGGCCAAACGGCTGTAAAGTGACAGCCAGCCGCGTGTTGCCTTTGGCTGTGGACGAACCCAGCCGGCACGTCGTTCGGCAAGCGCAGCATCATCAACGTGCAGAGTCAATGAGCGGGCTGGTATATCGATCGTAATCCGGTCGCCGTCCCGAATTAAGGCAATCGGACCGCCTTCTGCGGCTTCGGGTGAGATGTGGCCCACAAAGCAGCCGTTGTTTGTGCCTGAGAAACGGCCGTCCGTAATCAAAGCAGTTGTGCGGGCCAGCCCCATGCCGTAAAGAAATTTCATGGCATTATACATTTCCCGCATGCCGGGGCCGCCCTTAGGACCTTCATAGCGAATCACAACAACATCGCCCGGCTGGATTTCGCCTGCCAGTATCGCCTCATTGGCAGATTCCTCGCCGTCAAAGCAGCGGGCCAGACCGCTGAATACATGCATATCGGGCACAATTGCCGATGGCTTGGTAATACAGCCTTCAGGCGAGAGATTACCTTGCAGTATCGCTACGCCTCCGAAGTCCATGTACGGGTTGTCCAGCGGCCTGATTACTGCCTGATCAGCCGGGGCCGGACGTACCAGTTTCAGGTTCTCCTCAATGCTGAGGCCGGTTGCTGTCAGGGCTTCTGCTTCCAGCAAGGGAAGCAGTCGGCGCATAACCTCGGGAATACCACCCGCCAGATAGAAATCCTCCATGTTAAAAGCGGCGGCCGGGTTTACCTTGGCAATCAGGGGCGTTTCGCGTCCGACTTTATCGAACATCGCCGTCAGCTCATCACTGCCGATACCTATTTCCGCTGCAATCGCATAAAGATGCAGGATGCCGTTGGTTGAACCGCCGGTGGCATTAAGCACACGGGCAGCATTGTAAATCGCTTCTCTGGTTATCACTTTACCGGCATTAAGATTCTCCTGCACCATAGTAACAATCCGCCGGCCGCTGCGGACAGCGCTGCGGGTGCGTTCGGCATAGACTGCCGGGATCAGTGCCGCGCCCGGCAATGTCATTCCCATCGCCTCAGCCAGACAGCACATCGTATTTGCTGTACCGTAAAACGAGCAGGAACCGCAACCAGGGCCGCAGCTTTCTTCCAGTTCATCCAGTTTTTCCTGATCAATTTTACCGACCTTGAGCATGCCGATAGCTTCTGAAACCGAAGTCAGATCCGCCGGACGATCATCGAAGGTTGCTCCGCCCAGCATAGGTCCTCCCGGGACAAGAATAGCCGGAATATCAAGTCTGGCAGCCGCCATCAGCATGCCGGGAACAATTTTGTCGCAGGATCCAAGCAGAACTATGCCGTCCAGCTGGTGTGTCTGAACCATGGTTTCCACGTCATTGGCGATCAGGTCGCGTGCCGGCAGAATGTAGTGCATACCATCATGGCCTTGGGCCAGCCCGTCGCAACCGCCGATAACTCCGAATTCCACAGCCATGCCGCCAGCTTCAGAAATACCACGTTTAACAGCAACAGCAAGATTCCTCAGGCTGATGCTGCCTGGTACCAGCTCACTGTAGGAGTTTGCGATGCCGATAATCGGGCGTGACATGGTTACATCGTCAAAGCCCATCGATTTGTAAATCGCCCTGTTAAAACTGAATTCCGGCCTTTGTAGAATTTTTTCACTGCGTCGGGTCATATTTTTGCCTCCACTTTAATTCGCCGCCTGTATATTCACACAGACTCAAGCGTAATAACCGAAAAAGTACCCAGGCTGGATCGTCAAACCTGAAAGCGCACATAAGCGCGATCGTCAAAGCTGCGCTGCCCCTGGACATGTCCTTTAGTGGATTTAAAGCGCGACATGCAAAGCGGATCTTCCCGCAGCACTTCCTCGAGTGCCAGCTCGCTTGCTGCCAGAGTTGCTTTCAGTTCCGGATAGCCGTCACTGGCCAGCACAACCTCAGAGCCGACAGGCACATCCACTTCATTCAGATCCCGCAAGTCAATATCAAAACCATCCAGAACAGCGTAACGCCAGGTTTCACCGCGGTTGGCAAATTGTGACTGCAGCTTAAGAAACGGCAGGATCAATTCCCTGCCCGGATCCCGCTCCCTCAGACTATCCGGATTTTTCCCAGCCGCCAGCTCGGCCTCGAGCACAAAACTTCTTGCCTGGGCAAGAAGTGTGTCGATCTTTTTCTCTTCTGAATAATAACGTCCATTCACCAGATACTGGCAGTCACCAAAGGACCAGACTTGTCGTCTGGCAATACTATAGATTACTATGCTGGCCATTAACCGTTCAAAATGATCAGCCGCCAGCAGTTCATGATAGCGGGAGCCGGCTTGGCTCAGGGCCCGGTTTAGAGTCAGGATTGCTTCTGTGCCTGAGACAAGCGGCGACAACTCAGCCAGCACCGCTGCCAGAACCGTACTGGCATAATGACCGGCTGAAAAGCCATTCCAGCGCAGCTTCCCCTTGCTTGTCGCACCATCGATAACAGCGATAAAGTCCTCACTGATGAAGATCCTGTCCTCACAAAGCGACTCGTCGAACGCCTTGCCGACCACTGCCTGTTCGATAATCTGCATACCGTTTCCCCCTTGCTGTCTGTTTCACAGATTTGCACATTTACGCACGCTCGCGCCCTCGTGCTAAATGATGTCTGGCGCCTTTCACACCATTATACCTGAACAAATCAGACTGTAATTCATTTCTTGAACTGTGATAAAATGAGTCGGAAATTGCAGGAGGAAATATGACTGAATTTGAACCTTTAACAGGTATTAATAGAGAATTTCTCACCAGTAATCCGTCTCGCGAAGAATTCGAACAACGTCTGGCAGATTTATTCAGTGCTTTACGCCGGGCAGGTCACAAATTTGATACCGCTCTGATTATCGATCGTGTTAATCAGTATTATTTTACCGGTACAATGCAGGACGGGATTCTGGTATTGCGCAGTGACGGCAATGTTTTTTTCTTTGTCCGCAAGAGCTATGACCGCGCGCTTTTTGAATCTTCTCTCGACATTATCAGACCAATGTCAAGTTACCGCGACCTGCTTAAAACGCTGCCGGCTGATCTGGGCAGTACCTATGTTGAAACTGAAATTATGCCGCTGGCCGTGCTCGAACGGCTGCGCAAGTATTTTACCTTTTCGGAAATTCATTCACTCGATCGGGTTGTCTCCCGCCTGCGCTCAGTCAAAAGCGAATATGAGCTCGGGATTATGCGCGAATCCGGTCGCCAGCACAATCACCTGTTGCAGCACGTTGTCCCCGGCTTAATGCGGGCCGGAATGAGTGAAGCTGAGCTGCAGGGCGAAATTCTGGCAGCGATGGTTAAACTCGGCTATCAGGGCGTTACCAGGTTCGCCATGTTCCAGATGGAAATTCTCGGCGGCCAGGTTTCGATTGGTGAATCGGGAATTTTTCCTTCCTCATTCAACGGCCCGGTACATCGCCTGCCATTCCGACCTTTGGCAGTCGTGACCGGCTGTTGCAGAAAGGCGACCTGGTGTTGGTTGATATCGGTTATGGTGTCAACGGCTATCACAGTGATAAAACTCAGATTTACTGTTTCGGATCCCGGCCGCCGGAACAAGCTGAAGAAGCGCATCAGGCTTGTCTGGATGTACTCCGGAAAACCAGCGAACAGCTTGTTGTCGGCGCCATTCCCGCCAGAATTTACCAGAATATAATGGCGGATCTGCCGCCGGTGCTGCAGAAAAACTTCATGGGCTACGGCCACGAGCAGGTTCCCTTTCTCGGGCACAGCATCGGACTGCAGGTTGATGAGCTGCCGGTAATTGCCCGCAGCTTCAACGAACCGCTCAAACCTGGTATGGTTTTCGCGATCGAGCCGAAAAGCGGTATCGAAGAGATCGGTTTGGTCGGAGTTGAGGAAACCTTCGTGGTGACTCCGGACGGACCGGAATGTCTGACAGGCGGCGCCAGGGAAATAATGGTCGTCTGACTGCTAGAACAAAGGCGCAAATAAACGCAGAAAGGTCTGCAGCATTTTATCCCACCAGGGGGTCTGGTTCACCATTTCCAGCGTGTGTTGTTGAGAAACCGCGAAAGTAGCAATAATATCTTTCTTTATGGCTTCGACAGCTGGCGAATCACAGATCCAGGCACCATTTTCAAAATGCAGATAAAAGCTGCGGTAATCCATATTTATGCTGCCGATCACAGCCTGGACATCGTCACTGATGATCATTTTGGCATGCATAAAGCCGGGCGTGTATTCATATATAACTACCCCGGCCTCAATCAGCCGCTTATAGTTGGACCGGGTTACCTTGTGTACAAACCAGTGATCCCAGACCCGGGGCACCACAATCCGGACATCAACGCCGCCTTCAGCAGCCACACAGAGTGCTTTCATCATAACCTCGTCAACCACCAGATAAGGTGTGGTTATGTAACAATAAT
>CAZOMW010000111.1:0-4578 GCA_964581135.1 uncultured Oscillospiraceae bacterium
TGATAGCATTGCGGTTCCGTACTTACAACTGCGGACAAGTTGCAGACAGGTTACAAATGCCGGCGCCGGCTGGTTTGATTCATGCTCCAGAATCACAATACCATCGGTTGCGAGCGGCAACCTGTCAGCCAGTCGGGCGAGGCTGGCATGGGCATCAGCGTAAGGCGGGTCCAGAAAAATTATATCGAACAGCCGGTCAGTGTCAGCGGCACTCTCTGTTTCAGCACCGGCAGCATCGGCTTGCGCAGCATCATTTTTCGCAGCACCGGCTTGCGCAGCATCGGTTTGCGCAGCACCGGTTTGCGCAGCAGCTTGTGAAGTCGCTTGTGTGGCCAGCAGTTTCAGCGCGGCGTTGACTGGCATGGCCAGTACAAGTGCAGATTCCGCCAGCTGTGTTTTTGCCAGATTAGCGCGGATCGCCTGGACCGCGCGGCGCTCGTTTTCAACAAAAACAGCTGCAGCAGCGCCGCGGCTCAGGGCTTCGAGACCGATCTGGCCGGAGCCGGCAAACAGATCCAAAAACCTGGCGCCAGGTAATCTTGGTGCCAGAATAGAAAACAGCGCTTCCTTGGTCCGGTCGGCTGTTGGTCTGGTTTCACGACCGGGCGGGGCAATCAACTGTGTCCCCCGTGCTTTGCCGGCAATTATTCTTGGCATATTGCTCCTTTAGTCAGATTCCCGGAAAATATTATAACCCGATATTCGGGAAAACTTCCTGATAGCGGCTTTGCAGACTTGTGACAATTCGGCGGTTAGGCGGTGAGGTCAGATCGGGATCCTCTGCCAGTACATTATCAATAGCAGTCTGGACTTCTTTCAGCAGGGCGGCGTCCTGGTATAGGTTGGCAGCGTGCAGATCGGGCAGACCATGCTGACGGGTTCCGAAGAAATCACCCGGGCCACGCAGTTCCAGATCTTTTTCCGCCAGTAAAAAGCCGTCATCCGAATGGCAAAGCGTGCGCAGCCGTTCGCGGGCCACGCCCTCTCCGACATCGCTGACCAGTACACAGATAGACGGCTTGTCGCCGCGGCCGATGCGCCCGCGCAGCTGATGCAGCTGCGACAGGCCGAAACGCTCGGCGTTTTCAATTATCATCAGGGTAGCCTCCGGCTGGTCGACACCAACCTCGATAACCGTTGTTGCTACCAGAATATCCACGTCACTGCCCATAAAACCATCCATGACTGCCTGCTTTTCCTTAGCTTTCAAAGCGCCGTGCAACAGACCGGTTTTGAGGTCCGGCAGGGTCTGCCGCAGCCGTGCATAGGCAGCTTCAGCCGATAATACGCCGTTGCCGGCGGTATCTGTTTCCTCCGACTCTTCAATTTGCGGGCAGACTATATAACATTTATTACCTGCTTCCACTTCCCGCCGCAGCATTTTATCCAGCCGCTGCCGGTCGCGTGAGGTGGCGGTGTAGGTTTTAATCGGCTGGCGGCCAACCGGTTTTTCATTAATTATTGAAAGGTCAAGATCACCGTAAAGAATCAGCGCCAGTGTACGGGGTATCGGTGTTGCCGACATTACCAGAACATGAGCTGACGGAGGCTGCCGGCCTGCGGCTGTGGCACCGGTTGCCAGCAAAGTTCGCTGGCGCACGCCGAAGCGATGCTGTTCGTCAGTTACTGCCAGCGCCAGATTGCGGAATTGCACCTTATCCTCAATCACGGCATGAGTGCCAACCAAAACGGCAACTGAGCCGTCGGCCAGACCGGCGAGAATTTTTCGTCGCTCGGCTGCACTGACGGAGCCTGTCAATAAAGCGATTCCCAGACCGGCCTGATTCAGGGCTTGTCCCAGCAGCTGGCTCAGAGTGACAAAGTGCTGGGCCGCCAGAATGGAGGTCGGCGCCATCATCACGCCCTGATAGCCGGCCAGGGCAGCAGTCAATAGTGCCATGGCGGCGACAACTGTTTTGCCGGACCCGACATCTCCCTGCACCAGCCTGTTCATCGGCTGACTGCGGGCCAGGTCAGCTACAACCTCATTGATTGCTTTCTTTTGAGCGGTAGTCAGTTCAAAAGGTAATCTATTTACGACGTTTCTGAAGGTCTGTCGTTCAGCCGCGGGCAAAGAAATCGCGGGCGCAGTTGCTGTCAGCGCGCTGCGGCGGCGCAATAAACGCAGACCTGCCTGAATGAGAAATAATTCCTCAAAGGCCAGACGGCGGCGACAAAGCTCCGCTTCTGCCAGTGAAGCCGGATTATGGATACGGCTGTAAGCGAAATCGACCGCGGTCAACTGATGGGCCCGCCGGACTTCATCCGGCAGTGATTCGGGCAGATGGCCGATCAGCACTTTCAGAGCCTGCTCGATGAAGCCGCGCAGCACACCCTGCGATAAACCGGCTGTCAGCCGGTAACGGGCGCGGATTTTCGGCGGTGCTTTATCAGTATCCTGTGAGATTTTTTCAAACGAGGGGTTTTGAACGGTTACATCAAGGCCGCGAACCCGGACCCTGCCACGGAAAACATAGGTTTCGTCCTTTACCAGCTGGTCAGCCAGATACGGCTGATTGAACCAGATCGCTTTGATCGCGCTTTCATCATCCCGCAAAACGGTGCGCAGCATGCTCAGCCGACCCTTGCGGTTGAGAGTGGGCTGGCGGGCAACCCGCGCTTTGAAGGCCATTTCTTCGCCTTCCCGCAAATCCTTAAGCGGGTGCAGGTCGGTCCAGTCTTCATAATCACGCGGAAAATGACTGATTAAATCAAATACTGTCCGGATATCAAGCTTAGCGAGCTGAGCCTTGCGTTTGGCGGAAACACCGCGCAGAACAGTTACCGGTGTATCAAAAAGACCGCCACCCGCCTGGGCTGGCGCGCTCAGCGATTGAATACCGCCCTGTTGTGCAGTCGGCATTTCTAATTGCTCCCGTCTGAGCCTGCAGCTTCTGCTGTACGGGAACCAAACTCACACCAGGGCATAATCGGACAAATGCCGCATTCAGGCCGCCGGGCGATGCAGATTTCCCGCCCATGCGCAACCATCAGGTGACCATAGGAAATCCATTCGGATTCAGGCAGAATCTGACTCAGATCCTGTTCAACTTTAAGTGGATCTGTGTTTTCAGTGAAGCCAATCAGTTTTGAGATTCGCAGACAGTGAGTATCAACGACAATCGCCGGTATTCCGTGACAGTCGCCCAGAATCAGATTCGCAATTTTCCGGCCAACTCCGGGCAGTGCCAGCAACCGATCCCGATCAGTCGGCAGGTTTCCGTTATATTCTTTGGTTAGAATCTGCATTGAAGCTGAAATACTGCGCGCCTTGTTGCGGAAAAGGCCGCAGGAACGGATAGCTTCCTCAATCTCGCTCAGAGAAGCGGTGGCCAGGCTTTCCGGATCAGGATAGTTCCTGAACAGTTGACTTGTTATAATGTTGACCCGGGCATCAGTGCATTGCGCTGACAGAATGGCAGCTACCAGCAGCTGGTAGGGGGCGTTGAAATCAAGAGTACAGGCGGCGTCAGGATATTGACGGTGCAGGCGCTTCAGCACCTGCGCGACCTGCTCGGTACGATTCATTTTACGGCTCCATTGGCTCAAATTTATAACCTACGCCCCAAACGGTTTTAATCTGATAAGCGTTGTTGTCAGTCGCGGCTTCAATTTTTTCCCGGATGCGCTTGACATGAACGTCAACTGTACGTGATTCGCCGTAAAAGTCGTAACCCCAGACATTTTCAAGCAGCTGCTCACGTGTGAACACACGGTTAGGGTGCGTTGCCAGGAAAAACAACAGCTCCAGCTCCTTGGGCGGCATGTCGACTTCCTCGGAGTTTACCATGACTGTGTAGCGGGATTTATCAACCATCAGACCGGGGAATTCAACCCGGTCGATCTCGACATCCTTGTCCCTGTCCTGATCGTTATCCCCCTGAGTCTCAAAGCGGCGCAGTACTGCTTTGGTGCGGGCGATAAGTTCTTTGGGTTCAAAGGGCTTCTGGACATAATCGTCGGCTCCCAGCTCGAGGCCCACAACTTTATCGAGAGTGTCACCGCGGGCTGTCAGCATAATTATGGGCACGGCGGAGGTTCTTCGGATATCACGCAGAATATCATAACCGTCGCGTCCAGGCAGCATCAGGTCCAGAATAACGATATCAGGCGACGTTTCTTCATAAACAGAAACGGCTTTATCGCCATCCAGACAGCTGGTTACACTGAACCCGTCCTTTTCGAAATAGAGCCGTAACAGTTCGCTGATGTTAGGATCATCATCGACAATCAGGACTTTTCTCATGGACATTGGTCCTCCTTAGTTGTTTTTCGTGTTGACATAATGTCGTTCAGTTCCTCAAGGAATGAGTTAACGTCGTGGAACTGACGGTATACAGAAGCAAAGCGCACATATGCCACTTCGTCCAGATCCTTAAGCTCCGCCATTACCATTTCACCGATCTCCTGCGAAGATATTTCGCGTTTGAGGGCGTTTTGGATCTGAACTTCAATTCTGCCGGCCAGCTCTTCCACCTGTGCAGTTGATACCGGCCGCTTTTCGCACGCTTTGATGATACCAGAAATTAGCTTGTCACGGTCAAAAGGTTGTCGGCTGCCGTCTTTTTTGATTACCAG
>CAZOMW010000112.1:0-4575 GCA_964581135.1 uncultured Oscillospiraceae bacterium
AGTGCCAGTTCGGTAAACGTAAGATCAGAACCTGATTCAACTAAAGACAATGTAAACGAGAATAATATAGTTACTGTTGTATCCAAGGATCAAGCAGTTACTATCATGGAACGAGTCTCAGGACCGACATCTAACGGTACAGGCTTATGGTACAAGATAAAGTTCAATGTTGGTATTACGGCTTATGAAGGTTATGTCGTCGAATGGTATGTAACTCTTGACCAGCCTGGCACAACACCCACGCCGACACCCACACCACCGCCCCCGCCACCGCTCGATCTGAGCTTTGAAGAACAACTTACTCAACAGAAGTTCCCCGAAAGCTACAAGCCTTATTTGAGAGAACTGCATGCGCAAAATCCAACCTGGGTTTTCCAATCTGTATTTACAAATCTTGACTGGAATACTGTTGTCGATAATCAATATACTCCGGGGCGCAATGTGATCCCGAATAAAGAAAACGATAATTTCAAATCTCTCGACCAGAAATCGTATGACTGGTTAACCAACCAGTGGGTTCGCTATGATGCCCCTTACTGGGTCATGGCTAGCCGTGACCTGATTTCATATTATTTGGATCCGCGGAATATGCTTGATAATACCCATGCTTTTATGTTCGAAAACCTGTCTTTTAATCCGGTAGTACACAATATCGAAGGGGTTAAGGCAATTCTGAACACTAGTTTTATGGGAAATGGTGCGTCTGTTACCTTTCCCGACTTGAAAACCGGCGCTACACGAACCTTAACTTATGCTGAAGTTTTCATGGAAGCTGCCCAGGCTTCCGGGGTCAGCCCTTATCATCTGGCTTCGCGAGTACTACAGGAAGTAGGTCGAAATGGGAGTGGCTCTGTGACGGGAAACTATGCTCCCTTCGAAGGCTATTTCAATTATTTTAATATTGGTGCTGATGACAGTAAAGATGGTATGGCGATTTTTAACGGGTTAGAGGTAGCCAAGAATGGCACAGATCGTATACCTGGAATCTCTAATAAGGAAGCCGTCTACCTATTTCCTTGGTCAGATCAATACCGTGCCATAATAGGTGGTTCTATCTGGCTGGGCTCCAGTTACATAGATGTTGGGCAGAATACACTCTACTTTCAAAAATTTGATGTTATTGATGACCCCAAATACGGACTTTACTGGCATCAATACCAAACGAATCTCATGGCGCCATATAATGAATCAACCGGAATTCAGAAGGCCTATACAAACTACAACCCTGGAACAAATCCCCTATTATTTAGTATTCCTGTATATAATAATATGCCTGCCGAGGCTGTGCCTAAACCAGCTTTATTGGGAAACCCAAACAATTGGCTCAAAACACTTATGATAAACGAACAAACATTGACACCAAGTTTTGACCCTGCTGTAACTGAAAGTTATATGCTGATCGTCGATAACACGGTTACCAGCGCGGCTATAAGTGCTGCTCCTGTCGCTGTTACTTCAAAGGTTTCCAGTGCTCCTTCAGTAGCTTTGAATGAAGGCTACAATGAAATCGCAATTACAGTCCAAGCGCAGAACGGCAACGAGCGAATCTACAAAGTGCAGGTGGTAAGGCTGGATGTAATGGGTAATTTGCCAAGTGATGATCCGAAACCTACACCAACACCTGGTGAGACTCCTCAACCCACACCGGCTGCGCCAGTAGTAACCAGCAACAAGTATCAGGTGAGCGCCGAAAAGATCATCACCGGCCTACAGCCTGAAAGCATGGCAGCTGATGTTCTGGCGAATCTGAACTTTCCTGCTGAATACCAGACCGCAATTGTTAACTCTTCTGGTCAGCCGTTGGAAAATAACGTCGGTACCGGCAGTAAGTTGCAAATCAAGGCCGGCGACAAAGTTATAAATGAATACCAGTTTGTCCTTTGCGGCGATGCAAACGGTGATGGCAGGATTAATGTTATTGACAAAACAGTAATTTCACGCCATATCTTGCGGCGCACAATTATTGAGGGAGTTTATGCTAGTGGCGCAGACGCCAATCGCGACGGCAGGATTAATGTTATTGACAAAACAGTGATTTCACGCCATATTTTGCGGCGTACACTAATCACTCAGTAAATAAGCTTGATTTCAAATATTTTTTACCAGCTGCATTTGAACAGTCATCAAATTCAAAGCTATTATTGTCTGGTCTATTTCAACTGACAGACAATCTGGGAGGGCACCATTTTGAAAAAGAATAAATTTAAAGTCTGGCTGGCACTGGTTATGCTGATAGCCGTTCTCATACCTTCACTGCCAATATATGCTAGCACAAGTGTTAATTTGAAAGCTAACAGTGTTGAGGCAGGACAAACCTTAACATTGACAGTTAATTCCTCAAACATTCCAGTATTATCAAGTTTAGGCTTTGAGATTAAGTATGATGCGGACATTTTTAGCTATATCACTGGTTCTGATAAAATCAGAGGCAATTCCGATGGTGGCTCAAAAGTAGTAGAGACGATTGGATCAAATATTGTTCAGGTTCAAGTTGAACAGTACAAGGATATTACTGGCCCAACACTTGCAAGCTTTCAATTTAAAACAAAAAAAGCCGGTGTAGCGGTCTTCGAAATTTACGATATTGCTATGGCTGACATTGCTAAGGATGGAGAGGATCCCAATTCGATTTATCCTGGGGGTAGTAGTATTTCTGTCACAGTCACAGAACCTGTGCCAAAGTCCAAAAATGCCGATCTCAAAAGCCTGACAATTGCTCCCGGCCCGCTGACTCCGGCTTTTTCCAGTGATAACAACTCCTACAGCGTTACCGTTGGCGAAACAACAAAAAGCCTGACCGTCGATGCCAAAGCAGCTGATGATAAAGCATCCGTAGATATCTCAGGCAACACAAATCTAAAACCGGGACTTAACACCGTAAAAATCGTTGTTTCAGCAGAAGACAGAAATATCGTTAAAACCTACACCATAAAAGTAACCCGCACTGCAGCCGCTCCTACACCAGCTGCGACACCTACGCCTGCACCGTCACCAACTCCGGCTCCTTCGCCAACACCGGCGCCGACTATAAAAATCGATGATACTACTATGACTGTCGCGCCGCTGGCAGAGGGAACCAATCCTCCCGCCGGCTTCAGTGAAGCCAGCATAAATGTTGAGGGGCAGACACTGCCTGCCTTTGTCAGCCAAACCGGTGGCATTACACTTGTTCATCTGGCGAACAGCGCAGGCACTGCATCCTTTTATGTTTACGACTCGACCGACGGCAGTTTCGCGCCTTATCGCTCACTGACAATACCGGCTCGCGCCTATGTTCTGCTGCCTGTAACCGGCCTGACTGCACCTGAAGGCTACAAAGAAGCTTCAGTTACAATTTCCGGACAGACTATCAGTGGCTTCCAGACTGAAAAACCTGAAACCGCCAATGGTCAGTCTACACTTGTGCATCTGATGTCGGATTCCGGCATTAAACAGCTCTATGCCTGGAACGAGAAAACCGGCGAGCTTAGCCGCTTCGTGCCCCCGGTGCCGGAAAGCAATTCACCCACACCTGCACCGACGGCTGAACCAACAAGCGCTATTGCCGGTCCGATTGGTAATGACAATGATCCCGGCGACACTGGCAGCACAGGCAATACCGGTAACGGCATGTTCGGGCTGATTTTGATAATTGTTGGTCTGACAGCACTTTCCGCGGTACTTGGCGGTATTCTGCTTTATCAGCGTCTTGCCAGCCGCCGTCGCAATGGCTTCGGCAATGCTCAGGCACCGGCGATCCGCCGCGTCGATGATGCTGTGAATTAAATATCATCAAGATAACTATAATTAAGAAAATTATTGAAATCAGAAAATTATTGAAAGAAGTATATTAGATGGGAATTACGCTGATCCCGGCCTTGGAAAATGCACTCGAATTCCTGTTTAGTCGGGAAGTAATCCTCTATTTGATTTTCGGCGTGCTGACGACGCTGGTAAACCTGATAGTGTTTACAGTGCTTAGCCGCTGGTTCGGCAAGGACCGCTGGTATGTTTCTAACCTGCCGGCGATTTCTCTGGCGATCCTGTTTGCGTTTGTTACTAACCGACTGATTGTTTTTCAGTCCAGCGGACCCTGGTTTGCAGAAATGATTCGTTTTATAGGTTCGCGCATTTTTGTGTCGCTGGCCTTCGAATACGGCTTTATGTATTTACTGTATAACGTCCTGAAACTTAAATCCGGCTTTAAAATTGGCCGCTTTGAATTGTCTTACGCTAAACTGCTGGTGCAGGTACTGGTTGTTCTTGGCAACTATGCATTCAGCAAGCTTTTTATCTTTCAGGCCTAATCAATGACAGAAAATTTCACCAGAATTGAAAAAGCAGCGTTACCCCAGCCTGGCTTGCCTTTGCCGCAGCAGGCTCCCTGGCTGGCCGCCGAAGGCGATGATCCGTTTGCTTCCGTCGAGCAGGCTCTGGAATGGCTGCACAGTTCACTGGCTTTCGGTATTCAGCTCGGTCTGGAGCGTATGCAGGGCCTGTTGGCTGAACTGGGCAACCCTGAACGAAGGCTGCGCTGCGTCCATATTGCCGGCACTAACGGCAAGGGCTCTGTCAGCGCCTACTGTAGCAGCCTGC
>CAZOMW010000113.1:0-4557 GCA_964581135.1 uncultured Oscillospiraceae bacterium
CCCGACCGGCGGTGATGCATGGTAACATGACAAGCCCGCGAGCGGATCCGGCAGGACCGCAGACAAGGTGTGAACCCTTGGCCGACAGTAAAGTCTGGATGGAAGGCGCGACATAGTCGACTTTTATTGGCCCCGTCTTTTTGCAGACGGGGTTTTTTAATGGCCAAAGGTCATGCCTGCGTCCGGGCCTGAGGATTGCATACTTAACGCGGCCTCTGAACATCAAGAAGAGAGGGACAAATACCAATGAACCGCAAAACAAACAAATTCCATCAAAAGGCTGATTCCGCAGGTATTAACACTGATGCTGTTCAGCAACTGTCGCTGGCGAAGCAGACTAAGCTTGAATGCGATGCAGCCAGCCGTCTGGATCCGGTCAGAAATCAGGAATGCGCCCTTGCCACCCGGCGTCGGGCAGTCCGTTATATAGCGAAAACCGGCATACTGTCAGCTATCGCTGTGGTACTGATGTATTTGGAATTTTCGGTACCACTGATGCCGGCATTCCTTAAACTGGATTTCAGTGAAATAGCGGTATTACTGGCTGCCTTTTCATTGGGGCCGGTTGCCGGCATCATTGTTGAAGCCATTAAGAACCTGGTTCATCTGCCTGCAACCTTTACCGGCGGCATCGGAGAATTGGCTAACTTTGTCATCGGCTCGCTTTTTGTCGGCACTGCCGGACTGCTTTACCGGAACTACAAAACCAAAAACCGGGCCTGGTTTGCCATGGCCATGGGAACTTTGGTAATGACCATCGGCGCCAGCCTGATCAATTATTTCATCATGATTCCTATCTATGTTAATGTGGTCAACTTTCCGTTGCCGGCGATCATCGCCGCGACCAATGCGGTCGGCAATACGCTGGTAACTGACCTTAAATCCTTGATTCTGTATGTCTTCGTGCCTTTCAACCTTTTCAAGGGAACCTTGATTTCAGTAATTGTGGCTGTTATTTATAAACGTATCAGCCCCCTGCTGCATCGCTGATCAGCAGATCGTGCTGCTAACTGCAGGCAGCCGCACTCCGCGCCTGTGACGGAACACGGCTGCCTGCTTTAGAAAGCTGCAGCGCTCCGACGGTTCGCTCAGTCGCTTATATCCGGGTGAGGTTTAGATGCTTCTTTACTGGCTGGCGGAATTTATTATCACCAGAATCACGCTGCATTATGTCTGTCCGATTTATAGTCTGACCGGATTGCTATGTGCCGGCTGCGGCGCCACACGGGCACTGCGTTCAATACTCAGCGGCGATCTGGCTCTTGCCTGGCGCCAGAATATGCTTCTGGTGCTGTTGTTCGCGGCATTGCTTTGGCAGGGATTAACTCTTGTGCTGCAGCGGTATGCAAAAAGCAAAGCAGTTTTACCGCGATTCCTGCTGCCGGTATCGTTTGCAAAGCAAGAAAACCGCAATTACATAAACCCCAGGCTGCTTTGGCTGCTGCTTGGGGTTTCATTGATTTTTATGATTATCCGTAATCTTAATATTCCTCTGGCGGTTTATCTACGCCCTTAGGTTTCAGCACTTTCCGGAAAAGGCCGCGGGCATAGCCGCGGTCATAAGAAACGTCTATAAGCTCAAAACCCTGGTTTGTATAAAGTGTCACCAATGGTTGATTGGCAATTGCAGTATGCAGAAGCATTTCAGTTGCGCCTGCTTCAACCAGCAGCTCGACAGCAACCAGGAGGAGATATTTACCAATTCCGGTTTTCCGGCGTCCCGGCGCAACAGCGAAGCGACTGAAATAGGCTGTCCCGTCAGGTTCCAGATGCAGACGGACAGTACCATCTATACTTTCCGGAGTTTCAGCAACCAGCACCAGATCATCTTCAATATGGCACCTGACATCCGCCTCGCTTTCGCGCTGAGCGTCCAGCAAGGTCGGGATACCGCTGGCTTCAGCGTATTGAGCCATAGAGGTCCGCAGGAGTGCTGTTATTGCCGGCGCGTCTTCTGCCGTGGCTTTTCTGATGCGTACCTGAGTAGTCACGCTTGTTCCGAAAGCAAGGTAACCAGGATGGCTTTTTGCGCGTGCAGACGGTTTTCCGCTTCGTCAAAAACAACCGACTGAGGCCCGTCTATAACTGATTCTGTAACTTCATAGCCGCGATAAGCAGGCAGGCAATGGAGAAAAACAGCACCGGGCGCGGCCAGGCTCATTATCCTGTCATTTACCTGATAACCATCAAAACAGGCCAGTCGCTTTTGTTTATCTTCCTCCTGCCCCATACTTACCCAGGTGTCAGTATAAACGGCATCGGCGTCTGCCGCTGCGGCTTCTGCGTCTGTGGTCATGATTATTTCAGCACCGGTTTGAGCCGCAATTGATTCTGCTTCCTCCACGCAGGCAGGATCACAGGTAAATCCGTCAGGTGAAGCAATCGCGACAGTCATGCCAGCCAGAGCACAGGCGTGCAGCAGGGAATGGGCAACATTATTGCCGTCCCCGAGATAAGCCAGCTTGCGGCCTTTGAGTTCACCTCGATGCTCGCGTACAGTCTGCAGGTCTGCCACTGCCTGGCAGGGGTGCATGAGATCTGTCAGACCATTGATAACCGGGATGGTGCCGAATTCAGCCAAGTCTATAACATCCTGATGGCTGAAAGTCCGAATCATGATGCCGTCAACAAAACGCGACAATACCTTGGCTGTATCGTGGATGGATTCACCGCGGCCCAGCTGGATATCATGATGACTGAGAAACAGGGCATGACCTCCCAACTGGTACATGCCGGTTTCAAAGGAAACGCGGGTACGTGTCGATGACTTTGAGAAAATCATTGCCAGTGTCTTGCCTGCTAATGACTTTTTCTGTTGCCCCGCCTTGAATTCCTTTTTCAGTTGGTCAGCCAGATCAAGCAGATTACTAAACTCAACCGGGGTCAGGTCGGCAAGACTGATAAAATGCTTCATGACGCGGTTACCTCTTTCAATGTTTTTGTCAGTAGACTTATGAACTGATCTATTTCATTTTCCGTAATAATCAGTGGCGGCAGAAGTCGCAGGGTAGAGGTGCCAACAGCGCCTACAAGAATGCCTTTTTCTGCCAGACTGGACCTGACTTCGCCGGCGATCGGCTTTGCCAGTCCGATACCGATCATAAGACCCATGCCGCGGATTTCAGAAATTGGTGCTCCTGCACTTTTAAGCTGCTCAAGAGCGCTCCTGAAACAGGCGCCCAGTTCACCGGCTCTGGCTGTGAGGTTTTCCTGTTCATAGGTTTCCAGGACTGCCAGTGCAGCAGCGCACGCCAGCGGATTGCCGCCGAAAGTGCTGCCATGATCGCCCGGTTCAAAGCCTGCCGCGGCCTTCTCATTGGCAATCAGCGCCCCGATTGGCACTCCACCGGCGAGACCTTTGGCCAGCGTCACTATATCCGGCTTTATTCCGAAATTTTCGTAAGCAAAGAAACGGCCGGTGCGTCCCATACCAGTCTGAACCTCATCGATTATCAGCAGAGCGCCTTTCTGGCGGCACCAGGCAGCGGCTTCAGTCATGTATTCCGGATCAGCGGCGTTGACACCGCTTTCGCCTTGAATGACCTCCAGCATCACCGCGCAGGTATTTTCATCGACAGCGGCTTTCAATGCTGCCAGATCGTTGAATGGTACATGGACAAAATCTGAAGGCAGAGGCGCAAAAGGTTTACTGTACTTAGTCTGACCTGTGGCTGTTGCGGTAGCAAGAGTACGGCCGTGGAAGGAATGTGTTGCCGATACAATGCAGGCCCGCGGGCTGCCCTGATGATAAAAATAGCCCCTGGCCAGCTTGATGGCACCTTCATTGGCCTCGGCACCGCTGTTACCGATAAACACACGGCCGTTGCCGAAAAGCAAAGCCAGCTTTTCAGCCAGTCTGGCCTGGTTCTCAACATAGAAAAGGTTTGAGCAATGAATCAGACGGGCGGCCTGTTCACAGATTGCTGTAACCAGGCGAGGGTGGGCGTGGCCAAGCACATTCACAGCGATACCGCCAATCAGATCCATATAAGGCTTGCCTGCCGTATTATATAGCCAGACACCTTCGCCGTGATCAAAGCATAGCTGCGTCCTTTTACCGAAGGCATTCAGATAGTATTTTTCATCTGCTGCGATGACGGCCTTAAGTTTTTCATCCATTTTTGTTTCTCCTGTTAATGAGATTTGTTCATTTTTCGATACCAGTTCGCATTTCAAGTCTCATTTTTCTCATTCTTAGTTAACAGAGCCATGAGATTTACTTTACATTCCGAACTAATCACTAAACGTTCTGTCAATATAAATCCACTATCGCTATTATTGAAACGTTATTATTCAAAAAACAGTTGTCGTTTTATTTCCGAAGATCAATTTATCCTGATATTCAAGCGTGATCATAGTGCCGATACCACGATTGGTGAAAATTTCCAGAAGCAGGCAGTGCGGTGTGCGGCCGTCAAGTATGTGAGCGCGGCTGACGCCACGCCGCACTGTTTCCAGGCACCCCATAACTTTAGGTATCATCCCGCCGGCGATAACGCCTTCCGTTATCAACTGATGAATATCAGCTTCATTGAGCTGGGGAATTACTCTGTTGGT
>CAZOMW010000114.1:0-4501 GCA_964581135.1 uncultured Oscillospiraceae bacterium
TCAGCGCTTATATAAGTCAGCTTGAAAGCTCACTTAAAGCGGATAATTCCGCTGTTGACGCTATTATTCAGGAAAAGGACCGTTACGCGGTTTTTGCCGGCCTGACTGAGGTCAGCGGGCCAGGACTCCGGATTACAATTGTCTGTAACGGCGACACTCAGATTCGCGACAGCATACTGCGCCAGTATATTAACGAGCTGCGCGCCCTTGGCGCCCAGGCGATTTCGATAAACCAGGAAAGAATGGTAGCAATGTCCGAAATCCGGGTCAGCGGCGGCTCAATAATCATTAACGGCAACAGCTACGGCCGTCAGGGCGTCTTCGAGATCAAGGCTATTGCGGATCCCAAAAAGAATGACTATTTTAAACCCTATATAAACGGCATCACAGATTCGATTCTGGCTGATGCTGCTGCCCGTAATGATCAGTTTGAAATCGACTTCGAGTTCGCAGGCAAGGTAACTTTGCCGGCACTCAGTGAAGACAGCATCGCTTTCCGTCTTGATCTGCTGAACGCTGTCGAATAAAGGAGACGAATGGAAAAATCAGTTACCTTAGCCAGCCCGGTTGAAGGTCAGGCCCTGATGGGCAGCCTCAACAGCAATTTTAATTTGCTGGGCACACTGCTGATGGTTAGTATAGAATTATCTGATACAGGTATTACTGTTACAGGCGATGACGATAACATTGAAAAAGCCAGCCGTGTGCTCGAACGGTTGATTGAACTGCATCGGGCCGGCCAGCCTATTACCCTGCAGCTTGTCACTTATCTGGCCGATGCTGCCCGCGGCGGCAACCTCGAGCAGGTTAAGGCCTATTCGCCTGATTATATTTGTGTAACTGCCAAGGGCAGACCGATTCACAGTAAAACGGTAGGGCAGGGACGCTATGTAGAAGCGATCCGCAGGAATGATATCGCATTTTGCATTGGCCCGGCCGGAACCGGCAAAACTTTTCTGGCAGTGGCTATGGCCGTAAACGCCTTCCGGGCTCATCAGGTCAGCCGGATAATTCTCACTCGACCGGCTGTTGAAGCAGGAGAAAAGCTGGGCTTTTTGCCGGGCGATCTGCAGAGTAAAGTTGATCCTTACATGCGCCCTCTGAATGACGCTCTCTATGAGCTGATGGGCAGTGAACAGTATTTGAAGAACCTTGATAAAGGCCTGATCGAGATTTCACCGCTGGCTTATATGCGGGGTCGCACTCTGGATGAAGCTTTTATAATTTTGGACGAAGCCCAGAATACGACGCCGGAACAGATGAAGATGTTCCTTACCCGGCTTGGCTATAATTCGAAGGCTGTCGTAACCGGCGATATTACGCAAATCGACCTGCCGCCGGATAAAAAATCCGGTCTCAAGGAGGCCCGCCGTATCCTGCGGGACGTCGAAGGTCTGGAGTTTGTAGAGTTAACCCAGCGCGACGTGGTCCGCAACCCGCTGGTTCAGCGAATTATCCGGGCTTACGAAAAAGCCGCCAAAGGAGGAAACGCGTGAAAGGGAGAAAACAGCTTTTGAAAAAAGCGATACCAGCGATTATGTTGATCGCCGGTATGATCTTTTTGATTCTGTTTGTTTACTATTCGTCCCGGCCGGAAAAATATTCGCTGGCTATTGGTGACGCCAGCCCTTATGACATTGTAGCTCAGCGCAGCATTCGCGATAAAACCGAAACTGATCTTCGCTCTCAGAAAGCCGCGGCCGAAGTGGCTCCGGTTATGCTGCGTTCAGTCTCGATTTCGGACAAGGTGCGGTTCAACGTCGAAACTTTTTTCAATGAAGTTGATTCGATCAGAGCTTCTGCGACACTCCCGCCGGCAGCAGAACCCGGCAGCACTCCGACCGAAGTGGCAGCAGCCCAGGCTGCCGCCAGTCAGGCCCGTCAGCAGACAGCTGACCGGATCAGCCTGATGGCCAGCCAGTATTATCAGGTGGTGATAACATCTGATGACGCGCTGCTTTTGGCTTCTCTTGATGAAGGCCGTTATGTCAGTATTCGCGGCCAGGCAAAGACCATTACCTCGCTGGTTATGTCTGAGACACTTGATTCGGCCCAGCTGCAATCATCACTTTCCCAGAAAATAAATAATTTAAGAGCCTCGCTGACCTATTATCAGGAGGACGCTGCAGTAGTCGGCCGCATTCTGGCTCTGTTCCTCAAGCCCAATGTCGTATTTGATGAAGCCGCAACCGCGAATGCCCGTCAGGCCGCCTACGACCGGGTACAGAACAACCCGGTAATGATTGAGCGCGGCAACCGCGTTGTCAGTCAGGGTGAGATTATCACTTCAGAGAAATATCAGCTGCTGCGCAGTCTCGATTTGCTGGAAGACAGTCAGGTGTCCTCGCAGGATCTTGTCGGCATCGCTATTCTGGTTATCCTGGCAACCCTGATCGGTGTAGCTTATATTCGACGTTTTGAAGACGAAACTTTCAAACAACCACGAGATCGGCTGGCGCTGCTTTTAATTCTGCTGTTGCCGCTGCTTGTTTCTGCCTACACCACCCGGATATCACCGCTGACCCCGCCGATCGGGTTTGCGGCTGTACTGATTACAGCTTATTTCGGCTTCCGTACATCAATGGTACTCAGCCTGCTGCTAAGCCTGATTATTCTGCCGATGACCGGTTTCGACCCTGCATTCCTGATGGTCGCAGTCAGCGGTTTGCTGGTAGCGTCGTTATTTACCAAAGGTGTTACGCTGAAAAACAACCACGCAGTTATTATTCTTACTACCAGCGGTTCAATGATGCTGACCGCGCTGGCCTACGGCCTGATGATGGAGCAGGACTGGACCCGGATTACACTCGACAGCGGTTATGCAGCTTTAGCCGGCGCGCTTTCAGTTATCTCGGCGATCGGCATTATGCCGTTGTTTGAAATGGCCTTCAATGCCGTTTCACCTCTGCGTTTAATCGAGCTTTCGCAGCCTGGGCATCCTTTGCTTCGCCGCCTGTTTGTAGAGGCACCCGGCAGCTCACAGCACAGTATGATGGTTGCGAATCTGGCGGATTCAGCCGCGACAGCGATTGGTGCCAACGCCATGCTGGCCCGTGTTGCTTCGTATTATCACGATATCGGAAAACTGGACAGCCCGATAATGTTCACTGAGAACCAGGAAGGCGTTAACCCGCACGATAAAATGCAGCCGGAACAGAGCGCGGAAATTATCCTGGCTCATCCTGATGCCGGTGTGCGTCTGGGCCGCCGCTATCGGCTGCCGCCGGCTATTTTGCGGATTATCCATGAACACCATGGCTCTACTGCGCAGGCTTATTTTTACCGCAAGGCTCAAAAGCTGGCAGAAGAAACGGGCGAGCCGCAGCCTGAACTGGAAAAATACCAGTACACCAACCCGATACCAACATCGCGCGAATCAGCAGTTGTAATGCTGGCTGATTCAATCGAAGCAGCGATGAAATCAACGGGCATTACCAACGTAGAAGATGCGGAAGTACTAATTCGAAAAATTATTAAAACCAAAACGGATCAGGACCAGTTAATTCAATCCGGACTTTCTTTCCGTGACGTCGAAAAGATTATCCAGGCAATTCTGCAGGTTTATGCAGGACATTTCCATGAAAGGATCAAATATCCTGATGATGAACATCCAGTTTCACAACCGGCAACAGCGCTTTGATGCCAAAAGCTACCGCCAGCTGGCACAGCGTGTTTTTGACGCTGCCGGAGAAAGCCTGGAAGCACTGAAACAGCTGAAAATGCCTGTGTCGCTTTGCGTTACGCTGGCCGGTCCGATTGTTATGCGCCGGATCAACCGCGAACAGCGCGAGGTGGATGCCCTGACGGATATACTTTCATTCCCGATGCTGGATTTCACTGAAGGCAAGTTGTCAGCACCGATTTCAGATGCTGATATTGAATTTCAGGCAGACGGCAGCAAAGTCCTTTTTCTGGGCGAGCTGTTTCTTTCCCCGGATAAAGCTATTGAACAGGCGACCGAATACGGACACAGCCTCGAACGAGAAGCAGCCTTTCTGTTGTTACACGGTCTGTTGCACCTGCTTGGCTATGATCATCAGAACCGTTTCCAGGAAACAAGGATGCAGGAGCTGGCGGAATCTGTTTTAGAACCGCTGGGGCTGGGGCGCTGAAACAAATCACAAACAATGAATATATATGAGGTAAAACCAATGGATTCAATTAATGAATCGATGAATGACGCTTTGATAAACCAGCCTGAGAACAGCGGTGATTTCCGATCCGGGTTCGTGGCCATAACAGGGCGACCCAACGCTGGCAAATCGACTCTGATCAACCAGCTTGCCAGCATGGATCTGGCGATAACTTCACCTAAACCGCAGACCACACGCACTACAATCCGGGCTGTCATCAATAAACCGAACGGTCAGATAATTCTAGTGGATACACCTGGATTGTTACGGCCGCAGGATAAACTCGGCAAGGTGATGGCTGACGCTATTGCCCGCACCGTTGACGATGCCGATATTGTTCTGCTGCTGGTTGATGCCGAAGCTGAACA
>CAZOMW010000115.1:0-2899 GCA_964581135.1 uncultured Oscillospiraceae bacterium
CGCTTATCTGTCAGGTTAATTACACCGCTTATCTGTCAGGTTAATTACACCGCTTGATTGAGCGGCATAAAAGGCGGCATACCAGATTGTACACGGTTCAGTTGTCGTTATCCAGTGAATAATCAGTTACAAACGGACTCACAGGCAGCGAAGGATCATCGCCAAATACAGGCTGGAACCTGATTTCTGCCGAGGCAGCCCGCAGCTCTTTATTCTGTTGCTGTGCCTGCTCAATCAGGGTCTGCTGACAGTCAACAATCGGTTTACCGCGTCTGTCGACCGGATGATAAACACCTTCCGGGTCCATTATGCGCGAGCGTTCAGTATCACTCAACTGAAGCTCAAGCAGATTAATCAGGCTGTCAAAAGCCGTTTTGTCTTCAATCGGGAAAAGCAGTTCAACACGGCGATCGAGGTTACGCGGCATCAGATCAGCGCTGGAAAGGAACAGATCATTCTGACCATCGTTGTGGAACAGATAAATTCGTGCGTGTTCCAGAAAGCGGCCGACAATTGAGCGCACGGTAATATTTTCTGACAAGCCGGGTACACCGGCCCGCAAACAGCAGATTCCCCGCACGATGAGGTCTATTTTCACGCCGGCCCGGGAAGCGCGGTAAAGATGCGAAATCATTTCAGGATCAACCAGTGAGTTAATCTTGATTATAATCCTCGCCGGCCGGCCTGCTGCTGCATGTACAGTCTCCTGCTCAATCAAACGCTCAAATTCGCGGCGCAGCCAGAAAGGCGCCACTGCCAGACTTCTCCAGCTTAGCGGTGCCGAGTAACCTGAGATCATGTTGAAAAACTCAGTGGCATCGGCAGCTAAGCTTTCGGAGCAGGTAAGTAAACCTAAATCCGAGTATATTTTTGCCGTCTGGTCGTTATAGTTTCCCGTGCCCAGATGCATGTAGCGCCGTATGCCGGTTTCTTCTTCCCTGACGATCAAAGTGATTTTGCTGTGTACTTTAAGGCCAACCAGACCGTAAATCACGTGGCAGCCGGCCTGCTCAAGCCGACGTGCCCAGTTGATGTTATTTGCCTCGTCAAATCTGGCCTGCAGCTCAACCAGGACCATAACCTGTTTACCGTTTTCAGCCGCCTGGGTGAGGCTGTGGATAATAGGAGAATCGCCGCTGACCCGGTATAAAGTCTGCTTGATCGCCAGAACATGTGGATCCGAGGCAGCCCGGCGCAGCAGTTCGGTGATCGGTTCAAAGCTCTGATAAGGGTGATGCAGCAGCCGGTCGCCGGCACGGATTGTTTCGAATGGATCAGCCATCAGATCCGGGTCAGCCGGTGCAGTAAAAGGTTCGAAACGCAAGTGTGGATACCCTTCGAGAGATGCGATCTTAAACAGGAAAGTGAGGTCCAATGGTCCGTTAATTTCGTAAATATCCTCGCTTTTCAGCTGCAGCACAGAACAAAGCTGGTCCAGCAGGTCTTCCGGCAGGCTGGATTCTGTCTCTAACCGGATAACCTCTCCCCACTGCCGCTTTCGCACTTGTTTTTCAATTTCATTCAGCAGGTCGGCGGCCTCTTCAGCGTCAATATCCAGATCGGCATTACGCATAATCCGGAAGCAGCCGGCTGAAATAATAGTAGCACCGCGAAACAGTTCACCAAGATTGCGCTTCACAACTTCTTCCAACAGGACAAATTCACTGCTGCCCTCGCTGTTCCCCGGTATTGATACCAGACGCGACAACCCGGCCGGCACCTGAACCACCGCTATGCTCGGCTCGGCGTCTTTTTCCAGCTCCGGTGGATGAAGCTTGCAGATAATATTAAGTGAGCGGTTGCTGATCAAAGGAAACGGGCGCGAAACATCAACCGCAAGTGGTGTCAGCACAGGATGAATGATCTGACTGAAATAATTGTCAAGATATTTCAAACCGGCGGAATTTACTTCAGAAATCGGACGGATATATATGCCTGCTTCCTTCATCTCGTCAAAAAGGATTCGGCTATAGGTAGAATATTGTTTACGCACCATTTTGTGAGTTTTGCCGGCAATTCCGGTCAGCTGATCCTTAACGCTGAGTCCGGCCGGGTCAAGCCCTTCGTAACCGGCATGGGCCATATCCTTAAGGGAGGCAACCCTGACCATGAAAAACTCATCAAGATTGGAGCAGGTGATTGCCAGAAATTTTACCCGCTCGAGCAACGGGTTTTCTCTGAGTCGTGATTCGTCCAGAACCCGATCATTAAAATCCAGCCAGCTCAGCTCACGGTTGATAAAAAGATCCGGTACGGGCAGTTTGGGTTTTCCGTCTTTATTTGCCGATTTACGCTCATCTTGTTTCTTGCCCGAGCCTTTACCGGATTTGTCTGCAGCCTGTATCGGGGTGTATGGAATTGTAATGCTGTCTTGATTCCACATTAGTAATGCCTCCTGCGAATTCTAATAACTGGTGAGAGCCCATAGACAGTATGGAACAGCTGTCCGCTGCGGGCGATTGACCATTGCTCCAGCATAGTGTCCCGATTGCTGCTTACAACCAGAGTAAGCTTCCGCGCATCAATTTGAATCTCAAGATCTCTGATTTTCTGTTGGTGACCGGTATCCATGGCGTTGGCAAGCCGCAGAATCGCCGCCAGTTTAGAGATATGAAGCTTTTCCGCTTCCGGTAAAGCCATAAAATTGCTATCCAATGTCAAGTCACTGTAATCACTGTGGAAACGGGCGGTAAAAGCTGTAATCCTGCGCTCAACAGCTGACAAACCGATTAATTCCAAGGACATTATGATGTTGTATGACCTGACATCATGTCTTGTCATGTTGATGTACTTGCCACTGTCATGCAGGATTGCTGCCAGCTGAAGCAGTAATCTGGAACGGGGACCGAGACGATGCAGGCGTGAAGTGGCATCAAATATTTTCAAAGCCGATTTTTCA
>CAZOMW010000115.1:2910-4372 GCA_964581135.1 uncultured Oscillospiraceae bacterium
TGCTTGCGGTCGATACGAAAACGACTGGCTACCTGTTGGCAATCAGAAATGATATCGCGGGTCTGGTCATATTTAGGACGGTAATCAGCCTGGTTCATTGCCATATCCAACAGCAGCCCGTCACTGAGAGACACTTTTGGCATATGAAAGCCGGGAGCGCCCGTGAATTTGAACAGCTTGTGGATTATCATTGCAGTCGGGAGCAACAGCGTCGCATTTTCAGTCGGAATATCAAAATCCAGAGTCAAGCTAAGCGGCTGATCGTTCAGCAACCGCTGATAGACCAGCTCGAAGGCTTCACGACTGAAATAATTATGATCAGCTGCCCCTGGTTTAAGAGCCGCGGCCATGCGGGCCAGATACGGTAAATCGCCGCAAAGAAGTATCATATGCTTATAGGACATGTTCTTGGGTTCGAGTGCCTGGTAATTATCGAGATCACTGGAAATATACTCTTCCAGCAAGGCCGCGTAATCCGAGGTCAGGCGCTTCAGATCAGCCAGCAGCTCCCTGATACGCAGCGATCCCAGAAGCATGTTCTGGCTGAACAGAAAATCGCCATGGTCATAGGCAGTAGCCTGAATGCTGCCGGAGCCAATATCTACAATCATTGTCCCCTGCCGAATCAGATCCTCAAATTCAGGCATCAGTTCGGCGAGCGCAATCGTATGGAAATACTTTTCTTCGGCGTTTGTCAGAACTTCAACCAGGATGCCGGTCTGGCGTTGAATCTGATCAATAACAAAGGTACTGTTTGCAGCTTCCCGGAAAGCGCTGGTGGCAACTGCGAATACTTTCTGAACATTATATTCGCTGAATTTTTCCGTGAAGCCGCTAAGTATGGAAATACAATCAGCTGCGAGCGAGTGGCTGATAGCCCCGGTACTATAGGTGTCGGAACCAAGCGAAAGAGTTCTCCTCACCTTTTCGACGACCCTTGGCAACGAGCGCTCCGGCAGTTCAGCTATATAAAGACGTATCTCATGCGAGCCAACATCAATAGCGGCATAACGCTTCTTCCGTGCCAAATTGACTCACCTCCTGATCTATGCACTTTTGGGCAATACACTAAGCAGTCGGCATGTTTCTCAGTATCTGTGGGTGCAGCTGCCAACTGTGATTACGCGTTGAAAGTCTTAACGACGCGATTTTAACGGTTTCGGCAGTGCGTCTCCAAAAGAAGTTCCAATGGCGCGGGCGCTCGCTACAATCTTTGAATCAGCCGGAACCAGCTTCAGCTTGCCAGCCACTTCAGAAAGCGGCACAGGCTCTATATCATAGCCATGCATACCAACCATATAGCCAAAATTGCCTTCGTAGACCAGCTTTGCGGCTGCAGTGCCGAAACGGGTGGCCAATACCCGGTCATAAGCAGAAGGATGTCCGCCGCGCTGATAATGACCGGGGATTGCAACCCTGATCTCCTGACCGGTTGCCGAAGTAAGTTCAGCAGCCAGTTCGT
>CAZOMW010000116.1:0-4326 GCA_964581135.1 uncultured Oscillospiraceae bacterium
TGCAGCTCCAGGTAGAAGTTGCCGCGCCCGAAAATGGCGTCATATTCCAGCGCCAACTGCCTGGCGCCTTCGAGATCGCGGTTCAAAATGGCGCGGGGAATTTCGCCGCTCAGGCAGGCTGAAAGCGCAATCAGTCCGTCGCTGTATTTTCGCAGCAGCTCGTGGTCAACCCGCGGCCGATAATAAAAGCCGTCCAGAAAGGCAATTGAATCCAGCTTCATCAGGTTTTTGTAGCCCTGCTCGTTCTCAGCCAGCAGAATCAGATGACTGGGCTCTTTGTCGAGCCCTGTCTCCTTATCGGTATGGCTGCGCGGCGCTACATACATTTCGCAGCCGATGATCGGCTTGATGCCTTCTTTAAGGCAGGCATTATAAAAATCAATTACGCCGTAAAGAACGCCGTGGTCAGTAATGGCGCAGGCGTCCATGCCCAGTTCGCGCAGGCGGCCCGGCAGATCGCGCAGACGGATAGCCCCGTCCAGCAGGCTGTATTCGGTGTGCAGATGCAGATGTGTGAACGCCATGGCGTGGTTTGGTGCCTTTCGTAAATCGATTGAGAGTGCGGCGCGAGCTCAGGTCTGCTGCAGCAGCGTTGATCCTCAGAGTTTGGTGCGGATGTATGCTTCTACTGTTTCGCGGGTCTGTTTCAGGCGCGCCTCGAGCTCGGCTTTGTCTTCGCCATAGAATCCGAAGTAGATTTTTATTTTTGGTTCAGTCCCGGAAGGCCGGACGCAGAACCAGTCGATGCCGTTTTCGAGCGTGTAGATCAGAACATCCGAAGGCGGCAGATCCGGCGCCGCCAGCAGTTCACCGTCAACGGTGCGCACTGTATGGGTAAGGTAGTCGGTCATCTGGATAATCGGCACACCCGGCAGCTTCAGGATGCCTTCCTGGCGCAGTGCGCTCATGCCGTTGCGGATCAGCTCGAGGCCGGTTTTACCTTCCCGGACAATTGAGATTGTCAATTCGGCGGCCTGCCCATAACGCTTGTAAAGATCGTTTAGCGCGTCGTGCAGCGTCCAGCCGCGGTCGGCGGCGGCAGCGGCCATTTCGGCGATCAGCATTGAAGTTACAATGGCGTCTTTGTCGCGGACATCGCGGCCGGCGAGGTAGCCGAAGCTTTCCTCGAAACCGAACTGGAAGTGGCCGTCGCCGTTCTCATCCAGATCCTTGATCAGCTCGGCGATAAACTTGAAGCCGGTCAGCGTTTCGTACAGGTCGACCTTATAATGCTCGGCGATCCGGCGGGTCAGTTTGGTGGAAACAATTGTCGTGATGCAGAAGGAATTGGGCGGCAAGATGCCGGCACGGGTTTTGGCACCGAGGATGTAATCCATCAGCAGCAGGCCGATCTGATTGCCGGAGAGAACCTCGTACTCGCCTTCGGCAGTACGCACACACAGGCCGGTACGGTCGGCATCCGGGTCGGTGGCGATAACCAGGTCGGCAGATTCGCGCTCTGCCAGCTCGATGGCCAGCTTGAGGGCGGAACGTTCCTCCGGATTAGGGAACTCGACTGTGGGGAAATTGCCGTCCGGTTTTTCCTGTTCCGGCACAACCATTACCGCTTCGAAGCCCATGCTGGCGAGTATGCGTCGTACCGGTTTGTTGCCGCTGCCATGTAATGGCGAATATACAATTTTCATATCCTTGTGGCGTTCGACAACCTCTGTATCGATCCGCAGATCGAGCAGCATGTCGTTATAGGCTTTGTCGATTTCAGGGCCGATATCCACCAGCAGCTTGCGGGCGCGCGCTTCCTCCATTCTTAGCCGGGGAATACGGGCAATGTCAGTCACCTCGTCCATACATTTACTGACACCGCTGGCTTCGTCCGGCGGCAGCTGGCCGCCGTCTTCCCCATAAGCCTTGTAGCCGTTGTATTTGGCCGGATTGTGGCTGGCTGTGATCATGACACCGGCCGCGGCTTCGTAGTAGCGGATCGCGAAGCTGATCATCGGCACCGGGCGCAGTTCGTCAAACAACAGCACCTTGATGCCGTGGGCGGCGAAAATTTGCGTTGACAACTGGGCGAACTCTTTTGAGAAGAGGCGCGAGTCATAAGAAATAACTATGCCGCGATTTTTAAAAGCGTTGCCCAGGGTGTCGAGATGACGGGCAAAGCCTTCTGTAGCCCGGGCGACGGTGTAAAAATTCATCCGATTGGTGCCGGCGCCGAGGATGCCGCGTAAACCGGCGGTTCCGAATTCGAGGTTTTTATAAAAACGATCTTCAATTTCTTTTGTGTCTTCCCGGATTGCCAGCAGCTCCCGACGGGTTTCCTCGTCGAAGGCCGGGTCCGATATCCATAGTTGATAGCGTTCTGTGGCAATGGACATAGGATCTTCCTCCTGTTCAGTTGCTTCAATTGGCTATTTCCTAACTCAATTAAGTTAATCAACGGCTTAAACTGTTGTGCTTATTATATCAGAACCAGTCGCCAGCGTTGCTTTTTCGGGTGTCTGTCTATAGTCGACACTCATCCTGTTTTCAAGCATTTGTCGAGTATAGGCTGACAGTATTGGTAGCGTATATCAGAACGACACTTTTGGAGTGTTTATCAGGATATGTTGCAGAAAATCAAAGAACGTGGCGCACATTGCCGTTGCCGCATCCGTTTCACTTTCCTGAAGCCGCTGCCCGCAGCTCGCTTATCCTGCCGCGGATCAGAATCAGCAGATCGCGCAGGCGGGCGGCTTCTTCGAAGGCCAGGTCTTTGGCAGCCTGTTTCATTTCCTTTTCCAGGCGGGTGGAAAGCTTGACCAGCTCCGGTTCGTTGAGCTTCTCAACCTTACCGGCCACAAGTTCATCCTGTACAACCTCGGGCAGGCCTTCTTCGGCGGCCGCTTCGGCAATCGTGTCGAGCACGTTGCGGATATCTTTCCGGATACTGGTCGGCGTGATGTTGTTTTCGGCGTTGAATTTTTCCTGAATACCGCGGCGGCGGTTGGTTTCGGCAACCGCCCGTTGCATCGATTCGGTTATATTATCGGCGTACATCACAACCCGGCCGTTGACGTTGCGGGCGGCACGGCCGATGATCTGAATCAGCGAAGTTGTCGAGCGCAGGAAGCCTTCTTTGTCAGCATCCAGGATCGCGATCAGCGAAACCTCCGGCAGGTCGAGCCCTTCCCGCAGCAGGTTGATGCCGACCAGAACGTCGAAAGCGCCGTGCCGCAGGTCGCGCAGGATTTTCATCCGCTCGACTGTGAAGATATCTGAATGCAGGTATTTGACGCGAATATTTTCTTCCTGTAAAAAAGCTGTCAGATCCTCGGCGAATTTCTTGGTCAGGGTCAGCACCAGGCTGCGTTCGCCGCGTTTAGTAGTTGCGCGGATTTCTGTCAGCAGATCCTCTATCTGGCCTTCAACCGGCCTGATATGAACAATCGGATCGAGCAGACCGGTAGGCCTGATCACCTGCTCTGCCACCTGCTCTGCATGTGCAGCCTCGTACTTGGAAGGCGTAGCGCTGATGAACATTGTCTGCCCCATCCGCTCTTCAAATTCTTCAAACTGCAGCGGCCGGTTATCGAGTGCCGAAGGCAGTCGGAAACCATATTCAATCAGGGCGGCCTTGCGTGAGCGGTCGCCATTGTACATGGCGCCGATCTGCGGCACAGTGACGTGCGATTCATCTATAAACAGCAGGTAATCTTCAGGAAAGAAGTCGATCAGTGTGTTGGGCGGGGTGCCGGGAGCGCGGCCGTCCATGTGGCGCGAGTAGTTTTCAATGCCTTTGCAGAAACCGGTTTCAGCCATCATTTCCAGGTCATAGCGGGTGCGCTGCTCCAGCCGGTAGGCTTCCATCAGCTTGCCTTCGCCCCTCAGAAAGGCCAGATGTTGCTCCAGCTCTGCCTCTATCGAGGCAATAGCCCGTTTCATGTTGGCATCAGTTGTCGCGTAGTGGGAGGCAGGATAGATTGAAGCGTAGGTACGGACAGCTTTGACTCGACCGCTGAGGCGATCTATCTCCGAAACTTTTTCAATTTCGTCGCCGAAGAAGGAGACACGCGTTATCAGTTCTTCCGAGTTGGTGGGAAAAATATCGATCGTATCGCCGCGGACACGAATACTGCCGCGTTTTGTCTCGAAATCGTTGCGCACGAATTGAATATCGATCAGTTCGCGAATAACTGTATCGCGGTCCTTTCTCATTCCGGGGCGCAGATGAACCATAAGGTCTTTGTAGTCTGCCGGACTGCCGATGCCGTAGATGCAGGAAACACTGGCGACAACAATTACATCACGGCGTTCCATCAGAGAAGCCGTGGCCGAGTGACGCATCCGGTCGATTTCGTCATTGATGGCGGAGTCTTTTTCAAT
>CAZOMW010000117.1:0-333 GCA_964581135.1 uncultured Oscillospiraceae bacterium
TACGTATGGTACATGGATGCCAAGTGCACCGACATCGAGAGTGCGCTTAATATCTACAAAGTCATTCCAGGGAATACGGACAACAGGCAGCGCTTCGTACTGGGCCATCGCCTGCAGCTGAGACAACAGGGTCAGGTGGTCTCCGGGAGCGTGTTCCATGTCCACACATACAAAGTCAAAACCAGCGCGTGCCATAATTTCCGCAGACATCGGGGAACAGAGCTGTGTCCAGGCTCCTAGAAGTTTTTCTCCGTTTTTCAATCTGGCTTTTACCTTATTAACTAAGGGTTTTCCAATCGGTAACATAAGTATTTGTCCTTTCTCTTTGACTAT
>CAZOMW010000117.1:343-4303 GCA_964581135.1 uncultured Oscillospiraceae bacterium
TGTTTTTTGTTAGTTACTATAGATAAAACGAATTCCTGCAAAAGCTTAACTCCTGATTCCAGATTTGCCATATCTGTTCCATAAGAAATCCGGATGTAGTCATTCCAGTCGCTTCCGAACGCAACCCCAGGAACTGTGGCAATACCTTTTTCCTCTAGAAGTTTTTCGGCAAATGATGCACCTGTTAAGCCTGTGCCGGAAACATTTATGAAGATATAAAATGCTCCTTCAGTGGTTGGGCATGATATGCCGGGCATCTCACTGAGCGCGTCCAGCATAAAACGACGGCGGTTATCAAACTCAGAAATCATTTGCTCAACGTCACGTTCACAGCTTTCCTGCTTCATTCCCAATGCCAGGCCTTCCTGAATAAAAGTTGGTGCACAGGTGGTTGTATACTGGTGAACCTTTAAAATACCGGGCATAAAACGTTCATCGCACGTAATATAGCCAACACGCCAGCCGGTCATTGAATAGGCTTTGGAAAAGCCGTTAACAGTGAGTGTACGGTCTCTCATGCCATCTAGACTGAACATTGGAATAAACTCTGAATCGCCATAAACCATTCTTGAATATACTTCATCGGAAACGACCAGAAGATTGTGTTTGATCGCAATATCCGCTACGGTTTGCAGACTTTCTCTGTTTAATACTGTACCCGTTGGATTATGCGGATTATTAATAATAATTAATTTTGTTTTCTCAGTAACAGCTTTCTCGATCTTATCCCTGTTGATCTGAAAATCGTCGGCTTCACGCAAAGCGACTTTCACACAACGGCCGCCAGCCATCAAAATATCGTTTTCATAGTTCATAAACGCGGGTGTGAGAATAATTACTTCATCGTCTTCATTTACTAAAGAAAGAATAATGTCATATAGTGCCTCAGCAGCTCCCACCGTTATCAGCACTTCATTTTGCGGGTTAAAATCAACACCGTATGCGGATTTGATACCAGCCGCAATCGTTTCGCGAAGGAGGAGTGATCCACGGTTTGATCCATAATGAGTTAGCTTACGATCCACTAAAGCACGTACTGTTTCATCTACAATTGCTTTCGGCGTATCAAAATCAGGCTCTCCAATTTCCATATGGATGATTTCCCGACCAGATGCCGCCATCGCGTTTGCTTTTTCGAGAACTGCACGCACTGGTGAGAAAAACACATTATCGAGTCTACTTGCAGGTTGAAATTTGTTAAGCATTTTAATCTCCTTAAAATTGCTGCTGGATACTTCCGAATCATTTAATAATTAATGTTTATTCTTAAATTTTATATACTGTTTTAGCTGTTTTGCTCATGCATTGTTCAAGAACAGAATCGGTCAATGACAAAGCGCTATATGAAGCAAAACTCATTTCAATATTGAGGAACAGATCAGTACCGAACATCAGCTTTTCGGGACCGATCGCATTTAGCATCCGGCGTAGATCAGTAGAGGGAATCCATGATGTTTCCAGAAAAATATTTTCGCAAACCTGTGCAGCCACTATAGCTTCAGCTGCATACATCGCTGTTCCGGCATGAGCCAGCACTACCGGCACATCTTTGTACTTCATGGCCATTGGAATAGCCAGCGAAGGAAGGGCAGCAGGCACACCTTTGCCCGTATGAATCATCAGGGGAACTTTATTTTCCTGGGCTGCCTTAAAAGCATTTTCGCCATATTTTGAATTTGAAGCTACTGAGTGGCCATGCGTATGGAGTTTGATTCCAATGAATCCAAGCTCATCAACAGCCCATTTATTCAACTTGAAATAATCTTCCTCGAACTCTACCGGGTTAAAATCGGCCATACCGTAAAGCTTGCCGGGATTGGCAGCTACGGCGTCCGCGATCATCTTGTGATCAGCAACAGCATCCTTAACACCCGCCTGCGGTTGAACAATTGAAGTGTCGATATTGTACTTTTCCATGTAAGCCAACAGTTCTGCCAGCTTCATGTCATGATTCCAAAGGCGTTCAACACCCAGATGTGTGTGTGCATCGATTACGTACATTCTTTTACCCTCCTTGAATTACTGTCAGGAATATTTACCAGTTCGTTATTTTGCGATATTTGCCTTAGCTGTCATTTTGCTAAGAATTTTCGGCTTCTTATTCTTTCCAACCTCCATCAAGACTGAAAGGAAAATAATGCCGCCAACAACTGCCTGGGACCATGTCGCAGGTACCTTAAGAATATTCATTCCGTTTTGGATGAATACGACAATCATGGTGCCGACTATTGTATTAAGAACAGAGCCCTTGCCGCCGCCAAAGCTAGTGCCACCGATTAATGTCGCAGCAATAGAATCCAAAGTGAATTGGGAACTGATGTTAGGATCTGCGGCATTTAGCCTTGCCATGTACAGGATGCCGGTCAGTGCTGCAAGCGCACCGTTGATCATATAAACTATTGTTACAACGGATTTAGCATCGATTCCGGATAAGATTGTCGCGTTGAGGTTATAACCGGCATTATGAATCTTTTTGCCAAATACCGAGCTTGATTCCATTAAGAAGATTGCGACAAATACAACCATGGAGATGAGGAATATTGAAGGTATTCCCATTACCTCACCGTTGAAAATATTGCGGAAGCGGCTTGGGAAGTCATAAATATATCTGCCACCCGTGTATATCAGGGCAATTCCGAGAGCAACATTCTCAACACCATAAGTGGCAATGAAAGGAAATACGCCAACCCTTGTGATTAGTACACCATTCAACAATCCGCAGATAACGCCGACCGATATTGCTACGACGATTCCGACCAGGAGATTATCGTCCTTGATAAACCTTGATGACAATACCGTGCTCAGCACCAGGACAGACCCCATTGACTTGTCAATGCCCCCTGTAATGATGGCCAGTGTCATGCCGAGGCTCATCAGCAAAGTCAGCGGTACCTGCTGAAGAATAACATTTGATAAGTTATTAGCACTGAGGAATGATCCTGGCGGTGCAATAATGGTAAACATGATTATTATAATAAACAGGAATATCAGGCGCGAAAAAAACGCTCTATTCTTTAGTGTTTTCAAAGCTGTACTTCCTCCTTTGCCCCTTGATTCTTCTCGAATTTGTATTGAAGGCGTCAAATACAAGTATGAATACAATAACGAATCCAATGATTGCTTTTTGCGCCGAAGCGGGCAAACCCAGATAGTTAAGTCCGCTTGCCAGTATCCTCAGCAGCAGAACCCCGAATATTGTTCCTGTCAAACCGCCTTTGCCGCCTGAGAAGCTTGTGCCGCCAATAATAACAGCAGCCATAGAGGTGAAAGAGTAATCAGACCCGGCAATCGGACTGGCTGAAGCAGCCATGGATGTCAGGAAAATACCGGCCAGAGCTGCAAAGAAACCACTCAGGACATAAACACCAATTCTGTTATAAAGGACATTGATTCCACTTAATGTTGCAACTTGTTCAGAACCGCCAATTGAATAAATGTTTAAGCCAAAGCGTGTCTTCTTTAACACGAATATCATCACGATGAGGATTATTGCAGTAATAATGGTGAAGATATTAATTCCAAAGATTGTATGATTTCCAAAGTAGTTCAGGAAATCGTTCTGAATGGCCACTGTCTTTCCATCTGCCAGAACAAGCGCTAGCCCTGCGACAATGCCCATCATAGCAAAAGAAACAAGCCAGTAGTCAAAACCAAATCTTGCGATAAATATTCCATTGACTAAACCGATGACCATACCAGCTATTAAAGCAATAAAAACAGCTGCCAGGATAGGTACGCCGGCAGAGTAAAGTACGGTCACAAGTACACCGGCAAACGACATAGTAGAACCAATCGACAGATCCACCTGTGACGTGAGCACAACAATCGTCATGCCTATGGAAGCCATCGCCAGAATCGAAGAGTTTTTGGCGATCAGCATGATATTGCCGTAGGTTGGGAAACGCTCAGGTCTCAGAATTGTGAACAATAAGAAAAGCAATATTGCTCCAATCATGATAC
>CAZOMW010000118.1:0-4242 GCA_964581135.1 uncultured Oscillospiraceae bacterium
CCTATCCAATGATAAGGATTAGCGGGCTGAAAGTCAATAGCAAACACCCTTGTGCAGCCCTGTTTCGATTAAATAAATATCCTATTTTTGCAAATATTGTCAAAAAGCTGTTGGTGGTTATTTAAGCCTGTGCACCAACAGCAAAAAGGGCACCTGCGTTTTGCAAATGCCCTTATTGTAGTTTTAGATTTTATTTAGTGAAAGTTCAGCCAGACTTAAAAACTGCGCTCATTGCGGTCATCAGGCAAACGCTGAATAAACTCATCGTTGTTGCGTGGTGGGCGATCGTTGTTATCTGAACCACCGCGCGGGCTACGATCGCCACCGTCACGTGGACCGCGATCAACGCCGCCACGAGGGCCACGGTCGCCGCCACCACGAGGGCCGCGATCGCCACGGTTACCGCCGCGTTCACGTGGGCCGCGATCACTACGATCACCACGATCACTACCGCCGCGAGGTCCGCGATCACCACCACGGTCACTGCCTTCAACATAGCCTGCCGGCTTTTCCATTACATCACGCATGGAAAGGTTGATCCGGCCCTGGCTGTCGACTTCGGTAACCATAACCTTAACGGGGTCACCTTCTTTAACAACGTCTTCAACCTTATCAACCCGGTTCCAGGCCATTTTGGAAATATGGACGAGTCCTTCTTTTCCAGGCAGGAATTCGACAAAGGCACCAAAGGTCATCAGGCGGGTTACAACACCATCAAAAACTGAGCCAACTTCAGGATCCTTGGCAATACCGTTGATAATCGCCATGGCCTTATCAGCCGCTTCGGAGTTCGGGGAAGCGATAAATACGCGGCCGTCGTCTTCGATGTCAATTTCCACCCCGGTGAGTTCGATAATGCGGTTGATAACTTTACCGCCCTGACCAATAACTTCGCGGATCTTGTCGACCGGAATCTTAGTCTGGATAATCTTCGGGGCATGTGGTGAAAGCTCGGTGTGCGGTTCGGGAATGCAAGGAATCAGCACATCGTTGATAATCTGCAGACGTCGACTGTGCCGGCAACCTTAAAGTCCATGTCACCGAAGAAATCTTCGATTCCTTGGATATCCATGAACACAATGTAGTCGTTCTCATCGTTCTCATTGACGATCAGGCCTGAGGAAATACCCGCGACCGGTTTCTTAATCGGAACACCGGCGTCCATCAGAGCCAAGGTGCTGGCGCAGACTGAACCCTGTGAGGTAGAACCGTTGGACATCGTGATTTCAGAAACGCAGCGAATGGCATACGGGAATTCAGCTTCAGAAGGAAGCACCGGGACCAGTGAACGCTCAGCCAGAGCGCCATGACCGATTTCGCGGCGTCCCGGTGAACGCGGCGACTTGGCTTCACCAACACTGTAGCCGGGGAAATTATAATGATGCATATAGCGCTTTTCGTCTTCTGTATCAATGCCGTCCAGATGCTGAACCTTGGAAAGCGGCGCCAAAGTACAGGTTGTCAGAACCTGTGTCTGGCCGCGCTGGAACAGACCGGTTCCGTGAACCCGCGGCAGCAGGCCGACTTCTGCAGATAACGGGCGGATTGTATTAAGATCGCGGCCGTCAACCCGACGGTGTTCTTTAAATAAATAATCGCGGACAACCTGTTTTTCGAGTTTGCTTACAGCGTCGCCGACTCTGTCAACCCACTCGGGGTGATTCGCGGCGAAGTTTTCTTCGACTTTTGCTTTCAGAGCATTGGTATTGGCTTCGCGCACTGCTTTGTTTTCATTGAGTACAGCAGCACGCATATCTTCCAAAGCCAGTTCTCTGACAGCTTCATACACACCCTCAGGCAGGGCATTGGATTCGTAGGTAAACTTAGGTTTGCCGATTTCAGCGACGATGCCGTTGATGAAATCGCAGGTTCTCTGAATCTCTTTATGCCCCTGAATGATAGCTTCCAGCATTTTCTCATCCGGCACTTCATCAGCACCGGCTTCGATCATGCAGACTTTGTCACGGGTACCGGCCAGAGTAACCTGCATACGGCTTTTTGCGCGCTGCTCTTCGGTGGGATTCAAGATTATTTCGTCATCAATCAGACCGATATTAATACCGCCAATCGGGCCGTTCCAGGGTATGTCGGAAATCGCAACCGCGATTGAGGTACCGATCATGGCGGCTATTTCAGGGGTGTTGTCCTGATCTACTGAAAGAACCAGGTTAACAACGGAAACGTCATTACGCAGATCGTTGGGAAACAGCGGGCGGATCGGACGGTCAATCGCTCGCGAGGTCAAAATAGCTTTTTCAGTCGGACGGCCTTCTCTTTTTATAAAGCCGCCGGGAAATCTGCCAACCGAGTACATCTTCTCTTCATATTCCACGCTAAGCGGGAAGAAATCGATACCGGGGCGAGGTGAGGTTGAGGCGGTCGCAGTTGAAAGAATTACAGTATCACCGTAACGCACCAGAACCGAACCATTGGCAAACTGAGCCAGTTTACCGGTTTCAATTTTCAGCGGCCTGCCGGCCAGAGTGGTTTCAAAGATTTTTTGCATAAGGGATCCTCCTTAATCTGGCTCGCTGCCGATATCCTTTGCATCGGCAGTGCCCGGGCAGTCCAGCGGTAGTTTGTAGGTTCCGATTCTGTGCTTACAGTATCGCAACCTACCCTCTACTGCCTGATTACCCCGTTTTTTCTTTGCGGTTTAAGAAAATGGTGAGCGGGTTGCCGCTCACCATCTTATTAAACGCTTTATTTTCTGATGTTAAGCTTTTCAATGATCGTACGGTAGCGGGTGACATCGATTTTTGTCAGATAATCGAGCAGACCGCGACGCTTACCGACCATCATCAGCAAACCACGACGAGAGTGGTGATCGTTTTTATGAATCTTAAGATGCTCTGTCAAATGGTTGATCCGTTCTGTTAACAGGGCGATCTGGACTTCCGGTGAACCGGTGTCCCCTTCTTTTAAGCCATAAGTTCCAATAAGTTCCTGTTTGCGTACTTTGTCCATGAATCCTCCTAATATTAATTCCTCCAGGTTACGTAAGGGCGGACAATCCAACTAACCTAACCCGGGGCAGATACCAAAACATACTAGCATATTGATGCGAATGTGTAAAGAAAAACACTGCCGCTATTTTATATATACCGATGCTCTTCACCGGCTGCTTTAATTATGACTTCGTTGCGCGCAGGATCCGGTGATGCTTCTACGTGACCGATAATCCGGGCTTCCAGATTAAAACGGGCCGCGATCCCGATTAAGTCAGCGGCACTGGCTTCAGTGCAGTAAAGTTCCAGCCGGTGCCCCATGTTGAAAACCTGATACATTTCCGCCGAGCTTATCTGACCGGATTCCTGAATAGCGGCGAATACCGGCGGTACAGGCAACAGATTATCCTTGACATAACGCAGGCCGCTGCCGAAGTCACGACATTTGACCTGACCGCCGCCGGTACAGTGGATAATGGCTGCAATATCGGTGCGATGAGCTGCTAATAGTTCACGTATTACCGGTAAGTAGGTGCGGGTTGGTGACAGAATCGCCTCGCCTGCAGTCAGCTCTGAACCGGGCAGGCGATCTTCCAGGTGATAATTACCGCAATATGCTTGTGCGGAATCAAGAGTATCCGAATAGCTTTCAGGGTAACGTCTGCGATAATCTGAATGCAGTAGCAGATGCCGGGCAGCAGTCAGCCCATTGGAGCCGATGCCGCTGTTTTCAGCTGCTTCATAACTGGTTCTGCCGCTGGAAGACAGGCCGACAATAACCTGTCCGGGTCGGATATCAGCTGTAGTTATTACATCTGAACGCTTTAATCGGACAACAACTGTTGAGTCGCAGATCACGGTGCGGACCAGGTCGCCGACATCGGCTGTTTCGCCGCCGGTCATTGTAACAGTTATTCCAAGGTCTGCCAGGCGATTGATTGCAGTATCATAGCCATTGATAATCGCTGAAAGGCAGTTGGCATCAATGCGGTGAGCATTTCGCCCGATTGTGTTGGAAACATAAAAATTGTCGGTAGCGCCGATGCAAAGAAGATCGTCAGTATTCATGACCAGAGAATCGGTTGCAATACCGCAGAACGCGTCCGGATTGCCGGTTTCCCGATACATAAGGTAAGCTGCAGAGGATTTGGTGCCGGCACCGTCAGCATGCAGAGCTGTGCAATATTCGGGATTGCCGGCTAAGTCGGGAATGATTTTGCAGAAGGCTCCTGGGAAAAGTCCCTTATCCTGCGATTTTACGGCCTGCTTAACATCATCTTTAGTCGGTGAGACA
>CAZOMW010000119.1:0-3941 GCA_964581135.1 uncultured Oscillospiraceae bacterium
CAGCATGTCACCATATACATCTCTAATTGCGCGCGGCATTAGGCATTACCTCCCAGTTCCTGCATGGCTTTGGCAAATTCTGCGTCTCCGATTGGTTTGCCGTGCCAGCTGTTGTCGCCTTCCATGAACGAAACACCCTTGCCTTTGACAGTGTGGGCGATGATAATTTTGGGCACACCGTTTTTAGTGCGGGCATTGTCAATCGCATCGCAGATGGAAGCGATATCGTGCCCGTCGCATTCGGACACTTCCCAGTTGAAAGCACGGAATTTTGCTGCCAGATCATCCAGCGGCATAATTTCATCGATTGTGCCGTCCAGCTGGACGCGGTTATAGTCAACAATCGCGATCAGGTTATCGGCTTTAAATTTGGGAGCTGACATCAGTGCCTCCCAGTTTGTTCCTTCATTGAGCTCGCCATCACCCATGACGGCGAAAACCGTGCTGTCAATTTTTGAAAGCTTCAGACCGGTGGCCATTCCCAGACAGGCTGAAAGGCCGATTCCGAGCGGGCCGGTTGACAGTTCAACTCCCGGTGTGTCCTTGGCGGACGGATGCCCTTGCAGACGGGTGTTGAGCTTGCGCAGTGTTTTCATTTCTTCAACAGGGAAGAAGCCTTTTTCTGCCAGAACCCGATACAGCATCGGGGCAGCGTGTCCTTTTGTCAGAACCACGCGGTCACGCTCAGGCCATTGCGGATTTTTGGGATCAACGTTGGCTTTTTCAAAGAAAAGTGAGATCAGAATCTCACAGACTGAAAGTGAGCCGCCGGGATGTCCGGTCTGCGCTTCGTGCAGCGTTGTCAGCACGTCAATCCGCATCTGGTTGGCCAGATCGGAAAGCTCCTTTTTTCGTTCATTTGTAATGCCCATGTACTACCTCCACGAATTTATTGGATTGAATTTATTGGGAAGCCGACCTTGGTTCAGTCCTCGACCGGCAACAGGAACAGTTTGAAACCTTCTTTTTTCTCGAACATGTCGAACGCCTTCTCCCATTCGGTGATTGGCAGTTTGACGGTAGCGAGCGGTTCCAGGTTTACTTTACCGCTGCCCAGAAGCCCGAGGGCCATCCGCCAGCTGTGGTTGCGTGAACCAAGCGAGCCGGAGAAATGCAGCTCTTTGTAACAGACTTTTTCAATATCAAATTCGATCTTTTTACCGGGAAGCCCGATCTGGGTGAAATAGCCGCGCTTTTTGACAACGTTCAGGGCGCCGTCTACAGCAAAGCCATTGCCGGAACATTCAAGCACGACATTAGCGCCGTAATTGTTGGTCAGGGCGTTAATACGCTCTGCCAGGCTTTCCTGCTGGACGTTAATAGTGTAGTCAGCACCCAGCTCTTTGGCCAGTTTCAGACGTTCAGCATCAACGTTCGTGCCACTGACAATTACTTTGGCTCCGAAAGCCTTGGCGATCTGCAAAGCCATCAGGCCGATCGCACCGGGGCCGGATACAAGTACAAGGTCATTGGGTTTAATTGAAGTAAGATCAAAGATAGCATGAGCTACACAGGCGAGCGGTTCTGTCATAGCCGCGGCTGTGAAGCTGACGTTGTCGGGAATCCGGTGAAGGCGGCCAGCCGGCACCACTGTATATTTTGTGAACACTCCGTTGAACCAGTAGCCGAGTGTACGGCGTTCTACACAAAGGTTGTAGTAGCCTTCGCGGCAGTAATCACAGACGCCACAATAATGATAGGCTGTTTCAGATACGACACGATCGCCGACCTGCCAGCCTGTTACTCCTTCGCCGACCTCTGCGATTACCCCGGAAAATTCATGACCGATTACTACCGGTGGATTTACCGGGATTGCGATATCACTGTGGTAAATATGAAGATCAGATCCGCAGATGCCTGCCTCCTTGACTTCGATTTTTACCTGGCCTGGACCTGCCTCAGGTTCGGGAATATCTCTGATTTCCAGATTACCCGGTCCGGCTTCGTACTTGACCAATGCTTTCATAATTTAACGCGCTTGGCGCTGGCCCCCTCTCATTGCAATAAAGATGTCCGCTTCGTGTATTGCGGACGGAGTGAATTGTTCATTTGATTCACACTCAAGTATAAGGAAGAGCACTGCTTAATTCAAGCCACGAAGCTTAATATTACAGACCATAAAACGGCAGTCAGCCGACCGCAACCGGTTTACTTGTACCGCTGTTAATCGTTTATTTATTGTCTTGCTTTGTTCCATTTGCTATAATTACTGAATCAAGGCATCTGTTTGCTTGTAAAAATGACCATCAAACAGCAAGTTGAATATGACCTTGCTATTCAGATCTGTTAACTACGGATTGTCATGTAAACAGTTCAGAATCACAGACCCGTGAGGGTCAGAATCCAAAACAAGAGAGGAAGAATCAAATGAAGAAACGTGTATTTCTATCCATTCTCCTGGTCGCCGTGCTTGCGCTGACAGCTTGCACAACAACTGCTACAACCACAACCGGCACCACCGCCGGAACTACAGCCGGAACAACTGCCGGAACCACAGCCGGTACAACTGCCGGCACAACTGCCGGCACAACCGGCGGAACCACAGCAGGTACCGGACCTTATGACAAGCTCGACAAAATCTACATCGGTGTAACAGCGCCGATGACCGGCACCAATAAACTGGTTGGTGATTATGTAATCAACGGCGCCAAACTGGCCGCTGAAGAAATCAACACTGCCGGCGGTCTGCTCGGCAAACAAATCGAACTGGTAATGGAAGATGAAGTTGACAACCAGCAGGCTTCCGTTAACGCGATGACCAAGCTGCTCAACAACTCTAATATCAGCGCTATGTTCGGCTCAACTTATTCCGCTTACTGCATCGGCGTTTCACCGACAGTCAAGGAAAAAATGATCCCGTTTATGGCCGGTGGTTCATCCGCCAATATTCCCAAAGAAAACAACCCTTACATGTGGCAGGCCCGCATGACCGACGATAAATCCGGTCAGCTGCTGGCGACAGCCGCTACTGAAACCCTGAAAATGAAAAAACCTGCTATTCTGCACATCACGGACTCCTTCGGCACAGGCCTCAAGGATCAGACAGTCGCTGCCCTGAAAAACATGGGTATCGAAGTCGCTTCCAATAACATTTACGGTCACAATGCAGATGAAAAACAGTTCGGACCGATCATCAACCAGATCATGAGCTCTGATGCTGACGGGCTTATCGCAATCAGCCACCAGGTTCCTGCCGCTCTGATCATGGCTCAGGCAGACAATGCCGGTCTTGATATCCCGCGTCTCGGTTCTTCATCCTTTGGTTCCGCTGTTGCCCGTCAGGCATCCGGCGCAGCCACAGATGGCTGGTATGCCGTTTCCGACTGGACAGTCGAAGTTACAACACCTGTCGGCAAGGCCTTTGCCGAAGCCTATCAGGCAAAATACAATCAGGAATCTGATATGCCTGCCGTAACAGCTTATGATTCAATCAAGCTGCTGGCTGAAGCTATCAAAATGGGAAACTCTGCTGAGCCGAAGACAATTAATGAAAACCTGGCTAAGATCACACAACTTGAAGGTGCAATGTCAACCTACAAAGCACAGGCAAATCGCTGCTTCAGCACCTCTCAGTTCCTTACACTGAACAAGGGCGGCAAAGCAACGATGGTCGAGGTTGTTTCCATCGGTTAAGAAATTATATTTCCGTTGCAGACAGAGGGGCGATAATATCGCCCCTCTGTAATGTAACAAACCAAATGAATACCAAGAGGGGTGGATAAAATGACCCTGTTTTTCCAGCTTTTAGTTAATGGCATAGCGATGGGCATGATATATGCACTGATGGCAATGGGTCTGATTCTGCTGATTCGGGCTATTGGAGTTATGAACTTCGCCCAGGGCGACCTCCTGATGATCGGCGCCTTTATCACCTGGGCTCTGACCAATCAGGTAAAACTGCCGTTTTACGCCATGGTACCGGCTGCTTTGATCAGCTTTGC
>CAZOMW010000119.1:3951-4203 GCA_964581135.1 uncultured Oscillospiraceae bacterium
GGAATGCTACTTACCCCACAGCGACAGTAATCGCGACCATGGGTGCTTCCATTGTTATCCGCGAACTTGCCACTCTTATCTGGGGCAGCCAGCCTCTGACCTCGCGGCCGATTATCCGCGGTTTTATGCAGATCGGCAGCGTCCGTCTGCAGTACCAGTATCTGTTGACAATACTGGTTGGCGGCATTCTCATTTTCCTGGTGTTTACTCTTTTTGAGAAGCTCTATGCCGGCAGAATGATGCAGGCAGCAG
>CAZOMW010000120.1:0-4195 GCA_964581135.1 uncultured Oscillospiraceae bacterium
GCACCCCGTCACCCATCCGAGTCTGGAACAAACCTATGCTGCTGAAGCTGAACTGAATATTGATGAGCTGGTAGCGGCAGGGCTGGCCAATATTGAGGTGCTGCATCTATGAAAATCGGCAAACTCAGCAACGACCAATTGCAGGAACTGATTCTTAACCGGCTGCCGCCTCTGGGAGATAACATAGTAGTCGGAGCCGGAATCGGTCTGGACTGTGCGCTGGTAAAAAGCCCGCCCGGCCTGTTGGTTGTTTCGGCGGATCCGATCACCGGCGCCGCCGCCAATATCGGGCATCTGGCAGTTCATATATCCTGCAATGACATAGCCGCCTGCGGTGTTTGTCCCACAGCGCTGACCATGGTCTTAATCGCGCCGCCATCTGCAACTGAGACTGAGCTCGGCAGCATAATGGAAGATGCCGCGACCGCGGCCCGGGAAATCGGCGTCAGCATTATCGGTGGTCATACGGAAATATCGGATGCGGTTACCCGCTTCGTAATCATGACCACAGCCTTCGGTTTTACCGGCGGCAAAGACCCGATCGACAGCCGTAACTGCAGGCCGGGCGACACCCTGATCATGACTAAAACAGCCGGACTTGAAGGAACCTCCATCCTGGCCTCGGACCAAGTCGAATTATTAAAAGGCGTCCTCAGTGAAGCGGAACTGCAAGAAGCTCAAGGTCTGATTGAGCAAATCAGCATTATTCCAGAAGGGATTATCTGTGCCGATCTGCCGGTCCACGGCATGCACGACAGCACCGAGGGCGGCATACTTGGCGCCGCATACGAACTCAGCGATGCCGCCGGCACCGGTTGTGAAATCAGACTGGCAGATATCGATCTGCATCCACTGACAGTTCGGATTACAACTGCATTAGCACTGGATCCTTACCGTCTGCTGGCCAGCGGCAGTTTGCTGATAGCGACTCCGGAACCGGAAGCAGTGTTGTCGGCCCTGAAAGCTGTCAACATTCCAGCCAGAGCGATTGGTCACTTAACCACAGACTCCGAACGCTGGCTTATAGGCCCGCAAGGCAGAACACCTCTGGATCCGCCGGCCGCTGATGAGCTTTATCGCATTTAGCTGCTTGCAGGTTAACAGCTCTACCGCATTCAACAACCTGCGCTTTACTCTAAAAACTACATTCAACGGCCCGTGCTTAATTTTACATACTACATACGACAGCCCGCGCTTAACTTTACAAACTACTGTGATTCGATAAAATAGATACAGTTCCCGTCGCCGCCTGGGGCTTTAACCCGCATCCGGCCGCCGGCTTAACCGGTTTGACGCGGACAACAAGGAGGGAGCCCATACAATGAATTATATCCATGTTCAAAAAGAAGACCCGGAACTTTATGCCGCAATGGAAGCTGAGCTCGGACGTCAGCGAGACAAGATCGAGCTTATAGCATCTGAAAACTTCGTCAGCGAGGCTGTTCTGGAAGCCGCCGGCGGCGTCATGACCAACAAATACGCTGAAGGTTATCCCGGCAAACGCTATTATGGCGGCTGCGAATACGTAGATATTGCAGAAAATCTTGCGATTGAGCGGGCCAAAAAATTATTCGGCGCCGAACACGCAAACGTTCAGCCCCATTCAGGCGCTCAGGCCAACAACGCCGTTTATTTCGCTCTTTTGGAAACCGGCGATACAATTCTCGGCATGGATCTGAACCATGGCGGTCACTTATCACACGGTATGGCAAAAAATATTTCCGGCAGCTATTATCACGCCGAATCCTACCAGGTTGATCCTGAAACCTGCATGATTAATTACGATGCTCTGCGGGAAAAAGCACTTGCTGTTAAGCCCAAAATGATCGTTGCCGGCGCCAGTGCTTATTCAAGAATCATTGATTTCGCCCGTTTCCGCGCCATCGCCGACGAGGTTGGCGCCTATCTGTTTGTTGACATGGCACACATCGCCGGCCTGGTTGCCGCCGGTCTGCATCCGAGCCCGGTACCATATGCCGACGTGGTTACCACAACAACACATAAAACCCTGCGCGGTCCGCGCGGCGGCCTGATCCTCTGTAAAGAGGAACATGCCAAAGCGATTAACTCCGCTGTCTTCCCGGGGACACAAGGCGGTCCTCTGATGCATATTATCGCTGCAAAAGCTGTTGCTTTCCGCGAAGCTCTCCAACCTGAATTCAAGGCTTACCAACAGCGGATTATCGATAACGCCCAGGCGCTGGCCGCTGGTCTCCTGAAACGCGGCATCAATCTGGTTTCAGGCGGAACCGACAATCATCTGATGTTGGTGAATCTGATCGGAACCGGTGTAACAGGCAAAGACCTGCAGCTCCGCCTGGATGAAGTCAGTATTACCTGCAACAAGAACGGCATCCCGTTTGACCCGGAAAAACCGTTTATTACCAGTGGTATACGGCTAGGTACACCTGCTGTAACAACCCGCGGACTCAACACTGCCGACATGGACGAAATCGCCGACCTGATCAATCTTACTCTGCGTGATTATCCTGCCAGCAAAAACAATGTTATTGAGCGCGTTGCCGCACTGCTTAAACGTTATCCGCTTTATCCGAACCTCTGATTTCTTAGAACCACTTGCAACTGCCTGCAGACAGTCGGCAGCAGGGAGGACTACTTGAATATCATTCCCGACCAGGCCAAACCGCTGGCTTATCGTATGTCGCCGCGCACTCTTGATGAGTTTGTCGGCCAGGAGCATATTCTCGGACCGAATAAGCTCCTGCGACGTATGATACTGGCGGATCGCCTGAGTTCGATTATTCTTTACGGGCCTCCCGGCACCGGTAAAACTTCTCTGGCACGGGTGATAGCAGCCCGGACCGAATCAAATTTCACCCGGATTAACGCCGTCACGGCCGGTATCGCTGACATCAAACGGGTTATTTCTGATACTCAGAACCCTATCCTGACACCTTCTGGCCGTACGGTGCTTTTTATTGACGAAATTCACCGCTTTAATAAATCTCAACAGGACGCGCTGTTGCCTCAGGTTGAAGACGGCACGCTGATCCTGATTGGCGCAACTACTGAAAATCCTTTTTTTGAAGTGAATAAGGCTCTGATTTCGCGTTCAACGGTCTTTCAACTCCAGCCGCTTTCAGTCAGTGACATCCTGCAGCTGCTGTACATGGCTCTGGAGGACGAAGAACGGGGTTTCGGCAAGTACCAGGTTCGAATTACCGATGAAGCTCTGCATCTGGTCGCGGACCGTTCAAACGGTGATGCCCGCATCGCCTTCAATGCGCTCGAGCTGGCAGCAATAACTACCTCTCCCGACAAGGACGGCAATATCAATATTGATGTCGCGACAGTCGAAGACAGTATGCAGAAACGCAGCATTGCTTATGACGCCAGCGGTGAAAGTCATTATGATAATATCAGCGCTTTTATAAAATCAATGCGCGGCAGCGATCCTGATGCAGCTGTCTTTTATCTGGCCAGGGCTTTGCACGGTGGTGAGGACATTGAATTCCTCGCCCGGCGTATTCTAATCTGCGCTGCCGAAGATGTCGGCATGGCCAATCCGCAGATGCTTTCAATAGCCATGTCCGCCTACCAGGGAATAATGGCGGTCGGTATGCCGGAAGCCAGAATACTGCTGGCAGAAGCTACTGTAGCCGTTGCAACCAGTCCGAAGTCAAATTCAGCTTATCTGGCGATAAATAAAGCCCTTGCCGACGTCGCCAACCGCCGTACCGGCGAAGTGCCATATCACCTACGTAACGCCCCGGTCAAAGGCATGGAACAGCTTGGTTATGGTGCGGGTTATAAATACGCCCACGATTTCCCCGGTAATATCGTTGATCAGGAATACCTGCCTGAAGAAATCCGGGGTACGGTTTATTATGAACCCTCGAATAACGGTTATGAGCAGAAAGTACACGATTGGTTAAAAAAGAGGAGGAACCCCTGAAATGCCGCAACAAACATTTACCATCGGCTATGGCAAAACAACCCGGTCTTTCCAGATAGACGAACGCAACCTGATTCTGGACGTCAAGGCCCGAGAACTGGATCTGGAGATTAATGAGGAACAGGAAATAAAGCGTGCTCTGGCAGAACCAATCGGCTCACTTGAGCTGGCTGAAATCGTAAATCCCGGTGAATCAGTTGTAATAATCACCAGCGACATCACCAGGCCCTGTCCTTCACATGTCATATTGCCGCCCCTGATTGAAACCCTGAACGAAGC
>CAZOMW010000121.1:0-789 GCA_964581135.1 uncultured Oscillospiraceae bacterium
TGATGGGTGCCTACGGCGGTATGTCCGACGCTTTGGACGGCCCTACCCACCATGCAATCGAAGACCTGGCAATCATGCGTTCACTGCCAAACTTTGAAGTTCTGGTAGCTACTGACGAAGTTCAGACCGAATGGCTGATCCAGCACGCTATTGAACACAAAGGACCGATGTACATCCGTCTCAGCCGCGATGCCGCTCCTGATGTTTATAAACCAGGCGCCAAATTCGAAGCAGGCAAAGGCAATGTTGTCCGTGAAGGCACTGACGTAACTATTTTCGCCTGCGGCATCATGGTCGGCAATGCAATGGCAGCAGCTGAAAATCTGGCCAAAAAAGGCATTGAGTGCCGTGTTGTTGACCTCTTCAGCATCAAGCCTATTGATGCTGATCTGATTGTTGAATCAGCTCAAAAAACCGGCGCCGTTGTAACAGCCGAAGAACATAACATTATCGGCGGTCTGGGCAGCGCAGTTTCCGAGGTTCTGGTTTCACGCATGAGCTGTGTACCGGTCGAATTTATCGGCCTTGATGATACTCATGCCGAGTGCGGCCCTTATCCTGAACTGCTATGCAAATACGGACTGGATTCCGACAGCATTGAACTTGGTGTTGAAAGAGTTCTGGCACGTAAATAATCAAGTTAATTAATTGTCTTGGCAAATCAGGGCTGGCGAAAGCCGGCCCTGATTTGCTCTCTCCCCGCATAGAAAGGAAAAATTATGCTGAAAGGTAATCTTACTGCCCCCTATACACTTGAATTTCAGGAAAGCGCGATCCCCGAAATCAAAG
>CAZOMW010000121.1:808-4063 GCA_964581135.1 uncultured Oscillospiraceae bacterium
ATAATGAAGTACTGCTGAAAGTATTGTTTGTCGGCATCTGCGGTTCCGATATCCAGATGTACCACGGCCTGCATAAATACATGACATACCCGGTTGTAATCGGCCATGAGCTTTCAGCCGAAGTGGTTAAAGTCGGCAAGGACGTCAGCGGTTATGCAGCTGAAGATCTGGTTACAGTTGAACCTCAGGTTTTTTGCGGTGAATGCTATCCCTGCCGGAGCGGCCGTTTCAATGTCTGTGAAAAACTGAAAGTACTGGGCGTGCACGCCGATGGCTTTCTGGCTCAGTACGCGGCGGTTGACGCCAAGTATCTGCATCACTGTGACAAGAGCATGGATCCGAAGGAATGCGCGCTGGTTGAACCGCTAGCAGTTGGCGTTGGTTCTGTTAAAAGAGCCGGTAACTATAAAGGCGCGAAAATTCTGGTCGTCGGCGCAGGCACGATCGGCAATATGGCTGCCCAGGCTGCCAAAGCGCTAGGTGCCGACAAGGTTATGGTTTCCGACATCAACCCGTTGAAGCTGGATCTGGCTTTGAAATGCGGCGTTGACTATGCAGTTAATGTTGCGAAAAAAAGTCTGAAAGATGCCATTCTGGAAAATTTCGGACCGGATAAAGCTGATATCATCATCGATGCGGCCGCAACCCGTTCCGGTTTCAAGGGCATCCTTGAAGTGGCTCGTCCCAATTCCACAATCGTGATTACCGGCAATTACAAGGAGCCGATAGAAGTTGAAATTCCGCTGATTCAGCGACAGGAAATCAACCTGCTTGGGCACATGATGTATGTACGGGAAGACTTCACTGACGCAATCCGCTTCCTCAAGGAAGGCAAAATTACAACCGAGGGCTTTATCACCGCGGTTTATCCCTTTAAGAAGACAACTGACGCCTTCAAATATATCGATGAAAACCCGAATGATTTCATGAAACTGCTGATTGATGTGCAGAATCTGACAGACTGAAACGGAGGCGCCGAATATGATCGCAATAACGTCGGGAGACGGAAACGGAGTCGGGCCTGAAATTATCCTCAAGGCTTTTCAGGCCGGAGAGATCAAAGGCGACTTCGTAGTTGTCGGCGATCTTTCCGTGCTTCAGTATTGCAGCCACAGGCTTGGGTACAACAGCCCTCTGCACAGCATCAGTGAACCCGCTGAAGCTCAGCCGGGACGGGTAAATGTAATAGACCTCAAACTGCTTAAGGAAGCGGATGTCGAACCAGGAACAATATCCGCCAAGGTTGCCGCTGCTTCGCGCGCTTATGTAGAGTACGCGACCAGACTGTGCATGTCCGGCGGTTGTGACGCAATCTGCACGCTGCCTGTGAATAAGGAAGCGATTCGGCTGACCGATCCTGACTTTACCGGCCATACCGAGTTAATCGCTGAGATCTGCGGCGAGACTGATTTCACAATGATGCTGGCTTCGGAAAAACTTACAGTAACTCATGTCAGCACTCATTGCTCTCTGCAGGATGCGATCTACCGCTGCACAAAGGACAATGTGCTCAGGGTGATCCGCCTGACACATGAGGCCCTGCTCAGGATGAAGCCGGAACAACGGATTGCTGTCGCCGGGCTCAATCCCCATGCCGGTGAAGGCGGTGCTTTCGGTTGCCAGGAGATCGACGAGATCATGCCGGCAATCGAGGCTGCTCAGGCTGAGGGCATGGTTGTCAGCGGACCGCATCCAACTGATACAGTGTTTGCGAAAGCAGTCAAAGGCGCCTTCGATGCCGTTGTCTGTATGTACCACGATCAGGGGCATGCGCCGGTTAAACTGCTCGACTTCCATGGCGGCGTTAATGTTACGCTGGGTTTGTGCATTATCCGCACCTCTGTTGATCATGGCACAGCCTTCGACATTGCTTACAAAGGCATTGCAGATACCGGCAGTTTACTGGAGGCATATGATCTGGCGCTGACAATGGTGGCCAGCAAAGCCGATTCGAACTAAGCAACCGACGTTCGGTATAAAAAAACTCAAGGCGCGGTTCACACCGCGCCTTTTTTATGGTCGGACCAGAATTATTTATAGCTGGAACAAAACTTTTTATAGCCGAGACATAACTTTTATAGCCGGGCCAGAAATTGTTCTAACATGGACAACACTCTTATAGACGGGCCAGAAATTGTTCGATCTCCCCTACTACATCTTCACCCCCGAAGCCTCCGGCTTTGGTTACTACATCAAATCCGTAACTGTCGTTCACAAAACGCGCCAAAGCAATACCGGGGACAATCTCGGTAACCGGCCGCACCAGATGGCAATCAAGAGCATCGGCTATGCCAAGTAAAGTATCGCCCCCGAAAACGATCAGTGTGCCGATATTTGTCCGGTCAAGTGTTCTTTTTACGATTGCGCCGATATTAGCGGCTATTAAACCGCCTAAATTACTGGTATCGATACCAAGCGTTTTGGCCCGGGTATTGGCATCGTCAGCGGAGTCTGCAGAGCGCTGCGACCAGATAGCCCCCTTACCCGCTTTTTGCAGGGACTCAACCAAATCAGTTTCCCAGACATCATTTATGTATTTGCTGTCTATTTTCTGATCCACACTAAGCAGGTTGTCAGCATAACCGCAGTTTTCAAGTGCGTAACGAACCTGTTTAACAGAACGTGGGTTAACACTGCCCGAAACAAGCAGTGTGCTGCCGGGCTTGCTGCGAAGCTCAACCGGCGCCGCGGGCAGATCAAGCAACACCGGTAAAAGTTCGGCAAAGCCGGCACAGCCTGCAAGCAACTTCAGCTTGCCGCTTTGCTTCAGGATACTGCCGATAACCTGCAAATCCGCGTCGGTACGTGCGTCAACCACCCTAATAGCGCCGGCGGTCGAAGTACGCAAAGACTCAGCTTCTCCCAGCAAAATGTTTTCGATCGGCAGACTGGTCTGCTCCTGAATAAGGCCGCGAACATCGCTTTGACGGATAGGATTGAACGGATCAGCCGCAAAGGCCGTTTCAGCCAGCAGAGTGTCGCCGACATACTGCTGCCCGCCGATTGTGTAGCGCTCGAGTTTGGGAAAAGCAGGAATAAATATCAATTCTTCGCTGATGCTGCCAGGCTTATCGCTGCCGGACCCGGTGACATTGTCATCGCCAGCGAAAGCTGCGATTGTTTCCAGAAGAGCCGCCAGCTCAGCGCCGATATTGCCACGCAAGGTTGAATCCGTCTTTTTATAAAAATTAGTGAACCCCGCAGTTACTGCTGCCTTCACCACTCCGGCAACACGGGCATAAGCCTCGGCAGCCG
>CAZOMW010000122.1:0-4000 GCA_964581135.1 uncultured Oscillospiraceae bacterium
CGTGTCGTTGGTTCGATTCCGACTCTGGGCACCACTCAAAACCGCTGCGGCTGTAGGCTTTGGCGGTTTTTCATTTTTCGTTTTTTCCATCTTCTTCTGCTAAAACCTCCGTTAAACCTCCGTTGCCTTTTTAGCGCTGATATTTTCAGCCTCTTTATATCCAAATATTTTTTCGATAAACTTCGACTTCATTTTCGTGGCTGATAAATATTTTTATTTGATTGACAATATAAGTTTATAGGCATAAACTCAAGCTGAGGTTTATATTTAAGAACCTTGCAATTGGAGGCTGTCGTGGACAAGTTCGATATCTGGGAAAGCGACTTTCGTTTCATGCAGGTCGTTTGGGAGCATGCACCTGTAGGCTCCGGACGGCTCGTAGAGATGAGTCTCGAGCGACTGGGCTGGAAAAAGTCGACAACATACAACGCAATCCGGCGGATGTGCGAAAAAGGCCTGATAAAAAATGAGAATGCGATTGTTTCCGTGGTAATCCCGAAAGAGCAAGTCCAGGCTAATGAGACTCAGGATTTTCTCGAACGCACTTTTTCCGGATCTCTTCCCCAGTTTCTGGCTGCGTTCCTGAGCAGCAAGCCCATCTCTGACAAGGAGGCTGAAGAAATCAAGCAATTGATCGATTCACACCGGGAGGGTTACGAGGATGGCGATTGATAGCCTTTTTCTGCAAATGCTCAACATGAGCATTACCGCAAGCTATGTGATTCTGGCAATTCTGTTAGTTCGTCTGGTTCTGCGAAAGGCTCCAAAAAAATTCTCATATGCGCTCTGGGGCGTTGTGGCGTTCAGGTTGCTTTCACCGGTATCTATCTCATCCGTAATCAGTATTTTCCAGCTCAAACAGTTCAATGTTGCCGTTACTATGACAGATAACGCATCAGCACTGGTCTACGTGCCAGGAATACAATCTGGACTTTTCGTCTTATCTGGGTCAGCAGGTAACGTTATTCACTGCTGAAGCCAAAAAGGCAGGTCAGGATGATCCTTTTGATTTCATAATCCTTGCGTCCGGGCGTTCAGTGATTGCTTACTGGCCAGATACCAAAAACAACGTTGCCAGTCAGGCGGAGTCTGATTTCGCAATTTTGAGACACCTTGAAACAACGGTCAACTTGCCAACAGGAGCCGTTTCTTCCTCGGCAGGCATTTCCGATTACACCTCGTCATCGGAATCTTCCAGGAATGTTCTTTATACATATATAAAAGTAAACGCCGATTCAGGCATCACAGCAAAAGATATTGCAGGTGCGAATTTCTATAACTGGAGAACTATGGTTTCCGATGGAACCAGATTGTGGTGGATAACGCCTGGTTACGGAACTACCATTGTTTCCTGTAAGATTGGTGGCCAGAATAGCGTAGAGCTATATCCTGATTCAAACAGAGATGAAGCTGGTATCAATGGTGCTTCTTTAAAGCTACTGACAATCAATGCCAGTAATTTATTTTTTGTCCGCGAAGGTGTGGGGCTTTTCAAAATGCCTGTCGACGGCGGAGATTCAACAAAACTGATAGAAGGAAATATTCAGGACTATATCATTAAGGACAATATGATCTATTTCTCAGATTTCGTATCTGATATTACTGCTGTAGACGGCTTTTATGTCTTAAAGAGTTACAACACTGACACCCAACAAATAATTGAAGTTGATCAGCTTGCAACAGGCAAAGAGTTGTTGAAAATCGGCGGCTATATCGTTGGTTTTCTAAATGATGAATTAATCTATACCCGCAGAGATGCTGAATACAAGCGTGGTTACTATTCATATTCTAAAGCCGGACAGAGCAAATCAATTCCTTACGAGGAAGGTCAGAAAAAAGAGATAGAAATAGCTAAAAATAACTTTCGTCCGTTGAATCTGGAGGGCAGTGAAGTAAGTCGTGTAGAAGGAAAATCTCTGGTCATGCAATATAACAAACCGGGTCCAAATATTTTGTTATTAGCGGACGGCAATAACAAAAAGAAGATTGCTGAAGTAAATGGAGATTATTCGTATTTATTCACTGGCCAGATTTTTGTGCTGGACCGGGAAGGTAATATTGAGCATATAGTTTTTTAGTAGGATAACGCAAAGTTGAATATTTGCTAAATGGGCAAGGAGGCAGTCATGAAAAGGATAATATCTATATTGACCTTCGCAATATTGCTGATAGCGATTTTTCTTATGACCTTACCTGGTGGCGTGCGAATGTCTTGAGCTGACCTTGCTGGTATTTATACTTATTATTACTCTTACTTTGATCTGACAGTGCCCTTCGCTTCCGGCAATTGGCTGCCGCTTCTGACTGCGGTTCTGGTTATCGCGGCAGTCATCATAACGCTCTTACAAATCATCAAGCCCGATATTTCTGACAAATGGAACAGACGTTTACATAACAGCCTGATAACAGCAATCGTTTGCTCATTGGCTTCATTTGTTCTATTTGCTACGGCAACAGCTAGGAGCGGCATTATTACCCTGTTAATTTCGCTCCCTCTTGCCCTGCAGTATTATTTAGCAAGAAAGCAAGCTGAAGAGTGGCGAAGAAGAACAGACTGAGATAGAGCTTTCATAAGACGAAGTGCTAGTTGAGAATATCTCTTTTCTGGAAGAAATAATAAGCTCCCGCTGTGAATGTTGTTGCTATAACAACCGCCAAGAGTAGATAAGGCCAGTAAATTTCGCCGCCAAACATTACATCGATGGACGAGAAATAACGGTATGGTGTGAGAAATTCAAGAGCTTCCAGGCTCTCGTTCAAGTCAATCATTACTTTCAAAATGAACGTTCCCAGTATGACAGATGTTGCAAGGCCGGAAGCGCGTTCAGCCTGTCTGGACCAGGCACCGAGGAACAATCCCACACTGAGAAACAGGATCTGAATTATTAGCAGGGCCAGGGATAGCCGCAGGATTGGCCCGTCAAGTGACAGACCGGTATCATTGAGAGGTCTGACCGCGACAATTGAAGTGCCCAGGGTCACCAGGTTATACAAAATAACGAAGGTCAGGGCTGCCAGTATTTTTGCCGTGACAGCCTGGTGTCGTTTGATTGGTTTGACCAAGAGAAAGTCAGCCGTCTTGTCACGTTGTTCCTTGGCCAGAATATTCACACCGAGCAAGCAGCTGTGTACAGAAGTAAGCAGCAGAAAATACAAGAAAAAGATGCTGTAAAATGCGCCGATTGAACTTAAGTCCATGCTTGGATCGATACCCATCGCCAATAGCAGTTCTTGTGGCAAGGACCGGAAAATATCATTCACCGAGTCTCCCGTTTTGGCGAAGGCAGAGTACTTCATCATACCTGCGTAGATTAAGAAGACCATTGCTCCAGCCCAAATCAGAAATGATTTGTAATTTGCCCGAAGTTCCCGCAGATAAATATTCATGATGCATTGTCTCCTGCTCTTTACCCAGCGTAAAAATCTCTCTTCTGATAAATCCAGAAGCTGAGGGAGGTTAGAACTGCGAAAACTGCAAGGTTCAGGACCAGAAAACCGGGGTCATAGCCTCGTCTGCTGATCAGGTCTGAACCCTGATAATAGGCAAAAGGTGTCAGATAGGCTAGTTTTTGGTCTTGAATTGACTCATTTAGCAGTTCGATGATAAAAAAGAAAAACACTGTACCTAACGTGAGGGGCATGACAGACTTGATTTTTGGAGCAGCTGTCGCAATCAGCATGCCAATGCCCACAAAGAATAACTGGACCAGCAGAACGGAGAGACACATCAAAAAATAAAGGCGGCCATCCATATCTTCCCGGATTAGCCAAATGATTGTTGCCCGCCCACCGCAAAAAAGAACCAGATTCTGCATCAGGAGTTGGATCAGCACGGCCGTGAATTTCGCTGCCACTACTTCCCGGCGCCGAATTGGCTTGGTCAGCAGGAAATCAGACATATGTCGGCGACCTTCTTCGGATAGCAGGGAAAGTCCCTGTTTCATTGCGAAAACTGCACCTATCAGAATCAAGTAGCTGAAGATAAAACTCAAGTAGCCTT
>CAZOMW010000123.1:0-3985 GCA_964581135.1 uncultured Oscillospiraceae bacterium
ATGACCTTTTCCTTAAGGTCCAGCGTATTAGGATCGATGCGCATGACGTTTCCTCCCTTTGCTCAGAACTTGAGACCGGCTTCGCGGGCGGCCTCGGCCAAAGCCGCGACACGGCCGTGATAAATGTAGCCGCCTCTATCGAAGACGACGTTGTCGATTCCTTTGGAAAGCGCGCGCTCAGCGACCAGCTTGCCTACTGCTTTGGAAAGATCGGACTTACCGCCTTCCGTGTCTTTCAATCCATTATCCAGGGATGATGCACTGACCAGGGTCACGCCTTTACTGTCATCAATGACCTGGGCATAAATATGAGAAAGACTTCTAAAGACGCAGAGCCTCGGACGCTCCGTTGTGCCGCTGATTTTGCGGCGTACGCGCGCGTGCTTGCGTTTACGTGTATCATTTTTGCACGGTTTTTTAATCACTCTTTGTCACCCTTTCTTATTTAGGCCTTGGCCCCGGTTTTTCCCTCTTTGAGCTTGATGACTTCAAAGTCATACTTAATACCCTTGCCCTTATACGGGTCAGGTACTCTCAGCGAGCGAATCTTGGCGGCGGTTTCACCGACCAACTGCTTATCGGCACCCTTGACTACCAGACGGTTTGCCGCCGGCACTTCAATGGTTATCCCTTCCGGTTCAACAACATCGATTGTGTGTGAAAAGCCGAGGCTCAGCACTACCTTGTTGCCTTCTTTGACAGCCTTAAAGCCGATGCCGTTGATTTCGAGATTCTTACTGAATCCCTGGGATACGCCAACAACCATGTTATTAATCAGAGAGCGGGTGAGACCGTGCAGCGCGCGGTGCTCTTTCTGATCCGATGGCCTGTTGACATTAATAATGCCATTGTCGATGGTGACTGTGATATCACCCGGGACAGCCTGGGTCAGAACGGTTTTACCGTTTTTGACGGTGACAATCTGATCTTCAATTTTGACTTCGACGCCTGCCGGTATGGCAATCGGCATCTTGCCTATTCTGGACATTACTTGTTTCCTCCTGCTCTTGAGATTACGAATGCTTTCGCACAGCGCGGCGGCATTCCTTTCAGAGTCTTATTACCAGACGTAAGCAAGAACTTCGCCGCCGACATTGGACTGGCGAGCTTTGCGATCCGTCATGATACCCTGTGATGTTGATACTATTGCGATGCCAATGCCGCCAAGTACTTTGGGCAGCTTCTCCGATGGCGCGTAAACACGCAGGCCGGGACGGGAGATGCGCTTGATACCTGTAATAACGGGTTTTTTGGCAGCATATTTAAGTGTGATGCGAATTACGCCCTGATGTTCGTTGGCGATGCTTTCGACCTTGGCGATATAGCCTTCCTCCAGGAGGATCTGGGCTATAGCCTTCTTCAGGTTGGAAGCCGGCACTTCGACATTAGGATGCCCTGCGGTTCCGGCATTACGGATCCTGGTGAGCATATCGGCGATTGTATCTGTGATTTGCATGGATCTTCCTCCTCCCTTACCAGCTGGCCTTGCGCACGCCGGGAATCTGGCCCTTGTAGGCAAGTTCGCGGAAGCACAGGCGGCAAACGCCGTATTTGCGCAGATAAGCACGAGGACGGCCGCAGAGTTTGCAGCGATTGTGGACACGCGTACTGAACGCCGGAGTCCTCTGCGATTTAAGAATCATGGATTTTTTTGCCATTTCGGTTCCTCCCGCTTACTTACTGAACGGCATACCGAGCTGCCGGAGAAGTTCTCTGGCTTCTTCGTCGGTTTCTGCCGTTGTAACGATAATGATGTCCAGGCCGCGGATCTTGTCGATCTTGTCGTAATCAATTTCCGGGAAGATCAACTGTTCCTTAGCGCCCATGGCATAGTTGCCATGACCGTCAAAGGAGTTAGGGCTGACGCCGCGGAAGTCACGGACGCGGGGCAGGGAAATGTTTATCAGCTTGTCGAGGAACTCGTACATTTTGGAACCGCGCAAGGTAACCTTGCAGCCGATTTCCATGCCCTCACGCAGTTTGAAAGCAGCAACAGACTTGCGGGCTTTGGTAACCACAGGCCGCTGACCGGCAATGACGGTCATATCACGTACTGAGCTTTCAATCGCTTTCGGGTTGTCCTTGACTTCGCCTACGCCCATGTTAAGGACGATCTTTTCAAGTTTCGGAACCTGCATTACTGATGTGTAGCCGAAGGCTGCCGTGAGGGCAGGAACGGCTTCGTTGACATATTTGTCTTTTAATCTTGTCATCTGGATGCCTCCTTGCCTTTCTTACTTAGCCGCCTGACGGATGGTATTAATGACTTCATCACATTTCTTGCAGTAACGAACTTTTTCGCCGTTTGCAAGAACTTTGTGACCTGTCTTCGAGGGGCGTTTGCAGTGGCTGCAGACCAGCATTACATTAGAGCTGCTGATAGCTGCTTCCTGACGGATAATTCCGCCCTGCTGATAACGGCCCTTGGGTTTTTTGTGTTTGGTGGCGATGTTCACGCCTTCAACAATGACGCGGCCATTATCTGCCATAACTTTTAGAACCTTGCCTGTTTTGCCGGCGTCTTTGCCGGTCAGGACATACACGTTGTCGTCCCGTTTTACGTGAATCTTGCTCATCGTGTCTGCCCCTCCTTACAATACTTCCGGCGCCAGCGACAGGATTTTCATATAATCCCGGTCGCGGAGCTCACGCGCTATCGGCCCGAATATACGGGTACCGCGCGGGTTTTTGTCCTCTTTGATAAGAACTGCCGCGTTTTCATCAAATTTGATATAGGAACCGTCCGGACGACGAACGCCCTTACGTGTGCGTACTACCACTGCCTTGACGACCTCGCCCTTTTTCACAACGCCGCCGGGTGTCGCTTCACGAACCGAGCAAACGATGACGTCACCGATGTTGGCGAATCTGCGCCAGGAGCCACCGAGGACCTTGATGCAGAGAAGCTGCTTGGCACCGGTATTGTCAGCGGATTTGAGGACTGTCTCTACCTGAATCATTCAATATTCCTCCTTCCCGAACCCTGTAACAGGATCATTTCGCCTTCTCGATGATTTCCACCAGTCTCCAGCGTTTGTCCTTGCTCAGCGGGCGGGTTTCCATGACTTTGACCTTGTCACCGATGCCGCATGCGTTTTCCTGGTCATGAGCCTTCAGTTTATAGGTTCTTTTCATGATTTTTTTGTACAACGGGTGTTTGATAAACTCAGTTACGGCGACTACAACAGTCTTTTCCATTTTGTCGCTGACAACGGTACCAACCCGGGTTTTCCTGTTACTTCTCATTTCCATATTTTCCATATGCTCAATTCTCCCCTTACGCCTTCATGCTCTTGAGCTCGCGCTCGCGCAGGATGGTCCTTACCCGGGCCATGTCGCGTTTTACTGTACGAAGCTTCAGAGGATTTTCAAGTTGATTTGTCGCGTGCTGAAAGCGGAGACGAAACAGTTCTTCCTTGAGGTCAAGCAGTTCCTGGTTGAGTTCATCATTGCTTTTTTCGCGGATCTCACTAGGCTTCACTGACGTCACCTTCCTTCTCTCTGGCGATAAATTTGGTCTTGCAGGGCAGTTTGTGCGCTGCAAGACGCAGGGCTTCACGGGCGTCTTCTTCCGATACGCCGGCGATTTCAAACAGCACACGGCCCGGCTTTACGACTGCTACCCAGTATTCGGGTGAACCTTTGCCGGAACCCATGCGGGTTTCAGCAGGTTTTGAACTTACAGGCTTATGCGGGAAGATCTTGATCCAGACCTGGCCGCCGCGTTTGACGAAGCGGTTGATAGCGACACGGGCAGCTTCAATCTGGTTACTGGTAATCCAGACAGGCTCAAGGGCTACCAGCCCGTATTCGCCGTAGCTTATGAAATTGCCGCGCGTAGCCTTACCGGTCATACGGCCGCGGTGCTGCCTTCTGTACTTGACACGCTTTGGAAGCAGCATCAGGCTTCGCCTCCTTCCGTATTCCTGACCTTACGGGGTGCAGGATAGATTTCGCCTTTGTAGACCCAGACTTTGACGCCGAT
>CAZOMW010000124.1:0-3968 GCA_964581135.1 uncultured Oscillospiraceae bacterium
ATTCTGCGTTCGGCGTCACGCAATAATTACCTGTTAGGACTGTTGGAAAATATGCGCTCAATTGATAAATCAATGCGCACTGTAAATATGAACCTGCCGCGACTGGCTCCAGAGCAGGATCACGCTGAGCACCTGGCTATTCTCGATGCTGTCCGGGAGCGTGATGCTAACCGAGCCGAAGAAGCAATGCGTAAACACATTCGTCGTGTCGCCGTATTTGTTTTTAAGGACAAAAATAATCAACCTGAGGAGACTGAGAATGAATCTGGGACTAAGTGAAAAAGTAGTTGTAATTACCGGTGGCGGCAGCGGCATAGGGCTGGCTGCAGCATTGGAATATGCCCGTGAAGGCGCTAAAGTTGCGATCTGCGGTCGGAGTGCCGAACGTTTGAGTAAAGCCGCAGAGGTTTTCCGGCAAGCTGGGTTTGCTGACCGGCTTTTTTACCGTACCTGTAATGTTACTCTCAAGAAGGATGTGGAGGCTTTTGCTGCCGCAGTCAGCGAAGAATTAGGTCCGATTGACATCTGGGTAAACAATGCCGGCGCCAATATCATTAAGCCGCTCACCGGATTTGACGAAGATGATTACCAGTTCCTGGTTGATATCAATTTAAAATCATTCATTATCTGCAGTAATGAAGCCGCCAGACTTATGAAAGGCCGCGGCGGAGTTATTGTCAACGCTTCTTCATTTTCTGCAGTGATTCCAAATGCAGGCCGCGGTTTATACTCCGCCTGTAAATCAGCTGTGCTCAGCCTGACCCGTACCTACGCCGGTGAACTGGCAGCCTACGGGATCCGGGTTGTTGCCTATATTCCCGGTCAGATTGAAACTGAAATGACTGAGAATATCTACGCCACAATTCCCCGGGAGCAGCTGGTCGCCAATATCGCAATGCGGCGACTGGGCACTGCCGAAGACCTGGCTAAACCAATAGTTTTTATTTCATCACCGGCTGCCGGTTATATGAATGGCAGCGCCATTGAAGTAGCAGGAGCAAAATTCTGTGTTCAGAACCCGGGTTATTCCTGGGAAGAGAAAGACGACGCAGAGGATTAAACAAGAAGCAAACCTGTGTCTGGAGAAGTTATTCGCAGCAGTGGATTGATTAAGCCGGTCTTTTGCAACACAAAAAGTAATAAATAATAAGCAGAGCCTCCGGTTTTTGACTGGAGGCTCTTAATATATACATTCATATTATATTGATCAACTGAGTCAGTGTCTGGCAGCTGTTCGGGAATCAGCTCCTGCCGGAGTCTTTTCAGCCAATCTGTTCGAGTGTTTCTTTGATGCCTTTGAAGCCGCTGGCCAGGAGATCAAGATCAGTGGACAGCATGCGGAAGGTTTCATCATTTTTGAAAATTTCGTGCATTTTGGCACCGGCATGAAGTCCGAAAGCCTTGCCATGTTTTTTGCAGGCAGCCGCGACTTTGGCGATAGCGTCCAGTTCGATCTGGTTCATCAGATCACCGGGAATCCCGAGTGAAATTGAAAGGTCGTTGGGACCGATCAGCAGAACATCAATGCCTTCAGTAGCTGCGATTGCGTCAGCATTCTCAACAGCGAGGCCGGTTTCGATCTGGGCGATGACCACGACACGGTTATTCTGGGTTGCCATAACATCTACATGTTTGCCGCCGCCTTTATAATTGGAATGAGCCAGACCGCTGCCGTAGCCGCGATCACCGATGGGCGGGAACTTTGCCCACTTAACGATTTCTTTTGCCTGTTCCGGGGTTTCGGTCATGGGTACCATAATTCCGGTAGCGCCGCAGTCCAGTGCACGTGAAATCCAGTCTTTGCTGAGTTCGGCGACACGGACAAAGCTGTCAAATCCCATGGCGTTGCCGGTTACAAAAATGTCGTGTAATGTTTCGAAATTGTAGGATCCATGCTCGCAGTCATAAAGCAGGAAATCAAGACCGGCGTTTTGAGCGAAAAATGAAATTGCCGGATTTCGCTGTAAGCGAATCATCGTACCGTAAACCTTTTGACCGGAAGTGAGCTTTTCCTTAATGGACATAGAATCGTTCCTCCTTGAATTCGTTTTGTGTGTTCCGGAAGCTGCTGTCCGGCATTTTAATGTCGGCTTTACAGCCGGGGGCAGATTAAAATCTCTTGCTGGTATATCAGATGTCATCACAACTTTAGCATTCAATCAGAACAACGTCAATCAGAAGCCGACGCCCACTTTTTCCGGTGTTCGGATTTTGTTTCCGGCTGTCAGAGTACTAATTTCTGCCTTTTTTTCTGTTGTTGAAAACTTTCACAGTTGTAAGCGTTTACGGATTCAATCCGGTTTGACAAAGCCTTAATTTCCATTATTATCAACAGATATAACAAAAAAAGGCTAAGCTTTTTGGCTAACAACAACGGATTGACTAATGATAGCGATGATGCTATCTTTTAGATGCGATCTGATATATCAGATGAAATTGATATATTGGGCTTGATATCCTTTCCTGCTGCAGAAGCAGGAAATAACCTTTGTGCCCCCATAATATCCCATCACATTACAGATATTTGAAAGGAGGAACAAGAATGAATGAGGAGAAGGTAACCAGGCAGGAAGTCATCAGTGGCATAGTATTTTTTCTGTTTGGAGTTTACATCATTCAGTACAGCTACAGGTTTTTGAACTTCGGTTCATTCTCTAAACCAGGTTCCGGCTTTGTCCCGCTGATCAGCGGCGTCGGCATAGCAGTAATTGCCTTAATCTGGGTGCTGCTGAACACTATCGGCAAGAAGCCGCCCTCGGTACCGCTCTGGGCGGATGGCGTTTGGAAGCTGCCGGTTCTGGCGATGCTGATCAGCCTGGGTTATGCACTGCTGATTGACCCCCTCGGCTACGTACTGGCAACATTGGTTTTCATGGTTGTCTGGCAGGTTGTACTGGTACGCGAAAAATGGTGGAAGATTCTTTTAATTGGAGTCATATCCACCGCAGGCGTCTATGTGGTATTTGTGCAGTTACTGCGCGTCTTCGTGCCGAAAGGACCTTTAGGATTTTAAGGAAGGAAGAAAGCAATCATGTTTGAAGGAATTATTTCCGGCTTTCAAGTAGCTTTATCAGGTTACAACCTGTTATTCGCATTGCTTGGCTGCCTCCTCGGTACAGCGGTTGGCGTTCTGCCGGGCCTGGGGCCTGCGGCGACGATTTCGCTTTTGCTGCCGGTAGTTTACAGTTTCCCCGAACCTACCACCTCGATTATTTTCCTGGCTGGTATTTACTACGGAGCCATGTACGGCGGCTCCACCACCTCCATTCTGCTGAAGATCCCCGGTGAGGCAGCTTCAGTTGTTACGGCGATTGATGGTTATGAAATGGCTAAACAAGGGCGAGCCGGCGCGGCATTGTCTGTTGCAGCCATCGGCTCATTCATCGCCGGCACCTTCGGCGTACTTGGCCTCACCTTCATGGCACCGCCGCTGGCAAACTTCGCACTGAGTTTCGGCCCGCCTGAGTATTTCTCACTGATGCTGGTTGGCTTGCTGCTGGCTGTATTCCTTACCGGTGATTCACCGATGAAAGGCATGCTGATGCTGATGACGGGTATTTTCCTGGCCAACGTTGGCATCGACCCGGTATCCGGCGCGGAACGCTTTACCTTTGGTCAGATCTGGCTGCAGGACGGTTTCGACTTCGTTACGCTGGCAATGGGTCTGTTCGGTCTCAGTGAAATTCTGATCACCCTTGAAGAGCAAAATGAAAATGAGTTTGTCACTAAGAAGATCGGCCGCCTGTTTATGACTGGCAAGGATTGGGCGGAAGCCCGCATGCCGATTGTCCGTGGAACATTGATCGGCTTCTTCGCAGGAATCATCCCAGGCGGTGGTGCTGTTATTTCCTCGCTGGCTTCTTATTCGATCGAACGCAGAGTTTCTAAAAAGCCAGAAGAGTTCGGCCACGGAGCTATTGCCGGTGTCGCAGGACCTGAATCAGCTAACAATGCTGCTTCAAGCTCAT
>CAZOMW010000125.1:0-3906 GCA_964581135.1 uncultured Oscillospiraceae bacterium
CCGAGTCTAGGCTTGTTGGGGAAAACCCAAGACCACTGCAGGGCACCCACCTGGCAAATCGCTGGGTGTCAAAAGAGGGGTGCGGCATTTCAGGTATTTTATAAGAACGTTTTTTAGCAGATCCGTTACCCGATTGCTCCTGTCTTAAAGGGTTATGGTTCTGTTGTTCTATTGCCGGGAAGTGCATAAAGACACGAGAAGTACCGGGGGAAGGGCTATTATCGCATGGGGCTGTATGCTGATGCCAAATCAATTGCCCGGAGGGATCCGGCAGCCAGAGGTACGCTCCAGGTTATTTTGCTTTATTCCGGGTTTCATGCTTTGGTTGGTCACCGGCTGGCCAGTTTTTTCTACCGCCACCATCGTTACTTTATTTCCCGTTTGATTTCACAATTAAATAGATTTTTTACCGGTGTTGAGATTCACCCCGGCGCTAAAATTGGCAACGGGTTGTTTATTGATCATGGTATGGGCGTTGTGATAGGTGAAACATCAGAAATCGGCGACAACTGCACTATATATCACAATGTTACACTTGGCGGAACTGGCAGAGAAAAAGGCAAGCGCCATCCAACACTTGGCAACAATGTGCTTGTCGGCGCTGGCGCGAAAATTCTCGGGCCTTTCAAAATCGGCAGCAATTCCTTGATCGGAGCAAATGCTGTAGTCCTCAGCGAAATTCCGGATGATTCTACAGTTGTTGGTGTTCCAGGAAGAATTGTCCGTCAATGGGGCAAACCGGTCAGGCATGTCAAACACAGTGTCGAGCTGGATCATGTCAGTACTCCGGACCCTCTGGAACAGGACATCTGTCTATTGCGTTACCGGATCAATGATCTGGAAAAACGGCTGTTTAATCTTGATGATAAAGATCCTTCTTATATTGATATGAAGGAAGCCTCCAGGGCGGCGATGGAAGCAGATAAGCAAAAAAGCGCTGTCTGTAAGTCTGATGAAGAAAAAGACATTGCTTGTCCGGTCAAAAAGAAGTAGCTGTCGATACGATATGAAATTCCAACTCATGTTATAAATTTATAGTTATAGTAAACGTATGAATATGGAGGCATTTAACCTGCATGAAAATTTTTAATAGCATACTGCGTGAAAAAGTTGCGTTCGAACCACTTGAACCCGGAAAAGTTCGAATGTATGTCTGTGGTCCAACAGTCTATAACTTTTTCCATATTGGCAATGCCCGCCCCTTTATCACCTTTGACACTCTGCGCCGCTATTTAGAATATCGCGGGCTTGAGGTTATTTATGTACAGAATTTCACAGATATTGATGATAAAATGATCAATCGCGCCAATATTGAAGGAATCAGCGTGAACGATCTTGCTGAGCGTTATATTGCTGAGTACTACACCGATGCTGATAAACTAAACATCAAACGTGCGACCTGGCATCCCCGTGCCACTGAAAGCATTCCTGAAATAATTGACCTGATCAGTATCCTGATTGAGAAAAATCACGCTTACGTGGCAGATGACGGCGTTTATTTTGATGTCACGAGTTACCCGGAATACGGCCGCCTGTCGAATCAGGATTTAAACGAGCTGGAAGCAGGCGCCAGCGAGCGTGTTTCCGTTGATGACAATAAGCGAAGTCCGCTGGACTTTGTTCTCTGGAAATTCAAAAAACCGGCTGAGCCATTCTGGGAAAGCCCCTGGGGCGATGGTCGTCCAGGTTGGCATATCGAGTGTTCTGCCATGAACCGTAAATTTCTCGGCGACACGATTGACATTCATGGCGGTGGTCAGGATCTGGCGTTCCCGCATCATGAAAATGAAATTGCGCAAAGTGAGGCCGCGACAGGCAAGCCTTTTGTCCGTTATTGGATGCACAATGGCTTTATCAATGTTGACAACGAAAAAATGTCGAAATCAACCGGGAACCTGTTCACCGTTCGCGATATAGCAAAAGAATTCGACTATGCCGTCATGCGCTTTTTTCTGCTGACAGGACATTACCGGATGCCGATCAATTTCAGTTCAGACCTGTTGCATGCAGCTGAAAACGGACTACAACGCATTCGTACAAGTGTGGAGAATCTGGTGTTTCTGCAGTCAAGCGCGCCGGAAACAGCTGTTGATGAAACAGCCCGAGCGGCTGAAAACGAGCTGAAACAGGCAATTGATCTGGCAAAGAATGATTTTATGGATTCAATGGATGATGACCTTAATACGCCGGATGCTCTGGCGTCGATTTTCGAACTGGTTCGGGCGTCTAATACCGCAGCAACAGTAAAAGGTGTATCCCGACAGATACTTGCGGAAGCTGAAGCCAGGATTCGTGAGCTGACTGGTGTTCTTGGCCTGGAATTTGAAACTCCTGAAGCTATTCCGGCAGAAATCACAGCCCTTGTTGAAGCCCGCACTGCTGCCAAGAAAGCTCGCAACTATCAGGAAGCCGATCGGATCAGAGACGAAATCAACAGCCACGGATTCAGCGTAGATGACACGCCTCAAGGCCCCAAGATTTCACGCACATGACTGAGCCAAAACTGCCCTTTGATATACGTGAAATTCCAGCATCAGTACTGGCATATATTGGTGACGCCGTCTATGAGCTTTATGTGCGGTTACATGTAGCAGGCGTTGCCTGTGCCGGTTCCGGTGAGCTGCATCGCAAATCAATAAAATTCGTCAGTGCCCGTTCTCAGGCTGAAGTAATGCGCCGCCTTTTGCCGGTTCTGACAACGGCTGAAGCGGCCATCTATCGGCGTGCACGCAATCATCAGGCCGGCAGTATGCCCAAGAACGCTGATCCTGTAACATATCATATCGCGACCGGACTTGAAGGTCTGATCGGTTATTTATATCTGAATGGTGACCGTGACCGCCTTGACGAACTGATGAGTCTGGCGCTTGGCCCCGGCAAGGAGAACTGTAATGAAACCTGATAAAAAAAGAAAACCTGGCCGCGGTAATGAACAAAGAAGACAGTATCCGACTGTTACTGAACGCGCGGATGAATATTCAAATCAGCTCGAGGCTGAATTACCGGCAGATCGTTTAGAAGGCCGTAATCCTGTATTGGAAGCAATTAAGGCCGGGCGGCCGATCAATAAGCTCTATGTTCTGAAACCGAAAGATCGTCCTGATCCGATCATGGCCAGAATCGTGCGTGAAGCAAAAGCAGGCGGAGCGGTAATCATGGAGGTTGAGCGGACTGTTCTTGATCAGATGTCTGTTACGACCGGCCATCAGGGTGTCATAGCACACGTGGCAATGCATGAATACGTGGAAATTGATGACATGCTGGCGGCGGCTAAAGCTACAGGCGACCAGCCTTTTTTAATTGTACTGGCTGAGCTAAAAGAAAGTTACAATCTCGGCTCGGTTTTACGAATTGCCGATGCTGCCGGCGCTCATGGTGTAATCATCCCCAAAAGACGCTCGGTGGGGCTTGATGCCGCTGTTGCCAAGGCTTCAGCAGGTGCAATCGAGCATGTTGCCGTAGCTCGCGTCAGCAACCTGACTACAACAGTCGACGAACTCAAACAAAAGGGCTTTTGGATCGCAGCTGCAGATGAAGAGGCCACCACGGATTACCATGATATTGACTGGCAGGGGCCTATGGCACTGGTTGTCGGCAGCGAAGGCGAGGGAATTGGTCCAAACCTGCGTAAGCACTGTGATTTTCTGATTACAATCCCTCAGCGCGGACAGGTAAATTCTCTTAATGCTGCAGTTGCAACCGGCATTATAGTTTTTGAAGCCATGCATCAACGCCACCAGAAAAAGTAAAAATATGTCTGATGCTGATCTTGTAAAACTGGCTCAAACCGGGAATTCCGAGGCTATTGAGCAACTGCTGGAACGTTACAAGCCTTTGGTGCGCGCTCGCTCTTCTGAATTTTTCATGCCCGGTTCCGACAGGGATGATGTAGTTCAGGAGGGAATG
>CAZOMW010000126.1:0-3801 GCA_964581135.1 uncultured Oscillospiraceae bacterium
CCGGGCGAACAGGTCCAGAACCTGCAGTTCACGCTGATCGTATGAATGCGGCTGGTTGTACTGGGTGGCGAGTATCCCGGTCAGGTGGCCGGCACTGCTGATCAAAGGCGTTGCCTGAGTGGCCCGCACTCCTGCGGCAAGCAGGATCTTGATCTCGGGTTTATTGACATAAAAGGGACTGCGGGTGATGTCCTTGACGATCCGGCGGCGGCCTTGCGCAATTGCTTCGCGGGATGCGCCCCAGCCCTCCGGGGCGTACTGACTGGGCTTAAACGGCTTCCCACGACGCTGGTTCTGGGAAACTAAACTCAGGGTGCCGGTGTTCTCATCATATAACTGGATGTTGCAACGGTCCGCGCCTGTCAGGACAATGGTGGCCTTGGTGATTTCGTGATAAACGCGATCGAGGTCGCTTTGATTAAGCACCATCATGCTGAGGCGATGCAGACGTGTCAGGGTATTGGACCAGGCCGCTTCGGCAGCTGCTGAACGGGCGCGCTCGATTGAATCCCGGGAGCGTTTGACGACTTCGTTCATCAGGCTGATTTCGATCGGCAGCCATTGGCGCGGCTGGATGCAATAAGCAAAAAGCATGCCCTCCACCCGGTTGCCGCGGCTCACCGGAGCCGCGATTACAGCGCCTCTCAGCTGGAATGGTTCGTTTTCGGTATTTATGGTTTGAGACTGTTCAGTTGCCGCCCGCAACCGGACGGCCAGTCTACCGTCACTGCTGCGGGAATCAGTCTCGTAATCGGTTATTGCCACCGTCTGGCCCTTTACCAGCAACTGCATGTAGGCAGCGCCGTGCAGTTCCATGCAAACTGGGATTTCCAGTCCGGCTCCGTTTTGACTCCGCCAGATGGATTCCGGATCGTATTGACCTTCCAGAACCCCATTGACTTCTTTAAGCTCCACATAACCTGCCAGATCTGCTGCCAGATTTTGGCCGGTTTCTTGCGCGGCAATCTGAATTATCTGAGCCGCATCCTGATGATTCTGGATCCGGTCGCTTAACTGCAAAAGGAACGATTCGAGGCGATTCAGGTCGCGTAGTGTCTCTTTGCAGAATGGTTTATTTTTGCAGGTACCTTCCGTGCTGGTGATTTGTATTTGGTTTTTTTCGTCCGGAACCTTAACCTGTGACAGTGGAGAATATTGTTCCATATGATCCCTCATTCGGTTTGCTTTCTCCTGTTGTCATGAACATCATATTTTTGATATTTTAGCATTATACGCTAACAGATTACCAGATGTCAGCAAATCGCCAATTTTATACGCCTTATTTTGTGTAATTCACCTTGCTCAGACGCCGGATAAACCTTATAATTATGCAATGAGTTTTTAATCAAGCGGGTAGACCTGTTGCAGTAACCACTTGTAGTAACCATTTGTAGTAACCTCATATCAGGCAGCAGGTCAGAAATTTCGCAAACATAAGGGGGCAACCATGTATCCTGACATTCCGGTCACCAAACGAACAGAACTGAAAGCCAAACCGGCAGCCGACCAGCCACTGGGATTCGGTCAGATTTTTACTGACCATATGTTCATCATGAACTATGATGAGGGCCAGGGCTGGCACGATGCGCGTATCGAGCCTTACGGACCAATTACCCTGGAGCCTTCCGCAATGGTTTTTCATTACGGCCAGGCTATTTTCGAAGGCATGAAGGCTTATAAAAATGAAGACGGCAGTGTTCGGCTCTTCCGGCCGCGGTTGAACTTTGAGCGCGTCAATACTTCCAATGAGCGACTGGTTATTCCGCCGGTTGATCCGGATTTCTGTGTTTTTGCGCTTAAGCAGCTGCTTAAGCTTGAACAGGACTGGATTCCGACAGCGCCTGATACATCTCTTTATATCCGGCCGTTTATTATTGCCACCGACCCCTTCCTGGGTGTGCGTCCGGCTCACAGCTATCAGTTCATGATCATTCTCACCCCTTCCGGAGCATATTACCCCGGCGGCCTGGAGCCTGTCGGCATTTATGTTGAGGATGTTTATGTGCGCGCGGTCCGCGGCGGTACAGGCTATGCCAAAACACCCGGCAACTATGCGGCCAGCCTGATTGCGCAGAAGAACGCCTACGGCTCCGGCTTTGTTCAGGTATTGTGGCTGGACGGCGTGGAGCGCCGCTATATCGAAGAAGTCGGTTCGATGAATGTTTTCTTTGTAATTGACGACAAGTTGGTGACCCCAGAACTGAACGGCAGCATCCTGCCGGGAATTACCCGTCGCACTGTAATCGAGCTTGCCAAAAACCTTGGTATTCCAGTGGAAGAACGGAAAATTTCGATTGATGAACTTGCTACTGCCGCTCGTGCCGGCCGCGTCAGCGAGGTTTTCGGCAGCGGTACCGCCGCAGTTATTTCGCCTGTCGGGCGCTTGCGCTACGAGGGCCAGATGATGATCTTCAACGAAGAAAAGATCGGGCCGCTCAGCCAGCTGTTCTATGATCGCATCACCGGTGTTCAGTACGGCCGCATCGCCGACGAATACGATTGGATGGAAACTGTCTGAGAACTGGTAAAACGTAACTGATTTAAAAGACCCGGGCTGCTGATTAGTTTTAATCAGAACCCGGGTCTTTTTTCAATTCAGTTGCAGTTGTGTCTGCGCAGCTCGTAACTGTGGTATTCGCGAGCTGCGTTCCGCAGGTCTCAACCGTGTATTAGTGGTAATTTACTTAAGTTCTTTTTTATTGCGCTGCACAGTCAACAGCATTTCAGTCAGCTGCTCTTCGATTTCAGCCAGGCGCTGACGGGCGTATTCCATGGCACCGGAACGAATCTGGCGGGCTGCCTGATTAGCGTTTTCAACTGTGGCTTCAGCCTGTTTGCGGGCCTGCTGGGTGATTTCGTGCTCGTCAATCATCATGGTCATGCGGGATTCAGCTTCGCGCATGATGGTTTCGGCTTCCTTGCGGGCTTCAGCGATAAGCTGACGGTTCTGCTCCAGCAGCCAGCGAGCCTGCTTCAGTTCACCGGGCAGATTATCGCGGATCATGGTGATCAGCACCAGCATCTCTTCACGATCAACCAGGCAGCTTTCGGAAAATGGTAATGAACGGGCTGAAACAACATTGCTTTCCAGACGGTCGATCAGATCTTCCATCGTGTGATCAGCATCATGCGCGTTTCTGGATTGTTCGTACATATTGTCTGTCGCCTCCGCGTAATCACTCATTGTTGTTTGTCCTCTGGACATAGTCTTGCGAGGATTTCAGCACTGATTTCCGTCGGCACCATGCCTGAGATATCGCCGCCGTAGGAAGCGACTTCCCGCACTATTGAAGAGCTGGTAAACGAAAGCTCAATACGACTGAGCAGGAAGATTGTTTCAAAACGGGTATTGAGCAGACGGTTGGCAACTGCCATTTCCGCCTCCAGCCGAAAATCCGACTCACTGCGCAGGCCGCGAACCACGGCACTGGCATCAACCTGACGATAGAAGTCAGCCAACAAGCCCTGGAAGCAGGTTACCTCTACTTCCGGCAGGTCCGGCAGAGATTTGCGTACCATTTCGATACGTTCGTCGACTGAAAACACAGTGTTTTTGCTGCGGTTCGGCAATACGGCAACAATCAGCCGGTCGCAGAGCCTGGCGGCGCGGCGGGCAACATCTATATGGCCGTTGGTTGGCGGGTCAAAGGTTCCCGGGTAAATATAAGTACGCATGCTGAACACCTCAGCTGTTCAAGTCGAAGCCTCGTGCTGATCATAATAAATTCTATAAAATGATAGCATTGCGGTTCCATACTTACAACTGCGGACAAGTTGCAGACAGGTTACAAATGCCGGCGC
>CAZOMW010000127.1:0-3796 GCA_964581135.1 uncultured Oscillospiraceae bacterium
GACAGCCGCCGTTCGCGGATTTCGATTTCGCTGCTGCCGGTCAGCTGTGCAAGGTAACGGTCGGCAAAACCGTCTTTCTTGGCTTTAATCAGCAGATAGTCAGGCAGCCCGTTGCAGCAGCCGTTGAGAATTTCTTCTTCCAGCTCAACAAGTTCCAGCATCTGCTGCAGATAGTAAGGCTTGATATAAGTCAAACGATTAAGCTGGTCGATGTCGGCGCCTTTGCGCAGCGCCTCGTAAATAATAAACTGCCGCTCGCTGCTGGGTTCAACCAGCATGGCCATAAGTTCATCCAGTGATTTGTTATTTAAGTCTTTGGCAAAACCCAGCCCGTAACGTCCGATTTCCAGCGAACGGACTGCTTTCTGTAAAGCTTCCTTATATGTTTTGCCGATGCTCATAACCTCACCGACTGCCCGCATCTGGGTACCAAGCTTGTCTTCAACGCCTTTAAATTTTTCGAAAGCCCAGCGGGCGAATTTAATTACGACATAGTCGCCAGAAGGAGTATAGCGATCCAGCGTGCCGTCACGCCAGTAAGGAATTTCATCCAGCGTCAGGCCGACAGCCAGCATCGCTGATATCAGGGCGATAGGGAAGCCGGTAGCTTTGGAAGCCAGTGCCGAGGAACGCGAGGTGCGCGGATTGATTTCAATGATTACTATCCGGTCGGTTTCCGGATTATAAGCGAACTGAACGTTGGTGCCGCCGATAACCTGAATTGCCTCCACAACCGCATAAGCGTAACGCTGCAAACGCAGCTGCAGGTCAGTGCTTATTGTCTGCATGGGAGCTGCGCAGAGCGAATCACCTGTATGCACGCCGACCGCGTCGATATTTTCGATATAACAGACGGTGATCATCTGATTTTTAGAATCACGCACAACTTCCAGTTCAAGCTCTTCCCAGCCAAGAACCGATTCTTCAACCAGAATCTGCCCAACCATGCTGGCGCTGATTCCACGTTGGGCGACAACCCGCAGCTCATCAATATTATAGACAAGTCCGCCGCCTGTACCGCCCATCGTGAACGCGGGTCGGATAACCACAGGATAGCCAAGCTCGCAGGCGATTTCTTCAGCTTCGGCTACTGTATAGGCAGGCTTGCTTGCCGGTATGTCGATATTGAGCCGGCCCATTTCCTCTTTGAAGGCAATGCGGTCTTCACCGCGCTCGATCGCGTCCACCTGGACACCGATAACCTTGACGCCGTACTGGGAGAATATACCGGCTTTATTCAGTTCCAGACACAGATTAAGCGCCGACTGGCCGCCCAGGTTGGGCAGAACCGCGTCAGGCCGTTCCTTGGCGATTATTTCCGTCAGGCGCTCGAGATTGAGCGGCTCAATATAAGTAACATCGGCAATTTCAGGATCGGTCATGATAGTAGCCGGATTGGAATTGACCAGAATTATTTCGTAACCCAGCTTGCGCAAGGCTTTACAGGCCTGAGTGCCGGAATAGTCAAATTCGCAGGCCTGGCCGATGATAATCGGTCCGGAGCCGATGATCAGGATTCTTTTAATATCTGTCCTTTTTGGCATAAGCTGCCTCCCGTGGCAAAGAAAATTATCTGTTTAATCAGATAGCATCTGCATTATCTGCAGACGGACTCGTTATGACGGACTTGTTGTAATTGACCGTTGATAAATATACACAAATATGAATAAAAATGCAATAACAACGCCCGGGGCGATTTAGCCGCCAGGCGTTGTGGTCGAAAGGCTGCTGACCCTCACTGGATTTATGAGCAAAGTGTGCCCCCTGTCAGTAAGTCTCAACAAAGATTTCGAAATGTGCTTGCGGGTGAATACAGGCCGGGCAGACAGCCGGCGCGGTATTTGCTTCGGTAATATAACCGCAGTTGCCGCATTTCCAGAAAGTGGATTCGGGACGGGTGAACACAGTGCCCGTTTCAACATTGTGTGCCAGCTTGTTATAGCGGGTTTCGTGACGCTTTTCGGCGTCAGAAATATGGCGGAAGGCCGTGGCGACCTCCGGAAAGCCTTCTTCGTCAGCAACATTGGCAAAAGACGGATACAGCTCTGACCACTCTTCGCGTTCGCCGGCGGCAGCAGCTTTGAGATTATCAAGAGTAGTTCCCTGGGCAACAGGGTAGGAAGCGTTGTTGATTTCAACCGTTGCCGGCAGTTCGTCCTGCAAGCCTTCCAGCAGGAATTTAAAGAAACGCTTGGCGTGTTCTTTTTCATTATCTGCTGTTTCAATAAAAATGTTGCGGATTTGCTTATAGCCTTCCTTATCAGCAACTGAAGCATAATAAGTATAGCGGTTTCTGGCCTGTGATTCACCGGCAAAAGCCTTGAGCAGGTTTTCTGCGGTGCGGGTGCCTTTCATGTTTTTCATATCATGTACTCCCTTCATATTGGTATTCAATTAATTCTGGTCTATTTATGGTGTTATGTCAATTTAACACTGCTACACAATCCCTATTCGCAGTTCAGCCAGATGCTCCGCTGACAAATAGCGCACATTAGCTGAAGCACGTAGTCTGGGGGCATGATAATCAACCTTGTAGCTCTTGATATTAAAGCGTTCAGTGAACCAGGTGCTATGGGTGCTGACAGATTGAACCGCCGCCATCCTAATCCGGAATTCTTTGTAATTGAAGCCCCCGGTTGTAATTTCCACCCGTTCAGGTGAGTAGCCGATTGAAGCATGGCGATGGCTAAGCAGACGGTTCCAGACCAGCAACGGCAGCGTCGCCGCCAGGCTCAGCCAGATCAGAGGTTCGAAAATAACTGCCGGTAAGGCTGTCAAAACCAACAGGGTGACAACCGGCAGGAAGAGATAATGACGGCGTGCCCGTGAGGGTGACTCAGTGCGGGCAATATTGCCTTCATATTCCGGTAGTACTTCGCTGAGTGCTGCTTCCAGACCGGCAACAGGAATCAACGGGAACAGCAGCGCTACTTCATGGTTGTCATCACCGTAGCCAATTGATACCAGCTCGACCGAGCATTGCTTCAGCCATTGACGCAACAAATTCTGCTTTACGATTACGGCATGGATATTACGCAGCGGCATTGTATAGCTGCGCACTGAACCTGCAGGAGAACAGGTACACCAACGATCAACAGTTTGACAGCTGGAGAAAAAATCGAAAGTTCCCGGAGAATCAGAAACCAGACACCGGCAGATATGCCGATGATGATGACTAAACCCAGGGTACGAGATACGCGCCACATGGTTTTGGCTTTGGGATCAAGTCGTTTCATTTCCATATGAATACAGTAGCATTCGAGTATATTCCGGTCAATTCCAATTGTTATTGCGTCAGTTAAAACTGTTATTGCGTCAGTTAAAAAGCTTTCAACAGCAGTGCTTTGAAATTGAGTAAAAATTTATGCTTATTGCATAAAGCATGGCGGCTATATTTGGCGAATTGCCACGGATTGACTAATAATGACCCAGGTGCTATCTTTGAAATGCGATCTGGTATATCAGGTATGCCCGTTCGCATCCTGTAAGCGTGCCGATGTAAGGAGGAGGGGAGTACGAGTGCCTCTCAGGCAGTCAATAATGATCGGCGCAAACGTCCCCGAAATAAAGGTAAGAGAAGGAGATCTTGTATGAATTTCGGAAAGAGAAAGACCATATCTGTAATGATGACCGCCCTGCTGGTCGTTCTGTCACTGGTCTTGGCTGCCTGCGGTTCAACCGCGACAACCACAGCAGCAACAACCGCTGGTACCACAGCCGGCACTACAGCCGGTACTACAGCCGGCACAACTGTTGCAACAACAACAGCTGCCAAAACCTGGGAGCCTAAAGAAGG
>CAZOMW010000128.1:0-3787 GCA_964581135.1 uncultured Oscillospiraceae bacterium
TCGCATCAACGTTTTTTTCAATCTCGGCACTGAACATCGCGATACGTTCCGGCAGCCAGACATCATCCTGATCACACAGCATTACCCAATCCGTTGAGCAAAGGCGGATCGCCTTAAAAAAGTTCCTTGCAACTCCCAGAGTTTCCTGGTTCTCGTAGACCTTGACAGGAAAGGGAGCTTGAGCAGCAAACCCCCTGAGAATCGTGACAGTCTGATCACTGGAGCCGTCATCACAAACAACCAGTTCAGTTGGGAGGATTGACTGGGCAGCAATACTGTCGAGTTGCTCCCGCAAATACTTTTCTCCGTTATACGTGCACATGGCGACAGAGAATTGAGGTCCTGAACGCATTCAGATCTCACCTTTTTCCCTTAACTGTGAAATAAACCGTGTCAGCGCGTCCTCCCAAGGCGGCAGACGCGGCAGGCCCGCTTTATCGAGACTGCGCTTGGATAGCCTTGAGTTTTGCGGTCGCCTGGCCTTCTGAGGGTACTCCTCTGAGGTTATCGGCAACACCCGACAGTTCAAACCTGCCTCTCTCATTATGGAGCCGGCAAAATCGAACCAGCTGCAAAATCCCTCATTAGTGGCATGATAAGTACCAAATTTTTCTGTAAGAATCAGATCACAAAGGATTGTTGCCAAATCAGCTGTATAGGTCGGGGAACCTATCTGATCATTAACAACCCGTATCTCATCTCTTTCCTTACCCAGCCTCAACATGGTGCGGACAAAATTATTGCCGTTGATGCCAAAAACCCAGGATATCCGAACGATAAAATGTTTTTTTCCTGCTGCCCGGATCCGGTCTTCGCCCAACGATTTAGTTAGACCATAATAACCGTTGGGTGAACGTGCAGAGTCGGTTTCGAACGGCTGGTCACCTTCACCTGAAAAGACATAATCGGAACTGATATACATTACCGGTATATCTAGTAAGCCGCAGGCTTCAGCTACATAGGCGGTTCCTTCAACGTTTACCGCAAAGCAGCGCTCACGTTCATCTTCAGCCTTGTCAACTGCTGTATAGGCGGCGCAGTGGATAACTGCAGTTGGAGCAAAATTGCTAATGCTGGATAATACCGCTTCCCGGTTTGTCAGATCAAAATCGGAGCTGCTCACTCCATTACAGGCAATACCGCGTGCTTTCAGTTCCTCAAGGACATCAAAGCCCAACTGCCCTGTAGCACCGGTAACCAGTATTTTCGTCTTCTCCGTCACCTGGGCAGGGTTATGTTTAGCGTCCATCATACATTTGGGCGTAATAGTTCTGATATTCGCCATTAAGGATTTCTTCCCACCATGAGCGATTGTCAAGATACCATTGTATTGTTTTTTTGATGCCGTCATCAAACCTGGTTTTCGGTTCCCAGCCAAGTTCTTTAGCAATTTTCGCAGGATCAATAGCATAACGCCGGTCGTGTCCGGGCCGGTCAGTCACAAAACCTATCAAAGATTCAGGTTTACCAAGTTCATGGAGAATAGTACGCACCACTTCAAGATTTGTGCGTTCATTATGACCGCCAACATTATAAACCTCGCCGACACGGCCTTTTCTGATTATCAGGTCAATCGCTGAACAATGATCTTCAACAAACAGCCAGTCCCGTATGTTATCGCCTTTACCGTAAACCGGCAGTGTCTGATCTGCAAGAGCGCGTGAAATCATCAGCGGTATCAGTTTTTCCGGGAAATGGTACGGACCGTAATTGTTTGAGCAGCGTGAAATTGTCGCCGGGAAACCAAAGGTCCTATGGTAGGCCAGAACCAGAAGATCGGCTGAAGCTTTGGAAGCTGAGTAGGGTGAAGAGGTGTGAATCGGAGTTTCCTCTGTGAAAAACAGGTCCGTCCGCTCCAGCGGCAGATCTCCGTAGACTTCATCAGTCGATACCTGATGGAAACGCTTTACCTCGTATTTCCGGGCTGCATCCATTAACACCTGAGTACCAAGTACATTGGTCCTGAGGAATAGTTCGGGATCCTCGATAGAGCGGTCAACATGCGATTCGGCGGCGAAATTTACTACTATATCGAATTTTTCCTGGTCGAAGAGTTTTGATACAGTTTCCCGGTCAGCGATATCACCCTTAACAAAGCGGAAATTCGGATTTTTAAGTGCTTTCGCCAGAGTTGATAGATTACCGGCATAGGTAAGAGCATCAAAGCAGACAACCCTGTCTTCCGGGTGTTTTTCCAGCAAGTAGTAGACAAAATTCGCCCCAATAAAACCGGCTCCACCGGTCACCAGAATATTCATAGCTTTAACCTCCAGTTTTAAGCTGCTGATTTTACCAAATGATATACTATCAAAGCTAATTGAGTTCATCTTCATGATTAAAACTGCAGTCGCAATCGCGCAGTAAAGGCGCCTTTAGATCCTTTTCAGAAAGGATCGGCGTCACTTCGCCTCCCCAGTCAATCCCGATTTCAGGATCATCATAACGTATGCTGCGGTCGTTTTCAGGTGAATAGTAAGCATCGACCTTGTATTGTACTTCCACATTGTCAGTCAAAGTCAGAAAAGCGTGGGCGAAGCCTTTTGGTATAAGCAGCTGACGGTGATTATCATCTGACAGTTCGGCGGCGATCCATTTGCGGTAGGTCGGTGAACCTTTGCGGATGTCTACAGCCACATCAAGTATCCGACCCCTGGTACAACGTACAAGTTTTGATTGTGCTTCAGGTTCATTTTGAAAATGCAGACCCCTGAGAGTTCCTTTCAGGGCTGAAAAGGAATGGTTATCCTGAATAAACTCAATATCGATACCATTGTCAAGCAGCGTTCTTTGCGAATATGATTCACTGAACCAGCCGCGGTTATCACCAAATACCTTTGGTTCCAGAATGAGTACACCTTCAAGCGAAGTGGCAGTTACCTTCATAAAAGTTTTCCTTTCACTGCAGGTTGCGGACAACATCAGCCGCGACGCGTTTCAGATGCTCACCGTAGGGTGATTTGCCATAACGGGAAGCCGAAACCAACAGCTCTTCTTTTGTTACCCAACCTTTGCGATAGGCGATTTCCTCAGGTGCTGAAATTTTGATCCCTTGTCTTTTTTCGAGGATCTGGATAAACTGAGCGGCTTCCAGCAATGAGTCCATAGTACCTGTATCGAGCCAGGCAAAGCCTCGCCCCATCAACTTTACATCCAACTGACCCATTTCCAGATACACACGGTTAAGGTCGGTAATCTCAAGTTCACCGCGGGCGCTCGGTTTGAGATTCCGGGCAATCTCCACAACCCGGTTGTCGTAAAAGTACAGTCCTGTAATGGCATAGTTTGAGCGCGGCTGCTTTGGTTTTTCCTCAACTGAAAGAACCGTGCCGTTATTGTCAAATTCTACAATGCCAAAGCGCTCCGGATCCTCAACATAATAACCGAAGACAGTTGCTCTGCCTTTATTGGCTGCCGCTTCTGACAGCATCCGGCTGAATCCGTTGCCATAAAAAATGTTATCGCCAAGAATCATAGCCACATCATCACCGCCGATAAAATCAGCCCCGATAATAAATGCTTGAGCCAGGCCGTCCGGAGATGGCTGCACAGCATAGGTCAGCGAAACTCCAAATTTACTGCCATCGCCCAGCAGGTTTTCAAAATTAGGGGTATCCGCAGGCGTTGAGATGATCAGAATGTCTTTGATACCCGCCAGCATCAAGGTAGATAACGGATAATAGATCATTGGTTTATCGTAAACCGGCAGCAACTGCTTACTTGTCACAAGTGTGAGTGGATATAAGCGCGTACCTGCGCCACCTGCAAGTATAATACCTTTCATCTGAAA
>CAZOMW010000129.1:0-3706 GCA_964581135.1 uncultured Oscillospiraceae bacterium
GCCGGACACGCATCGGATCGAATATACCGCCTTCCGCACCGAGAGCTACGGCGCGGGGGGCGCACATGCGCCGGAGCGGATCGCCTTTACGGACGACATCGCGCTGGACGCCCGGCGCCGTGATTTTTCGGTCAACGCGCTGTATCAGGACATCCGCACGGGCGCGATCTGCGATCCGGCGGGTGGCCTTGCCGACCTGAACGCGCATGTTCTGCGCACCACCACCGCCGACCCCGCCACGATCCTCCGGGACGACGGACTAAGGATCCTTCGCCTGTGCAGATTTGCGTCACGGCTCGGCTTTACGGTGGAGCCAAACACATGGCAAGCGGCAAAACAGCATGCGTGGCTGCTGGAGGACGTCGCATGGGAGCGCAAGCGGGACGAGCTTCTGCGGATGCTGACCGGCCCCGCTGCAACGGACGCGTTGACGCTGATAAGCGGGCTTGGCGCGCTGCCGTATGTGCTCAAGGAGCTGAATGTGCCGGTAATGGCGCTCTCGCAGCTTAGCCGCGCCTGTGAAGCCCGTCAGGATAAAAAGCCATTGCTTTCCGATCTGCGTGATTCGGGTGCGATTGAGCAGGATGCCGACGTTGTCATGTTCCTGTTCCGTGAGCATTATTACGCTTCTGATCAGCAGCCGCTTGAAGTTGAAGATGCGGAAGTGATCATCGCCAAGAACCGCCAGGGTGAAACCGGCAGCATCCATTTAAGCTGGCGCCCGCGCTTTACAATGTTCTTTGAAAAGGATGAAGCCTGGATGCCGTCGGAAGCTCCGCCGGCCTGAGGTAATCCCGTATGAAGGAAAAAGTCGATCTGCTGCCTCAGGTGCAGGAATTCTGCCGCCGCAATGAGCTGCTGCCGGAGGGCGGACGGATTATTGTCGGGCTTTCCGGAGGCCCGGATTCGCTTGCTTTGTTTGATTTGCTTCATCGACTGGCAGCCAAGTACAATTACACACTCGCGGCAGCCCATTTAAACCATGGACTGCGTGGCGCGGCAGCGGATGCGGATGAAAATGCAGTCCGCTGCTTTTGCGAGGAATACGATACCCGTTTGTACGTCCGCCGGCGTGATATCGCCGCTGAAGCAGCGGCGAACTGTCAAAGTGAGGAAGAAGCCGGTCGCCGGGCCCGCTATGCTTTTTTTGATCTGGTTGTGCGTAAGGAAGCCATGCTGATGGCTGCCGAAAAGGCACAGTCAGATCCGGAAAAACAAGGCCCCTGGAATCCCCTCGAACATCACTCGCTTTACACCGAGCCGGCTGAGCTTCCCCTAACTGACTATGCAGCAGCAGGTATTCGGGTTGCTGTCGGGCATCACCGTAATGACCAGGCTGAAACTGTCTTACTGAATCTCGGGCGCGGCAGCGGCATTGATGGTCTGGCGGGGATGCGACCGCAAAACGGCAAGATTATCCGACCGCTTTTGCCGGTCTCAAGAGAAAAGATCGAGGCATATGTCAGTTGGCGAGGTCTGAAACCCTGCCTCGATGCCAGTAATCTGGAAATAAACGCCACTCGCAACCGGATTCGTCATCAGGTGATACCGGCCTTATCAGAAGCATTTGGTTTTGACACTGCCCCCTCGCTGGCGCGAGCGGCCGCTCTTTTGCGCCGCGACGCGGATTATCTGCAGGCACAGGCTGAGCAGGCTCTTACGGCCCTGCAGTCTGGCGCTGACATGATCGATAATCAATATCAGCTGGCTGAGCATCACCTGCCTGGAGCTGTTGCGGTTCTGTCAATTACGGCAGCCAATAAACTGCACCCGGCTATTCTCAGCCGTGTTTTGCGACTCTGGTATCTGAAAAGTTTCGGCGATGTTCGTGACCTTTCCGCCCGGCAGGTAGCCGTATTGCTTAATCTTTGCCAGCCAGGCCGGAGCGGCCGGCGGGCGAGTCTGCCCCGGGGAAGGGTTGCTGTACGTGAATTTGATAACCTGATACTGCTGGAGGCCCCGGATGCTGCTGTCGCCGCCGCTGCTGACAACGCTGCTAAAGCTGCGGCTGCCGTTGATGGCGAGGTAGTGGACGCTTCTGCAAAGGCTGCTTCTAAATCGACGTCAGGCACAGCTGCCGGCGCTAAAAGCCTGGAAGAACAGCCGCTGCAGGTTCCCGGCATAACTGAATTGGCAAACGGCGATCGCTTTGTAACCCGCTTCATTGTTGTTCAGAATCAAATCGTTTATAATAGCGAAATATGGTGCTTTCAGGCAGCAGAACTAAACGATGCAGTTGTACGCTATCGCCGACCACGTGATTATTTCAAGTTGGAGGGAAGGGCGCACGGCAAATCGCTGAAAAAGTATTTTTGTGAGCGCAAAGTGCCTGCCGGCCTGCGCGGTCAACTGCCCTTAATTGCCCGGGGTGATACAATTCTCTGGATACCCGGGGTAGGCGCCGCCAGCCGTTTGCCGGCACAAGCCGCTGCTGACAGTATCTCATCGAAAAACTGGGTTGAGGTACGATATCAGAGTTCACGCGCGCCAGCGTCGCAGCTCGAAAACAAACTGTCACAACGCGACTGATCGCAGCTTATGCGCACATATAATAAAAATAACAGGAGGCAATCCAGACTTCATGGGAAAATATATTAAAGGGATAATGATTGAACGCTCTGAAATTGACGAAATGTGTCAAAGGCTGGGCGAACAGATTTCAAGCGATTATGCCGGCCGGGAGGTTGTTTTGATCGGCGTCCTTAAGGGCGCTTTCATTTTTATGGCCGACCTTGTCCGTCATATAACCATACCCTGTTACATTGACTTCATGTCGGTTTCCAGCTATGGCAGCGGCACACGCACATCGGGTGTTGTCCGGATTAATAAGGATCTGGACGGGGATATCACTGGAAAGCACGTAATTGTAATCGAGGATATTGTGGATTCAGGACTTACGCTTAACCATCTGAAGCAGCTTCTTGGTACCCGTAATCCTGCCAGCATCGCCTTTTGTACAGCTTTCGACAAGCCTGAACGACGCCGGGTTGAGATTAACGTTGAATATGTCGGCAAGCGGATCAGAGATGAGTTTATTGTAGGCTACGGCCTTGATTATGATGGTCGATACCGTAACCTTCCGGATGTAGCTATTCTGGGAGATGATGGAACTGGAGGCGACAGATGAACAAAAAACGCAATGTGAGCGGGATGTCATTTTACCTTATCCTGCTGGCTATAATAATTCTTTCTTCGCTGTTCATGTCGCGGATGACGACACCGGCTGAAATTTCACTTTCGGAGCTGATGGACAGCATTCAGAATAATGAAATCAGCGAAGTTATCGTCAATGGATATACACTTGAAGTAACAGAGAAGGCCGCAACCGGCACCGTTCCTGTTATCTATAGTAAAAAAATCGCGCCGATGTGGCTGGATTCTTTTTACAACGTCCTGACTGAAGCAAAAACAAGCGGCAAAATCGACAGCTTTGACTATGTTGAACCGACCGATATTGCCGCCTGGGTCAATATTGCCCTGATACTTATTATGATTGTCGGCATGGGTGCCTTTATCTGGTTTACCTACAGCCGCCAGAGCGGTGACGGCAAAAACGCCATGAGCTTCGGCCGCAGCCGCGCCAAGCTCAATGACCCGTCAAAAAATAAAGTTACTTTCGCCGATGTTGCCGGCGCTGACGAAGAGAAGGAAGAACTGCGTGAAGTCGTAGATTTCCTCCAGAATCCGAAGAAATACAGCGATCTGG
>CAZOMW010000130.1:0-3668 GCA_964581135.1 uncultured Oscillospiraceae bacterium
ACCCTAAAAAGCCTGCTATATATACGTTTCAGACTTATTCAGCAGCCCCTAATTAACAGTTGTGTCAACTAATTGATATCTTAATATTGTCATATTTCATTTGCGCGAACTCATTTTGACTGTCACCTGCAATCGTTTGCAAAAATATACACTCACATTGAACTTGAAATTAAGCGTATTTTGCCAAAAATTACAGCTAAAATTGCTTTTCAAACTCAAATTGTTGTAACTAAACATACATCACGCCCGGCATAGTCACTTTTTCGCATCCGTCACCCGCCGCTTTCAGTTCACCGCCCAGTCTGGCAGAGTAGACAGACCATTCACCAAAGCGACCGCGAATAGTGTCGATGGTATCATCAAGCTTTTCCAGCTTTTCTCTGCGAACCGCATCATCAAACAGCACCAGTTGACGCGGCAGATGTGCGGGCTCAAGGTAGATGGCGCGGACTGTGATTGCCCGCACGTGGGTGTGCCAGTCATAGTTGTTTATGAAGAGCTCGTACGCGGCGAGGGCGATCTCCATTGGACTTTGGGTCGCCATTGGCAGCTGCATCTGGAACTGCCGGCAAGCCATGGTATTATCTTTGACGCTGATCTGAACACCCTTGGCCATCATTTCATGCACGCGCAGACGGTGACCGACATCCTGAGTCAGATACAGCATGATTTTCCAGATTTCTTCATTGTTTTCCAGATCGGAGATACAGGTAGTACCGTGGCCGACTGATTTCACCGGCGAATAAAAATCGTTGACCATAACTCGTGACTGGTCTTTGCCGTTGGCAAAAAGCCACAGCATTTCGCCGTTTTTACCCAGGCTTGCCCGTAAGAATTCCAGCGGCAACTGTGCCAGGTCGCCGATTGTGCGCACTCCGAAGCGGCCCAGCTTTCTGCCGGTAGCCCGGCCCACATAAAAAAGTTCACCAACCGGCAGGGGCCAGACCTTTTCCCGATAATCCGCACGGGTAATTACCGTAACAGCATCCGGTTTTTTCATATCGCTGCCCAGCTTGGCAAATATCTTATTAAAAGATACACCTATACTCACAGTCAGCCCCAGTTCTTCCCGCACGGCACTGCGGATCCGCTGAGCCATGACGACTGCGTGTCCCCGTACCGCCTGGCTGGCGGTGACATCAAGCCAGCATTCATCCATACCGTACGGCTCCACTTGATCGGTATAACGCTGATAAACGGCCCGCGTTAACTTCGAATATTTAAGATACTGGTCATATTGCGGCGGCACTATTAATAAGTCCGGGCACTTCTGCCTGGCCTCCCAGTTAACCATGCCGGTTTTAATGCCTGCTTTTTTGGCTTTTTCCGACTTGGCAAGTACGATACCATGCCGGTCGGCGCTGGAGCCGCAGACAGCAACTGCCTTGCCTCGCAAGCTCGGATTAAGCATAATTTCGACCGAAGCATAAAACGCATTCAGATCGGAATGAAGGATTGCCCTGTCCTCACTCATTTTATAAGCACTTCCTTTCATTGCCTCCGCTTCATCATTCAACAGTTGACAGATGAAGTTTGACGCTTCATAATGAAGTTATCTTCAGCAACAGATTAGCACTTTGATGAAGTTTTGGCAATATCCAGATGCAGTTGAAGAAGTTTAATTCATCACAGGAGGCAGGTAGATGAAGACGTTCTCAGAGAAGGTCAGGGAAGCCCGGGAAGCAATGAAACTAAGTCAGCAGCAACTGGCTGAGCTTGTGGGAGTATCCAAGCGCTCGATTGCCGCTTATGAAACCACCGACACCAAACCACGCGGCAATGTGGCCCGCAGGCTGGCCGACGTTCTCCGGGTATCTATTGATTATTTATTGAACGATCGTATTACCGAGCCGCAATACGGTATGGAAAAAGCACCTTATGTTGAAGAAGCACGCGAACGCCTCGGCTTCGGAGCGGCCCGTGAAATGGACGCGCTGTTAGAGCAGAATATGGCACTCTTCGCAGGCGGTGAGCTTGATCAGGAAGCGAAAGATGCTTTTTTTGAGGCTGTCATGAAAGCCTATCTGCGCAGTAAGGAAGAAGCACGCAGGATTTACGGACGTCGCACGATCGCCGAAAGTGACAGGATCGCCGAGGGTGAGTAGATGACTATTGAGGCTATTTGTCGGGAAATCGAACGCTTAATGCGCAAATATGCTGAACCGGATCCCTGGAAGCTGGCGCAGGCCATGGGAATTTTTGTGGATGAGCAGCCTCTGGGAAAATCTTCCAAAGCATGCAAAGGCTTTTTCCTTTATCAATCCAGGCAGAAGCACATCACTATCAACAGCGATTTGCCGGAAACGGTACAGCGGATTATTCTGGCACACGAAATTGGACATGCCGTTTTGCATCAGGCCGCGGCCAGAATGAGGGCGTTTCACGATTTCGCGCTTTACGATACTTCATCGCAATTTGAATACGAGGCGAATCTGTTCGCGGCTGAGTATTTACTGGATGACGATGTTGTACGCGAGCGCCTCAGTAAGGATACCTTTTTCTTTTCCGTGGCCAAGGAGCTGGCGGTTCCGCCGGAGCTGCTGGATTTTAAATTTAGAATCCTGAAGCGCAAAGGCTGGCAGTTGGAATCCCCGATTCAAGCCAACAGCGATTTTTTAAAACATATTTCAGAACGGGGTGACGAATAAAATGGCAGCTTCAGCAAAAGTTTATGTTGCGGTTATAGCTGCTTTCACTGAAGACGGCAAGCTTATGCCCCGGCAGCTGCGCTGGGAAGACGGGCGCGAAATCGCAATCGATAAGGTGCTCGATGTCCGGCCGGCGGCCGCGCAGAAAGCCGGCGGTCAGGGCGACCGTTACATAATTCAGGTGCAAGGCAAACAGCTTTATCTTTTTTTTGAAAAAAGCACAGATATCGGCGACCCTAATCTGGGCAGATGGTTTGTTGAACGCTAAGTTCCAAATACCTTTAATGGAGAATATAAAATGAAGATTTTCGAAAATTATCTGTCGGGAATCAGCATTCCTGAGCACCAGACGCGAACAAAAGAGGTCCTCGCCTGGGTAGCGGAAAGATTTCCGCAACTGGAACCCAGGATAGCCTGGAGTCAGCCAATGTTTACTGATCATGGTACTTTTATCATTGGTTTCAGTATTGCTAAGAAGCATCTGGCTTTTTCGCCGGAAAAGGCAGCTATTGAGCGCTTTGCCGCGGAACTCAATCGTGCCGGTTATGGCTACACCGAAATGATAGTGCGTATCCTCTGGGAATGTGAGGTTGATTACGCTTTATTGGAGAATATTATCCGATTTAATATAGAGGACAAAAAAGATCATACCGCTTTTTGGCGTAAATAGGCCGGTGTTAATGGATTCGTCACAAATCTGAGTCTGCTGGCATGATAAACTGAAACAAAATAAATCTTACATCCCAATCAAACCTGCAATCATGGAAGGTCCGTTTAGTGAGAACAGAACAGGATCCGATGATTTTTCCTGTTCAGAAAAATAAGGAGAAGAATCCATGACCCAGCAAGAAATGATGAGGAAGATTGAAGCCCTGCTCGATGACGCCAAAACAGGCGTTCTGGCATCGGTTGATGCCCAAGGGCGGCCGCATGCCCGTTGGATGACACCAGTTGTACTGTCACGGTGGCCGAATACTATCTTTGCGGTTACCTCGCCGCATTTTCCCAAAATCCTCCAGC
>CAZOMW010000131.1:0-3615 GCA_964581135.1 uncultured Oscillospiraceae bacterium
CAAGTTGAATACCCGTTCAAAAACTATAACTTGTTTGTGTATCTCTATGTTTTGTCCTTTTACAAACAGGCAAAAAGTGACAAACGGTTTCTTGAAGCATTGGATAGACTGAAGGCGAAAATTGTTGAGGGGCAAATTATAGTTGAACGCGTCGTACCCAAATTAGCCGACTTCTATTTTTGCAAGAAAGGCCAGCCAAGTGAATTAGCAACAAAACGCTACATAGAAATTTTACAGAACCTTGAACTGTAACATAAAAAGCACCCTGAGCATTAAATCTACAAATGCGATGGCCATCATACCCCCGATTGAGCCGCAATTTGAAAATGTTGACTCGTAGTCAGAGCATTGACATCCTACTCAACAAAAGTGTTACACAAGTTACTGTTGCGCTGCGAAACCGCACTAAGTAGAAAATATGTGATAATATGAATTAGAACCATTTTAATATTACAGGAGGCGGTATACTTATGAGTAAACTTTACGACAATTTAAATGAACAGATGAATTTTGAACTGGAATCTGCATACATTTACGCAACCATGTCAGCTTATCTGGATCAGCTGAACATGAAAGGCATGACTCATTTTATCGATGAACAGGTTAAAGAAGAGATGGCACATGCCGGCAAAATCAAGGCTTTTCTGCAGGAAACCGGTTACGGGGTAAAATATCGCCCGTTAAATCCGGGTAAAGGCCAGTTCGATTCAATTGAAGCTGTATTTAAGGCGGCTCTCGCTCACGAAAAAGTTGTAACAGCCCGCATTCATGACTTGGTAAAGGAAGCCAGAGAAGAAGATGACCAAAGAGTTCTTAATCTGTTGCCTTGGTTCGTTAACGAACAAATTGAAGAAGAAGATACTTTTAGCGTTTTGGCGGAAAGACTGGAAAGAATCAATGGCCAGTGGAATGGCCTTTACATCCTGGATAAGGAGCTTGCTGCCAGATAATCAGCAGTGAAGCCAGAATAAATCTAATATTGAAATTAAAAAACTCAAAGTGATCGTCAAAATCACTTTGAGTTTTTTGATGGCGCACACTTTTTCCTATATCTGCAATCTGAGCGGCAGACACACTTATATTCAATTTATGTGTAAAGACAGCTACTCTGCCCGGCACTTTGCCGTAGACACAATAGGTGGTAAAATTACGGTTAACCTATGAAAAACAGACTATTGCTTATGCCTGCACTTTGGAGGAACTGAACATACTTTATCTTGAACCAAAATCCATGGATGCTGCCTTTCATTTTTCCGTTGAAGAATTTGCCATGCTTTCACTGCTAAAAGACGAACCTGTCTTGATGCTGTGGCGTACAGAACCTTGCGCAATGTTAGGCCGTTATCAGGTGGCTGACGCGGAAATTGATATTGCTCTGGCGGAACAGAAAAGCATCCAGGTAGTAAGGCGCTCCAGTGGCGGTGGAACGATTTTTACCGATCAGGGGACAATTCTTTATACAGTCTTGTTGCCCTATAAGGAAGGCGATGACGTAAAGCAGCTGCAAAGTGAATTTGTCGCCGGGCCTGTTGCCAGAGCTTTGAATGATATGGGTATCCCCGCAAAAATCGAAGGCCGCAACGATATTTTGCTTGAGGGTAAAAAGATATCGGGGCTGGCACAATACCTTTCAGGTGACAGATTATGCTCACATGGCTCGCTGCTTTACGATGCTGACCTCGAATTGCTTGCCAGAGTATTGAAGCCGGATGCAGAAAAAATCAAAACGAAGGCTCTGCAATCAGTCCGCAGTCGCGTTACAAACCTGGTTGATTACATGAAAAAACCTGTTTCTACGCAGGGATTTATGACTGCTCTGAAAGCTAAACTATTCGCAGCTGGAGATGTGCATGAATATTTCCTGAACGAACACGATATTGCTGTGATCGAGAAAATCCGCCGGGACAAGTACGCCAATCCAGGCTGGAACTTTGGCAAAAGCCCCCGCTTTACCTTTCACAACAAAAAGCGCTATCCTTTGGGTCAACTGGAAATATTTCTGACTGTCGAAAAAGGGAAAATAACTGCCTGCCAAATATACGGCGATTTTCTGGGTTTGCTTCCAAGCAGTCAGCTTGAGCAGAAACTGACATTGAAGCCCTATCAGTTTCAAGCAATCAAAGAAGAACTACAAGCGGTGAATCTGCAAAATTATCTTGGTGGAATTACACTGCAGCAATTTTTAGATTGTATGTTTGAACGCAATGAGGAGAGTATAAATTGAAAAGAAAGCCGGAATGGCTGCGTAAAGCCGTTATTGAAGTGCCTGACCAGGAACTGGTCGAGAATATTCTGCAGGAGCTGAACCTGAATACTGTTTGTCGGGAAGCCAATTGCCCGAACTCGATGGAATGCTATGCTAAAAAAACTGCGACATTTATGATTCTGGGGACAAACTGCACCCGGAACTGCAGGTTCTGTAATGTCAATGGTGACAAACCGTTCCCTGTGGATCCGCAGGAACCAGAACATATCGGACAGGCTGTAGCCCGTTTAGGACTCCGATATATAGTAGTGACATCCGTTACTCGAGATGACCTGCCGGACGGTGGAGCAGAACATTTTGCCAAGGTTATTCGGGAAATTCAGAAGGCGAGTCCGGAAACCGCGATTGAAGTGTTGATCCCTGATTTCCAGGGTGATTTCGCAGCGCTTAAGACTGTAGCCGCCGCCAAACCAACTGTCATCAGCCACAATATGGAGACTGTTAACAGCCTGTATTCTGCAGTCCGGCCGGAAGCTGATTATCAGCGTTCACTGACTTTGCTAAAAAGGATCAAGCAGATTGATCCTTCAATCCGCAGCAAAACAGGCATAATGCTGGGTCTCGGTGAGGGGAAAAATGAAGTACTGAAACTGTTTGATGATTTACGGGACGTTGCCTGTGAATTCCTTACGATTGGGCAATACCTGGCGCCCTCAAAAGAGCACCATCCTGTTATAGAATACATTCATCCGGACTTGTTTGCTGAATACGGAAAAATTGCCAGAGAAAAGGGATTCGCTTTTGTCGCCTCATCTCCTTTCGTCCGCAGCTCCTATAATGCCGGAGAAGCGCTGGAGCAATAATAAACCTGAACTTAACCAAATGAAATGAACTGATCGAATGCAGAAGAATTACGATAACTGATTCACAAAAGCTGCTTTACAACTAAAGGAATGACAATATTATACAATGAAAATTGGTGCTGACTTTTATAAAATGCGAGCGACGGAAATGGCTCCGGCCCTGCTTGGGAAACTGCTTTGTCGCAAAATAGACAATCAGATTCTAAAATTAAGAATTACGGAAACCGAAATATATTTCGGCGAGACAGACACAGCCTGTCACGCCAGCAAGGGCAAAACAAACAGAACAAAGACCCTTTATGAAGCGGGCGGGATTGCATATGTTTATCTGTGTTATGGAATACACAATCTGATCAACGTCGTTTCAGGGGCTAAGGATTTCCCCGAAGCCTGCCTGATTCGTGGCGTTGAAGGTTATGATGGCCCAGGCAAGCTGACCAAAGCAATGAAAATTGACCGCAGCCTTAACGGAGTTGATTTGAGAACTTCTACCGAAATTTGGCTGGAAGACGATGGCTGCAAGCCGAAATTTGTAACAAGCAAACG
>CAZOMW010000132.1:0-3541 GCA_964581135.1 uncultured Oscillospiraceae bacterium
ACTTGAACCTGCGGCATCCTGCTCCCAAAGCAGGCGCGCTACCAACTGCGCTACACCTCGAAATCTATTAGATTGTTGATTGCTGTCTGTTTAACTGAGATTTTGCCGATTTTCTAAAGCAATCTGCTCAAGCAGTCGCCTGAGCGCTTGCTAATTATAATTCAGATTCTCTGGAAACGCAATCTGCCTCTGTTAGTCTTTTAGCGCTTGCGTTATAATCAAGTGAATTAATTATGTGCATATTAAGAATTTAATTAAGCAAGTAATTACTCGGAATCAGGCAACGGGAGCGCGGATGACAAAAGCAAGGCAGAACAAAGCATGGCTGCAGCAATTTATGCTGGTTTTGGCAGGGCAGGGGTTTTCGCTGCTTGGTTCCGGCCTGGTTCAGTTTGCGATTATCTGGTGGCTGACCCGGGAAACGGGTTCCGCTATTGTCCTTACAGCCGCCGCTATTTTCGGCCTCCTGCCGATGATTTTTATTTCGCCGTTTGCCGGCGCGATTGCAGACAGAGTTAATCGCAAAACTATTCTGATGGTTGCAGATGGCTTTGTTGCACTTATTTCATTACTAATGGCAGTATTGTTTTATTTTGGCACACTCCAGCTCTGGCTGGTTTATCTGTTTATGATGCTGCGGTCTGCAGGCGCCGCCTTTCACCAGCCGGCATTCGAAGCTGCTATGCCGCAAATCGCGCCGGTCAGGCATTTGGTGCGGGTAAACTCAGCTCTGCAGTTCATTCGCTCCGGAGTCAATCTGGCTGCACCGTTGCTCGGGGCAATTTTAATCGAAAGCTTCTCATTACAGTTAATTCTGCTGGTCGACGTTATTACTGCAGCAATCGCTATTGCTTTGTTGCTGCCTATACAGATACTGGATGTCAGGCAGCCTGATGCGCAACTGCCAAATCTGAGAGTTTATTTACATGATATGCGCGCAGGGTTGCGTTATATTCGCAGCTGGCGGGGACTGAACATCCTGATCCTGGTTTTTGCGTTCACTAATTTTCTGCTTTCTCCATTGGTAACGCTGATGGCGTTGATTGTCAGCAAGCATTTTAACGGTGGTGCTCTCGAATACAGCTATGTGCAGATGATGCTGGCAGGTGGAATACTGCTCGGCAGTCTTGCGATAACTGCCTGGGGCGGTTTCGACCGCAAGATTCTCAATATTAATTTCGGGCAGATCCTAAGCGGAGTGGCGCTGATTGTCGCAGGCTTTTTACCGTCGAATGCGTTGATGCCGTTCATGTTCTGTATGTTGATTTGTGGTATCTCGTCCTGCTTTGTCAATGCGCCGGCCATGGCAATTGTCCAGTCACAGGTAAATCCTGAAATGTTGGGTCGTGTTATGTCGATCGTCAGTGCTTTATGTATGGTGGCGATGCCTTTAAGTCTGATTATGGCTGGTCCGCTGGCAGAAGTTGTCGGCCTGATGCCATTGATTTACGTGCCGGGCATAATCAGCGGGTTGCTGGGAATTGTCTGCTTCTTCATACCTGACATTATGAATATTGAAGCCAAAACAAAAACCGCTGTAAAAACAGCGGTTCCCGAAATTTAAATCGACCTGTATTTTCGATAATCTTTAAATCGACCTGTCTTTCAATAATGTGTTAATCGATCAGTATCTTCGACAATGTGTTTATTTGTCAGTTATTGCCTTTGATCCTGATATAAATATGCTTGGAGCTGGAATGCGGTGCTTCGCGCACATCAATTTCGTAGCGGCCGATAGCTTTGATCATTGGTGTCAGCTTTGCGAAACCAAAGTTGCGGGAGTCGAATGAAGGCTGCTTTTTAAGCAGCAGCTGACCGACTTCACCCAGATAAGCCCAGCCGTTTTCATCTTCCAGATCGCTGATAGTTGCGTCAATCAGAGTAATAACATCCCGGTTAATTTTTCTGAAGCTGCCTTTGCGGGTCGAGGTCTGGGGTTTTGCCTGTTTTTGTCCGGTTTGGCCGGATTCACGTTCCGGCACTTCCTCCTGCACCGGAGCTTGGAGAATTTCAAGGTAAATAAACCGGTCGCAAGCTGCGATAAAGGCATTTGGCGTCTTTTGTTCGCCGATTCCGTATACTACTTTGCCAGCTTCACGCAGCCGTGTTGCCAGACGGGTGAAGTCGCTGTCGCTGGAAACAAGACAGAAGCCGTCAACGCGTTCAGAATAAAGAATATCCATCGCGTCAATAATCATAGCCGAGTCTGTGGCGTTTTTGCCGGAAGTATAGCCGAACTGCTGCATTGGTGTAATTGCGTAATCAAGCAGAATGTTTTTCCAGCCGGCAAGGTTTGGCTGAGTCCAGTCACCGTATATCCGTTTGATAGTTGCATTGCCGTAGCGGGCAATTTCCTCCATCATGGCCTTTATATTTTGATGAGATATATTATCGCCGTCAATCAGGACAGCCAGGCGTACATCACTGATACTGTTATCATTTGCGGATGCCATTTAATCACTCCTTATCGCCTCCAGGGCGAGTTATGCGCTTTGTATAAACTGTAACCGCCGTCTGCGGTTTTTCCTTATTTAACTATAACGGAAGCCGGCGCCGGTGTATACAAATGGTTGCAGCGCTTTTTATTCTTTGTCCGATACGATAAAATGAATTAACATACTCTGTTTGTTCAGATCTGCTTATGCTCCGGCTGGGATTCTTAGCAGAAAATAAAGAAACAGAAATTGAACTGAATGCCAATACGAACCCCGTACTGATCCGCATTCGCCTCAACCGGCGATTCAAACCTTCATTTCAGGAGGCTTTACATGAAAAAAATCGGTATGCTGACCAGCGGTGGTGACTGCCAGGGACTGAACACGGCCATGCGTGGAGTTGCGAAAGCACTTTATGAAGTAGTTCCTGATCTCGAAATCATCGGTTTCCTTGATGGCTACAAAGGCTTGATTGAAGACAGTTACCGCAAAATGAAACCATCAAACTTTTCCGGTATTTTAACACTTGGCGGCACAATTCTGGGAACTTCGCGTCAGCCTCACCGGTCAATGAAGCAGCCGCTGGAAAACGACGGACCGACCAGACTCGAGCTGATGATCAAGACTTTTAAACGTCATGAACTTGACTGTCTCGTTATCCTGGGCGGCAATGGTACACACAAAACAGCTAATCTGCTTTATGAGAACGGTGTGCCCGTGGTTACGCTGCCTAAAACGATCGACAACGACCTCTGGGGCACGGATGTTACTTTTGGTTTTCATAGCGCGGTTGATGTTGCTACCAACGTTATTGACAGTATCCATTCTACAGCCACCTCACACGGCAGAGTTTTCATCATTGAATTAATGGGCAATTCTGCCGGCTGGCTGACTCTTTTTTCAGGTGTCGCCGGCGGTGCGGATATTATCCTGATACCTGAAATCCCTTACGATCTCCAGTTTATTACAGCTGCTCTGAGCCGCCGGGCTCAACAGAATAAACGATTTTCAATAATCACTGTGGCCGAAGGCGCAGTAAGCAAGGAAAACGCCGGGCTCAGTAAAAAAGAGCGCTTGCGTTTGCGGCAGAAAAGCCCGTATCCTTC
>CAZOMW010000133.1:0-3501 GCA_964581135.1 uncultured Oscillospiraceae bacterium
TACCGTGCAAAAATTACAGATCAGCAGATGACTGTTTGCCAGCTTCATCCTATTGTGCTGATATTGTCTTGAGCAGCGATGATGCGGCAGCAAGAATTATCAGGTAATAAGGTGTTGTATAAGGCATGGTGTTACCGAACAACGATGAAACAAAATAAGCAATGATAATTCCCGCCAGTGCTATACCTTCAACTCCAAGATGCAAGCGGTTGCGGAAAAATTGTTTGAATAATATTCCAAGAGCTCCAAGATAAAATAAAAGCGCCGGTATCCCCAGGCTGGCAGCTATTTGAATCAACTCATTGTGTGGTCGGTCGATGCACACATTTGCCAGCAGATAACGAGCTCCTAGATTATCTGGACCATAACCGAATAGTGGTTTTTCTACGATAAAACGAATGCCGTTGGTCCAAAGAACCCAACGCCCGGAGCCAGCACGACCGGCTTCCTCCGAGCGTCTCAGAATCAGACTAAAATCACGAAATAAGCGCATGAGATCCGCTCCAAGAACATTGGTATAAAAATTCATCAGCACTGACACCAGCAAAAACAGCCCGCCTGCAAAAAGCAGCTTTTTCAGCTGGCTGCGCTTGAGCCAACGTAATCCTATAGCAACCGCAATCAGGCCGCAGCAGACAGCCAGGTAAGGTCCCAATGACTGGTCCTGCACAAGCGCGGCAGTCTGCAACAGGAATGCTGCCAGAATCAGCCTGCGCTGCAGCCGACGCTGTTCAGTCAGGTAAAGAAGCAGTGCCGCCATAATGGTCAGACACAAGTAATAGCCATAATGATTGGAATTGAAGAATATACCTGTCTGCGCCCCGATCCCGAGGTGCTCATTCAGAGGCTCATAATTTATCAGAACCAGAATAGCGATCAGTGAGGAAACAGTTGTCAGAACCCGCAGCAATCGTTTCATATTTCCCCAGGTACGGACAGACAGAGCGCTGAGAAAAATACCGCCATACATTAAATAGGCTCGAAAGCCCTCCATACGGTAGGAATCTCCCTGCCAGGACAAGCCACGGTCTTCGGAAAACAGGAATGAGAGCAAACTCCAGAACAGAAGCAAAGCCAGCAATAGATGAAAGGTATGTGCCCGCAACCAGGCGCTTAGCTCAAGTTCTCCTGTCTGAACCTGTCGGATGCCTTTTGCCAGCACCACAATCCCCAGTAGCCAGCCAATCAAACCGATCTGCTGCAAAATTTCCTGCCAGTGAATGCCCTGGGCAGCAACATTAAACATTTCATCCCAGATATCGTTATGCTGCAAAGTGAGATTTCGGATCATAACAAAAACCGGCGCTGCCAGCCAGTAGAAAAGCGGCAGCTGCCGTATCGTATCGAGAACGGTTGTTGAAGTGTAATCGAGTAATTCCGGGATAGTGCGGATAGCCTGCAGCTCGTCCCTAACGGAGCTGGCTCGTGCAGCAAACAGCTTCATCCGCATGCGGATCTCAGGGTTATAGCCTGAATTCGTTTCTTCACTCATATAATCGAATCACGTTTTTCCGGATTCAGAATACTATTAATGAAATCACGGGCGTATAGCAAATTAACCTCTTCCAGACGCAGCAGAACCCGGTTGGAGCGGTTCTGACTAAGCATAACCTCTCGGGCGGTGACAATCGTCGCGAAAGGAGCTGCAAGCTCAACGGGTTCCTGCCTGCCTTCCAGTGCCAATTCAAGTGTTGGCCGCTCATAATACATAACCTGATGGCTGTAATCCTGATGATCCAGAATGTAAAAGCCGGGGAATTCCAGCAGCAGCACAGCCGGGTCGAGCAGACAGCAGTCTGTAAGCTGCATTAAAAAGGGCTGATAAAAAGCACGTTTGCGATCCTGGTTGACGGTGTGCTGTCCTATCATATTGCGGCATTTAAAACACCTCCTCAGAAAAGTTTGGCTTCGCTGACCAGATACCGCTGCAGCATGTCGCGGTCCTGGCAGTACGAGAAGGCAGTTTCGGTGGAGATCCTCGCCGTTTTGACCAGCTGGGCCAGGGAGTAATCCATCGACATCATGCCGTATTTCTGGCCGGTTTGGATGTAGCTGCTGACCTGGTGGATTTTACCCTCACGAATAGTATTGCGGACGGCGTCTGTGCCCAGGAGAACTTCCAGCGCGGCAACACGGCCTTTGCCATCGGCGGTGATCAGCAGCTGCTGGGCAATGATGCCTTGCAGGACTGATGCCAGCTGGACGCGGATCTGGGTTTGCTGGTATGGCGGGAAAACGTCGATAATACGGTCGATTGTCTGCGCAGCGCTGGTGGTGTGCAGCGTGGACATAACCAGATGCCCGGTTTCAGCCGCGGAGATCGCAGTGCTGATTGTTTCGAGGTCGCGCATTTCACCGACCAGAATAACGTCAGGGTCTTCACGTAAGGCGGCACGCAGGCCTGAAGCGAAGCTCTGGCTGTCGTCGCCCACCTCGCGTTGGTTGACCATGCTTTTTTGATGTTTGTGCAGATACTCAATCGGTTCTTCCAGGGTTAGAATATGACGGTCAATAGTTGAATTGACGTAGTCCACCATCGCGGCCAGTGTGGTCGATTTACCACTGCCTGTAGGGCCGGTAACCAGAATCAGGCCGCGTGGCTTCATGGCAAGTTCCTGCATAATCGGCGGGAAACCCAGGCTTTCCAGCGTTGGAATATTTGTCACAATAATTCGAATTGCCGCCGTCAGGCTTTTGCGTTGGCGATACACGTTAACACGAAAACGGCTGACATTGGGAATGCCGTAGGAGAAATCAACTTCGCCCCTCTCATCCAGAATCTCACGCTGTTTTTCGTTCAGCATCGAATAGCAGATTTTGGCGGTTTGCTCGGGTGTGAATTTAAAATCGCGCATCGGCTTAAGCTGACCGTTAACCCGCATCATTGGCGGCAGAGCCACTGTGATATGAACGTCGGAAGCCGCCGCTTGCATAGCCTCAACCAGTAGCTGATCGAGCAGCTCTCTGCCGGCCGTAACGACATCTGCGCTTGTACTTGTGCTGGTATCAAGGGAAAAAGCCGAGGGCACTGTGCCGTCGCGAACTCCTGCAGCACTACCGCCCATACCAAAACCACCCGCCAGGAAGCTGGCCGCGGCCGCTTCATCTGCCGAGCGCTTTGCGGCAGCGGTCATGGGTTCTTCAGAGGTCTTTTGATCCAATGCTGAACCGGGTGCCGAATCAGCGGACTTAGCAGAGCCAGATAAAGCCCTGTCGAACGGTTTGTCTAAATTCATGAGCAGTTCCTCCAGTTGAAGCAATAACGCCAAGCTGTTTATTGTCTTGATATTAATTAACCATTTTCAGCGAACTGGTTCTTGCCGATGCCGCTGCAGGAACTTCAGCAAAACCACGCCTCATTTACGCCGGGCCATCGACCATATCAACGTTGTAGGTAACCTTTGTCATTTCCGTTGTTGTCGTTATGCCGTCCAGCACCAGCTGCATTGCTGTATCCATCAAGGTTGTCATGCCCTGGCGCAGCGCCACGGTGCGGATCTG
>CAZOMW010000134.1:0-3475 GCA_964581135.1 uncultured Oscillospiraceae bacterium
ACCGAAAGGAGCCGCATAAATGAGTAAACCCATCCTGGCCGTTGTCGGCCGCCCGAATGTTGGTAAGTCCACCTTCTTTAATTACCTGGCCGGTGAACGGATTTCTATTGTCAACGACACGCCCGGTGTAACCCGCGACCGGATTTATGCGGAAGCTGAATGGCGCGGTCAGCGTTTTTCGATCATTGATACAGGTGGGATCGAGCCTGAAAGCGACGATGTAATTTTGAAAGCCATGCGGCAGCAAGCCGAGGTGGCTATCGCAACTGCAGATGTCATTTTGTTTCTGGTTGATCTCAAAACGGGTTTGACTGCCGATGACGAAGCCATTGCTCAAATGCTGCGCAAAAGCGCCAAGCCGGTTGTGGTTGCTGTGAACAAATCGGATCAGGTCGGCGACGCTCCTACTGAATTTTATGAGTTCTACAACCTTGGACTGGGCGAAATCTACCCTATCTCGGCTGCGCACCGTTTGGGGCTGGGCGAACTCCTCGATGCCATTTTCGAGAATTTCTCCCATCCGGAAACTGAAGCAGACGAAAGTACCGGGATAAAGGTCGCGATCATCGGCCGCCCCAACGCCGGTAAATCCTCACTGGTAAACTATCTGGCCGGTACTGAGCGCGCGATCGTTTCTGACATCCCGGGCACCACCCGTGATGCCATCGACACTGTGATTACAAATGAACACGGCACTTTCACGTTAATTGACACAGCGGGCATTAAGCGTAAAAGCAAGCTGGAAGACAAAATTGAAAAATACAGTCAGATTCGCTCGCTGGCCGCTATCGAGCGTTCCGATGTCTGCATCATAATGATCGACGCCGAAATCGGAGTGACTGAGCAGGACACCAAGGTGGCAGGCTATGCGCATAACAGCGGCAAGGCCTCAATCCTGGCAATCAATAAATGGGACCTGGTTGAGAAAGAAACCGGAACCCTGGAACACTATGAACGCGAAGTGCGTGAACAGTTTGCCTATATGAGCTACGCACCGGTCATATTTATTTCCGCCAAAACCGGTCAGCGCACCAAAAAACTTTTCGAACTGGTGAACGAGGTTTATGAGATGAGCGGCAAGCGGCTCACTACAGGTATGCTTAACGACCTGATTTCGGAAGCCGTTGCCATGGTTCCTACTCCGCAGGATAAAGGCCGTCATCTGAAAATATACTACGCAACTCAGGTTGCGGTACATCCACCGCAGTTCGTGCTGTTTATCAATGATAAGAAACTGATGCATTTTTCCTATGAACGATATCTGGAAAACCAGTTCCGCAAAAACTATGGCTTCAAAGGCACCCCGATCTGGTTTTTACTGCGACCTAAGGAAAAGAAAGAACAATGAAATTTCGGCGCCACAGTGCGCCGCTTGAGATGAGGTACAAATCTACCATGACGCAAATAAATGATCTGCGCAATATTGCTATCATTGCCCATGTCGACCACGGCAAAACCACCCTGGTCGATGCTATGCTGCGCCAAAGCGGCATTTTCCGCGAGAACGAGCAGGTTGTTGACCTGGTTATGGACTCAAACGATATTGAACGCGAACGCGGCATCACAATTCTGGCAAAGAATACTGCCATCACTTACAACGATACCCGGATAAATATTGTCGACACTCCCGGTCATGCTGACTTCGGCGGTGAGGTTGAGCGGGTTCTCAAAATGGTCGACGGCGTTCTGCTGGTTGTCGATGCTTATGACGGTCCGATGCCGCAGACCAGATTTGTGCTGCGCAAAGCTCTGGAAATGAAACTGAAGCCGCTCGTAGTTATCAATAAAATTGACCGCCCCGATGCCAGGCCTGTCGAAGTTGTCGACATGGTTCTGGAGCTTTTTATGGAGCTGGGCGCTGACGACGAACAGCTGGATTTCCCGATCGTCTATGCTTCCGGCCGCAATGGTATTTCCTGTCTTGACCTTAAGGGACCGGGTGACCTGGATGTATCGGCACCGGCAGTCGATTTCCGGCCGTTGCTTGATACAATTGTTGAAACAATCCCCTGCCCGGAAGGTGATACAGAGGCGTCACTGCAGTTGCTGGTTTCAAACATCGATTCTGACAACTATCTGGGCCGCATTGCGATCGGCCGCATTGTCCGCGGCAGGATCAACCAGAATCAGAATATTGCCATAACCACTTACGGGGAGGATAGTGTCCGCAACGCCAGAGTTGTAAAGCTCATGCGCTTCGAAGGGCTTCACCGCACAGAAATCGACAGCGCCACAGTCGGTGAAATCGTCTGTGTTGCCGGCATATCCGACATTAACATCGGTGATACGATCTGTGTGCCAAGTAATCCCGAGCCGCTGCAGTTTATCAACATAGATGAACCGACAATTTCCATGACTTTCAGCGTTAATGATTCGCCCTTTGCCGGTCGTGAAGGAAAATTCGTCACCTCGCGCCATATTCGCGACCGCCTGTTCAAGGAAATTGAAACTAACGTCAGCATGCGGGTGGAGGAAACCGACACAATGGATGCCTTCCTGATCAAAGGCCGCGGCGAACTGCATCTTTCAATTCTGATTGAAACTATGCGTCGTGAAGGCTACGAGTTTCAGGTCAGTAAGCCCAAGGTTATTGTCAAGGAGATCGATGGCGTGCTTTCTGAGCCGGTTGAGCTGGTATTGATTGATGTGCCTGAGGACTTTGTGGGCGTTGTTATAGAAAAGCTGGGTAGACGCCGGGCGGAGCTGATTAACATGCAGCCACCGGAAAAAGGATATTCCCGTCTGGAGTTCAGGATACCCTCGCGGGGCCTGATCGGTTACCGCTCGGAATTTTTGACCGACACAAAGGGCAATGGTATAATGAACAGCGTTATCAGCGGGTTTGAGCCTTATAAAGGCGAGATTGAAATCCGCAGCCACGGTGTTCTTGTTGCCTTTGAATCAGGCGAAGCTGTTACCTACGGATTGTATAATGCCCAGGAGCGGGGCAACATGTTTATTGGTCCCGGCACACCTGTGTATGAAGGCATGGTAGTTGGGAGCAATCCGCGCAGCGAGGATATTGTGGTAAATGTATGCAAAAAGAAACACGTTACAAATATGCGCGCTTCCGGTTCTGATGACTCATTACGTTTGGTACCGCCCCTGCAATACAGCCTTGAACAATACCTTGAGTTTGTCGCTGATGATGAGCTCATTGAAGTCACACCTAAAAACATCAGGCTGCGCAAGCGCATTCTGAATACCGAGATGCGAGCCAAGAACCGCTCCGCTAAAAACAGCGACACCTGACGTTTCTGGTCCCGGTCGCATCTCTTCCCGGGAGGGTTAAATGTTTTCTCGCAAAGTTTACCGCACTCTGCTGATCGTTGCGATTGTAATTGTTCTTATCGGCGTAGCCTCAGCCGGGTTTTACTTTGGCTTTTCCTATGTTCTGGCGCAGAACGAGCGTTTTGAACGCCTGGAAACTGAATTTGAAGCTAAAGACGGCAAGCCGGTTATTGATGAAACCACA
>CAZOMW010000135.1:0-3472 GCA_964581135.1 uncultured Oscillospiraceae bacterium
CTGCTGCAGCTAAGTTCACCGATACCAGAGTTTTTCCTGTGCCGCCCTTGCCACTTAGCACAGCGATTCTCATACTAATTGCCTCCGTGTCCATGAAACCCGGCATGTATTTCAGCCAGCAAAGGTAGTTTCCCATCGACAAAGGAAGTAATATTTTCTTTTACTGATGCGGATGTCGTTTTATATATTTCGATGTCAGCAGATTTGATCACGTCGGCGGCGTTTTGACCACATCTGGGTGTAAGTAAAACATTCGCTTTATTATCTACAATTATTTGTGCAGCTTTAATTCCGGCACCGCCCATACTCGCAGCCGCACTGTTGTCAATAAATACACTTTCCTTAGTTTCCGTGTCATAAATCAGAAAATAGGGAGTGCGACCAAAGGATATACATACATCTGACTCTAAAGATTTTTCATCTACTGGAATTGCAATTTTCACAAGAAGCCTCCGTTCTTTTTGTTCTTAAATAGTTGTTGCTTGCATCGCGCAAAACACGTGCTCCTATGAGCATTTTAAGGGCAGAAAAAATATTCAATTATTTTTTCTGAATATAATCAACAGCCGCGATTCTCAGCATCTGTAAAGTCTCTGCCACGCCTGCGCCGATGACAGCCGCGACCGCATCCTTTACCAAAGTCGTCACAAAGCCGGTATTCACCGCCCTCAATCGACAGTAATTTTCCATTAACCAACGACTCAGCCAGCTTTTTTCTGGCCTCCATATATATGCCTTGAACAGTACTGCGAGCCACATTCATCTGCTGAGCGCACTCTTCCTGGGTAAAACCCTTCAAATCGATAAGTCTTATGGTTTCATACTCGTCAACTGTCATATTCACGTGGTTTTCTGCATCTGCGGGTGCATCAAGTGGTCCGAACCTACTGCTCTCGGGGAGGCAACAAACTCTTCTCCACTTCATCGGTCTCGCCATAATCTGTCCTCCATCACAATCAGAAATAACCGGCGTGCACTCCGGTTATCTTTGAATCATGTTATAGATTTTCTAATTGCTTATTAATAACTTCAAGTCGATCCTGCAGCATGGTTTTCTGTTCATTGAGCAGCTCTTTTTGGGTTTGAGTCGAAGCCTGGCTATTTGCAAAACCTCTACCAAAGCCACGACCGAAGCCGCGTCTGCAAGCTTGTCCACGACCAAATCCCATACCGGGACCAGCTCCGTAATTTACCGGATTAGCATCTCGGCAAATTCCTAAACCTCTTCCAGTCATTGATCCAGCCCCCATTGGGCCGGTTCCATTCCTTCCTGGCATATTGTTCACCTCCTTTTGTTTTGTAGCATATGCCATTTATTTATATTATAGCTCGTTTCTGTCATATGTCAATAACCTTTTTAATTTTGCAAAAAAATAACCGGTAGTTCCGGTTATTAGACAATGCAGCCCAAAGAGTATCTCTCATTTATCTATTCAGCCAGGTAATACTTGATTGCAGCACTGTGGCAAATGAGACCCACAGCAGATAGGGAATGTTTACCCATGTTATCCAAGGGGCAAACGGGTATATTTTTAACAAAGCCCAAATCAAAGTTAGCAGGATCAGAAATATATCCAAAAGCGCGAGATTATTATTTCTTAGCTTAAACTGTAAAGGTGTAAAAGCAATGTTGAACAAAATGTTCAGAACGAATGGCAAGAGCACGAGCCAGGATATTTGCGAATTAGCAAACATATAGGCTGCCGTTCCATACGTGATCACAATGCCAATATAAAGAACCGTCCATACCGGACCAAAAATGCGTGCGGGAGGAGCCCAGGAAGGTTTCATTAATTGTTTATACCATTGATTCATCGCAGCATCCTCCCGCCCTTTTCACAAGCTTTTTCTCTCTGGAATAACAATCATGGTTGCATTGCGCCGAATAGAACCAACCAGGCCAAAATAGATTTGGCCACAAGACTTAGAACAATGTACGTTCTTTCGCCATACAAGTAGTTACTCCATTTTCCCACTTTCTTATACTGCAGAATCATATTAACCGGAAAAGTATTGAATGCAACAAAATAGGTTCCAACGATAGCCCAGACAAACCAGGGAACCCGACTGAATTCACCGGTACCAAACATATACAGCAAGATCGCAATCCAGGGAGCAACCCCCGCGATTGATCCCCAGATGAACGGTCCCCAGCGAACATTTTCTTTGTTGCTGCCTTCATTCAACTGCTCCATGACCAGACCAAACAGATTCATGCAGGCATTTACGATGAAGATCAACATTAAGGTTGCTATATCGTATATACCAAATAAGGTGGAAATCAGAACGATCATTACGGAAGAACTAAGAGCATATTCGAACCAGCGAAATTTATTGATTCCCTTGGCCAGATCCCTGTTATAGATCGCGTTCAGCCCGTTCGGCACGGCAATCAATCCATGGAAGAAAGCCGATAGCAGAAGAAACACCGCCACTAAAATGCCAAATGGCAAATCAAATAATTCTCTCGATGCTGATACAAGAGATTGCGATTGCGGATCAAATGTCAGATAAAACTGAATGATCGTCGGCTTGAACTCAGCAATATTCTGAATGACTGTGGTTGCAAAGAAAAGCATCGCAATTCCCTGAATACCATGCAGCGCCCCCATAATTAAGTTGAATCTTCGTAATCGGGCATACTGATCAAGTCCCATTTGATTAATCTCCTTCTCCACCATTTTTAATTTCCGGTTGCCAGAGTATTGATCCTGCTCTCATTATAAGCATATTGACGACAAACTCAGCTGCATTTTTTACTTTGAAATTCTCAAATGCCGTTATTAAGGCTTTTTAATTATAGTCGTCCGAGTGAGGTGTTGTATCGATTCCAATTTTAAGCGCGGAGGAATTCTTTTTTAAAAGCATTCGAAACGGTAAAATTATAATGATTTTTGGTCGTTGCAAAATTTCAGCTATTTACAGTGATGTGATAGAGGATACGACAGATGAAAGCGGCTATCGAGGATGAAAGCGGCTAAGAAATCAGAATGTTAGACTATGCACATTAATAGAAAGAGGTAAGTCTATGAAGCTAGGAATGATTTTGGAAACCAAAGAATTGGAAAAGGCATGGAATGCCTTTCGATTTGCTGTTACTGCTCGTAAAGCCGGACACGAAGTAAAGGTCTTTTTAATGGGTGAAGCAGTCGAATGCGCGAATCTGACACATGATAAATATGACGTTGCTGGTCAATTGAAAGCTTTCACAGAAGTAGGTGGAGAGGTTCTGGCTTGTGGCACTTGTCTTGAATCCAGAATGCTTGATGGAACCGAGTTATGTCCGATTTCGACGATGAAAGATTGTCTGGTCGTTGTGGAGTGGGCTGATAAAATGGTTACGTTTTAAAATCCTAGATGCTTCCGCCAAATAAACAGGTGCGATCTATCAAAAAAAGGTGCCTTTTTGGTGCGGATGACAGGACTTGAACCTGCATGCTCTCGCACTGGAACCTAAATCCAGCGTGTCTGC
>CAZOMW010000136.1:0-3454 GCA_964581135.1 uncultured Oscillospiraceae bacterium
GTATCCAAAGGCAAGATGATTTTTGTACCGCAATTGGTAGCCCCGGCCGGCAGTGACTACTCGCAGGCCATAACCCGTGATCAGGCCGAAGCAGCCTGTGAAGAGCTCGGTCTTGTGCCGGTTTTCCGCGCTGAAGCCAAGAGTGACCGCTTACCTGGCGAGATCTGGTCGCAAAGCATCGCTCCCGGCAAAGACGTCTACGAAGGCACGACAATCACACTCAAATATAACCCAGCAAGTGTAACCACTGTAGTGCCGGATTTCAGCGGCCAGACTAAAGAACAGGTAATCGCGGCCGGTCACTTGAAGAAGCTGAAAATAAGCTTTACAGAAGGGGAGCAGGCGGTTCCCGGCCAGGCCGGTAAAATTGTGGCACAGTCAGTCACAGCCGGCAAAACAGTAGCAGCCGGCACGCCGATTACCCTGACGATCAGCCCGGCGGAAGTGACTCTGCCAAGCGAATCGACAGAAACGGGCGGGACCACAGAAGGCAGCTTAACCAGCTGATTGAATAATTGTCTCAACACAAAGACTTTTTCGACCTCTTGCACCCCAAGCAAGTGCTCTACATATGTGCTTGAACCAAAAGCTAATTAATATGCACATCCTTTGTCTGGAAAAGTAACCAGCATTGGGGTGCATATTTTTTATGCCACAGTTCAGATGCAGAACTTTTGAAGGTTGGTTATACTGAAGTTGTTTAGCTGAGTAAAACAGGGAGGAAAAACAAATGAGTTTCAAAGATAAGATAGTTCTGATTACCGGTGCCGCTGTTGGTATTGGACGCGCAACCGCGTTAGCCTTTGCCCGCCAGGAAGCCTTTATTATCGTAAATTACAGCAAATCTGCGGACGATGCGCAAGAAACCCTTAATCAGGTTAATGAATTGGGTGGCGACGGAATTCTGTTTCAGGCTGATGTTTCGGATGAAGCTGAAGTCTGCAGAATGTTCGAAGACTGCGGCCAGCGTTTTGGCGGCATCGATATTCTGATTAACAACGCCGGTGTAACCAGTTTTATTCCTTTCCCGGATCTGGACGCGGCGACTGGCGATATCTGGTCGAAGCTCTATGACATTAATGTTAAGGGCACATTCTTTTGCAGCCGTGAGGCCGCTAAATGGATGAAGTCCCGCAAGAACCCTTGTATTGTTAATGTGGCGTCACAGTCTGGTATGCGCCCTCTGGGGAGCTCGATACCTTATTCTGTTTCCAAAGCTGCTCAGATTCATTTGACTAAGTGCCTGGCGGTTACTCTGGCGCCGGAGATTCGGGTCAATTGTGTTGCACCGGGCTATGTTGATAATACCCGCTGGAATGCCGGCCGCGAAAATTTCTCGGCCGAAGAATCTGCTGCCGCGGCCAGCAAAGGCATCCCGCTGAATCGCGTTGCGGAACCAGACGATATTGCTGAAGCAATCCTGTTCCTCTGTCAGCCGGGCAGCTTCTGCCATGGTGTTGTTTTGCCGGTAGACGGCGGTCGCGTACTCGTGTAAAAGCTGCGGTTACGAATTAGCGCCAATGATCATTAATGAACACTAATGAGCACTTTTGATTTAATTTATGAAATTGTCAGGCAGATTAATGGAAGAGCATAAATCATGAATTGGAAATTTAAAAAATTTGCTGACCTAAGCACGGCAGAATTATATGGAATTATCAAACTAAGAATTGAAGTATTTATTCAAGAGCAGAACTGCATTTATCAGGATTGCGATGGCAGAGATCAAGCTGCTCTTCATTTATTCGTGCAAGCTGATGACAGAATTGTCGCTTATTTAAGAATTCTGCCTAAGGGTTCTTTTTACGACGAAATTTGCATTGGCCGTTTAGTTGTGCACAAGGATTATCGCGGCCGGGGTCTGGCCAGAGAGCTGATGCTGAAAGCAATCAGCTTTATTGAATCAGACCTCCGCGAGAATGAAATCAAAATTCAAGCTCAGGTATACTTAACTGAATTCTATAAAAGTCTTGGTTTTGTGCAAGTTTCAGAAGAATATCTGGAAGATAATTTACCGCACATAGATATGTTAAAAATTAGTAGCTTATAGAAAAGGGATAGCCGCAGTCAAGCAACTATCCCTTTTTTCAAACAGATTTGTTTCTAACTTCAATTAATACTGTTTTGTTTCTGCGAGAATTTCTTCAACAAAGGCGCTGATTTTTGCCTGTTCTTCCGGTGTTACTTCTTCCATCGGCTTGGCAACGCGCTTGTCGGTGAGGCCCAAAAGGCTGATCGCGTATTTATTGGCGGCCACGGAGCTCTTGGCCATACCGCCAAGACGACAAGATTTGACAAAGGTCTTATTGATTTCCAGTGTCTTTTTCATATCGCCGGCAACTGCCGCATTATAAAGCTTAAGATAAAGTTCATAGAATACCGGTGCAAGGGTAGGCACGAAGCCGACGGCACCCATCAGCAAACTCATGGCTACCAGGTCAACGTTACCCATGAAGAGGCGGAAATCGGTGCCCTGGAAGTGGTAGAGGCACTGCTGGAACTGGACCATGTTGGCGGCGCTGTCCTTATAGCCAATTACATTGTCAATCTTGGCGATTTCGAACAGGGCTTTGTTGCTCAGGTTGCTGCCTGTGAACGGGGGAATATTGTAAGCAAAAAGCGAAATATCGGTGGCTTTGGCGATTTCTTCGAAATGGGTGATCATTTCCTTGTCTGAGGGGGATTTCCAGTAGAAAGCAGGAGTTACGACAGCGATTTCGCCGCCCATTTGTTCTAGCTCTTTGATGTTTTCGATTACACGTTTGCTGCTGCTGTCCATTACACCAGCCATAACCGGCATTTTAGAGCCAACTTCATCGAGAGCGATTTTGATCGCGCGGTTGCGTTCTTTTTGAGTTAATGCCATGCATTCACCGTTGGTGCCGGCGACGAATATGCCGTGGATACCTTTTTCGTAGCAATGGTTTAACAACGCCCGAAACGCGCCTTCATCAACCTCTTCACGCTCGTTGAGCGGAGTGATAATCGGCGGAATAATCCCTTTTAATTTGGTGCGATCCATGTTGATATACCTGACCTTTCCCTGTGTAAAATATTCTTGATTGTGTTGCTGCAAACTTTGAGTTAGCCTTGTTCCGGCGATGCAGACAGACAGATTACAGCCACCAATTAATGTTAGATTATAACCGCCTGTTTTGCAAACGTAAAAGCCCCTGCTGGCAGTAATTTACCGGCAGGGACTTTTATTTTTCATTTGAGATTGGTTTATTTTGCCTTTTGGTGATGTCGTCTTTTGGTGATGCTTGACTTCTGGTTGGTGTTGATTGCAGTTCAATTGCAGTTTAGATCTTAGGGATTATTGTGCGCACTTTCTTCAGGCGTGGTGCCAGCAGCATAACGATGAAGGGTGTGAGAGCGATCGGCACAACGTCAGCGATCCCGATCCAGATAACGCAGTACCAGTAATCCAGGCCTGTGAAATAGGAAAGGGAGA
>CAZOMW010000137.1:0-3419 GCA_964581135.1 uncultured Oscillospiraceae bacterium
AAAAACACTTGCCGACAGAATGACTCTGACCGGCTCCAAAGTTGAAAACATTGTTGAGCTCGGCGCTGATATTACAAATGTCGTCGCGGGTCGGATTCTGGCAATCGAAAAGCATCCTAATGCTGACAAGCTCCTTGTTTGTGAGGTTGATACCGGCAAAGGCAAACGCACAATAGTGACCGGCGCCGACAATGTTTATGAAGGCGCAATTGTGCCGATTGCGCTGGACGGCGCAGAATTACCGGGCGATGTTGTCATCAGGACCGGCGAACTGCGCGGTGTTATTTCTGAAGGCATGATGGTTTCAGCGCAGGAATTCGGCTATACGCCAGCTGATTTCCCCGGTTTTGAAGTGCCTGAACATGGCATTTTCATTCTGCCGGAAACCACTGTTCCAGGCACTGATGTGCGCGAGGTTCTTGGCTTGCGTGACACTCAGATTGAATTTGAAATTACGTCGAACCGCGTAGACTGTTTCTGTGCCGAGGGGCTGGCGCGAGAGGCGGCTGCTTCGTTTGAACTGCCGTTTGCCCCGCGTGCACCTGAAGTTAAAGCTGCGGGGGAGAAGAACGCAGCTGAATTCGCTTCAGTAACGATTGAAGCACCTGATCTCTGCGCGCGCTATGCCGCCCGCATCGCCACTGATGTATCGATAGCGCCTTCACCGCTCTGGCTGCAGCGGCGTTTGCGTTCTGCCGGCATGCGGCCGATTAATAATATTGTTGATATCACCAATTATGTAATGCTTGAGCTTGGTCAGCCGATGCACGCTTTCGACCTGCGTGATCTGCATGAAGCCCGCATTGTGGTGCGAAGAGCACGTGCTGCTGAGCCGATGAAAACCCTTGACGGTGCTGAGCGTAAGCTGGCGGATGATATGCTGGTTATCGCGGACGGTGAACGGCCGGTGGCCATTGCCGGCGTTATGGGGGCAGAAAACTCGGAAGTGAAGCCTGACACAAGCACTATCCTGCTGGAATCGGCGACATTTCAACCGACAAGCGTACGCCGCACAGCTCAGCGGGTTGGGCTTAGAACAGAATCATCATCCCGTTTTGAAAAAGGCCTTGATGCGTATCAGGTTATCAGAGCGCTTGATCGTGCCTGTGAATTAATTGAACAGCTCGGCTGCGGCAAGGTTGCGCCCGGCGTGATTGACGTTTTCCCCGTGCAGCCCGAGTCCGTAAAGATTAATTTCAGGCTGGCGCAGATTAATGACTTGCTGGGCACAGATATCAGCGCTGAATACATGACTAAAATACTGGAACGTCTCGGTGTTGAGCTGAAAATCGATGGTGATAACGCCGTTGCTGCTATTCCCAGCTTCCGGCCGGATCTGGAATGTATGGCTGATCTGGCTGAAGAAGTTGCCCGTTTTTACGGCTACAACCAGATTGAGCCGACCTTGCTTTCGGGCAAACAAACGACATTAGGCGCACTGACCACAGGTCAGTCTCTGCGCCGCCTGATGCAGGATGCAATCGAAGAATGCGGCTTTTATGAGGCTATGACATTTTCCTTCGAAAGCCCGGAACAGCTTGACCGTCTGCATTTGAAAGCAGATGATTCTCAGCGCCGCCAGGTGAGAATCCGTAATCCGCTGGGTGAGGATTTCGCAGTGATGCGCACAAGCATGCTGCCAAGTCTGTTAAAATGCGCGGCGATAAACTACAGCCGCAGCAACAGACTGGTTCAGCTCTACGAACGCGCATTTACCTATCATCCGCAAAGCCTGCCGAAGACGGCGCTGCCGCACGAAACAGAGCATCTGGCAGCAATTGCCTACGATCTTGATCAGAACCAGAAAGACGGCGCTTTGTTCTTCGATCTGAAAGCAGCTGTATTAGAAATTTTCTCCAGACTTGGGCTGCCGGAGCCGGAGTTTAAACGGCTGACTGATGATTCTTCGCTGCATCCGGGCCGTTCTGCTGTTATTTTGCTGGCGGCAAAGGAAGTCGGTCGAATCGGGGCATTGCATCCAGATGTCGCTTCTGAGTTTGAGGTGCCTGAAACTGCTGTTTATCTGGATTTGCTTGTCGAACCAATTATTGAGGAGGCCACACTGGAGCGTACCTGCCTCTCTCTGCCGCGTTTTCCAGCGGTTACCCGCGATCTGGCATTTCTGATGGCGGCTGACGTACCGGTCGGTAACCTTTTGAATCTGTTGCGTGATCAAGGCGGCGAGTACCTTGAATCTGTCGAATTGTTCGATATTTATCAAGGTCAGCAGGTGGAACAGGGAATGAAATCCGTTGCTTTCAGTCTGGTTTTCCGTAAAACCGACGGTACGCTGAAGGAAGAAGAAATCGCACCGGCCATCAAGAAAATTATCGACGGCGCCAAAGAAGTTTACGCTGCCAGGCTGCGCGAATGAGGAAAAACCGACAGGCGCACCCAACTGCGGCATCCGCTTCCGGCGCGAACTAAAGCAAAGGTTAATTGCAATCACTGACTTTAATAATTGCAATTACAGCCATTATAAGATATAAATTTGTGATGTATGAGTTTTCAACATGGCTATAGCTGAGCCATGATTAACATTGAAGAGGAGCAAGTAATGAAAAAACTTAGTTTGGTACTTTCAATTGTCCTGGTGATGAGTGTGATTTTCCTGACCGCCTGTGGCACAGATTCAACCACAACTGTCGCTACTACAGCCGGCACCACCGCCAGCACAACCGCTGGCACAACCGGCGGCACTACAGCCGGTACAACTGCTGTAACAACAGCACCCACCACTGCCGCCCCGACAACTACTGCATCTGACGCTATCAAAATCGGCAGTCAGGCAGACCTGGAGGGCAAAATAATTGCTGTTCAGCTGGGCACAATCGGCGACGAAATCGCTTCTGACGAAATTAAGGCAAAATCTGTCGAGCGTTTTACTGCTTATGTAGACGCTGTCAGTTCTTTGAAGCAGAAAAAAGTTGACTGCATGATTATGGACGCGGACACTGCTGCTGCCTATGCCGACCAAAATACCGATCTGATGGTTCTTGATGTTGGTTTTGAACCTGAAGAGTACGCCATGGGTGTTGCCAAAACAGGTTCTGAGGATCTGTTGAAATCGATCAATGAAGTTATCGCCGAGCTTAAAGCCAGTGACAGCATCGTCAAATTCAAAGAATCACATGTTGGCCAAAACGGCAAAGCTCCCGATTTCAATGTTGGCGCCAGTGGCGGCAATCTTGTGATTGGTACAGAACCCACATTCCCGCCTTACGAATATACACAGGGCAACGACATTATCGGCGTTGATATTGATATCATGGCTGCTGTTGCCAAGAAGCTCAATATGGAGCTTGTAGTTGAAAACATGAGCTTTGAAGGCCTGATCCCGGCTGTTAAAAGCGGCAAGATCAAAGTTATTGCTGCCGGTATGTCTGTCAGTGAAGACCGTAAAGTTAACGTTTCTTTCT
>CAZOMW010000138.1:0-2048 GCA_964581135.1 uncultured Oscillospiraceae bacterium
TCTGGCCGTAAGAGGTTATTATCCCGTCGAAATGCTTAAAACACTGAATCAGCTGGGTACCAGACTGCCGAGCCATGTTGACCGTCTCAAAACACCGGGGGTTGATATGACTGCCGGTTCTCTGGGGCAGGGGATCTCAGCTGCGCTCGGTATCGCGCTTGGCCTCAAAATGCAGGGCAGGGACAATATGGTTTATTGTATCGTCGGCGATGGTGAATCGCAGGAAGGGCAGGTTTGGGAAGCGATCCAAAGCGCTGCTCATTATAAAGCGGACAATTTTGTCGTGCTACTGGATGACAACAAAAAACAAATCGACGGCAATACCTGCGACATCAATGATCCGCTGGACTTTGTCGAAAAGTTCAAGGCTTTCGGCTGGGAAGCTTTCCGCACTGACGGTCACGATGTAGAGAAGCTGTATGCTGCTCTGACACGCGCCAAAGCTGTCAAAAGCAAACCAACCGCGATTATCTGCGATACAATCAAAGGCCTCGGTGCTGATTTTGCCGAGCGTGCCAGCTTCAATCACTACATGACAATTGACAGTGACATGGCAGCGGCTGCCGAAGCTGAAATCGAAGCCCGCCTGGCTGCCGGCACTTATCCGGGAGGTGACTTGCTATGATTAAGCTGACTGCCGATCACAATCCTGATCCGATAACAATGAAAGAAGCTTACGCACAGGCTCTCACTTTGCTGGGTGCTGCCAACCCTAAAGTGGTTACTGTAGAAGCTGACTGCAGCAATACAATCGGTACAGCTGATTTTGCCAACAAGTATCCCCTCCGGTCTGTTAATGTCGGTATAGCCGAAGGCAATGCGGTTGGCGTCTCGGCCGGCCTTTCCGCCACTGGTCTGATTCCTTTCTTTCATACCTTCGCCGCGTTTGCCAGCCGCCGGGTTTATGACCAGGCATTTATTTCCGTTGCTTACGCCGGGTTGAATGTCAAAATTATCGGCGCCGACCCCGGGGTAACAGCCGCGCACAATGGCGGCACACATATGCCTTTTGAAGATGCGGGTATAATGCGCAATATTCCCGGCGCTGTTGTGCTGGAACCGACAGATGCAGTAATGCTGCGTTCAGTTCTGCCGCAGATCGCCGACCACTACGGCCTGGTATATATGCGCTTTTCGCGTAAAAACAACCCCAGAATCTATGAGGATAATCAGGAATTCAAGCTTGGCAAGGGCGTGCTGCTGCGGGAGGGTTCTGATGTGACTCTGATCGCCAACGGCATTATCGTAGCCGAGGCACTCGCGGCGGCTGATTTACTTGCAGCTGATGGAATCAGTGCCAGAGTAGTTGATATGTTTACCTTTAAGCCGATTGACCGCGAAATCATAATCGAGTCAGCAAAGCGTACAGGCGCCCTGGTAACTGCCGAAAACCACAGTATAATCAACGGCCTTGGCTCCGCAGTTTCCGAAGTTCTTACCGACAGCTGTCCGGCACCGCTGGAACGGCTAGGCTCACAGGACAGGTTTGGCGAAGTCGGTACGATTGAAGCTTTGAAGAGTCATTTCGGCATGCAAGCCACTGACATCGCTGCCGCTGCCCGCCGCGCTATCGAACGCAAACCACAGAACTAAAGCCGCATAGCAGAACAATGAGCCCGGATTCAAATGCAATTAAAAACAAACGGCACAGCCGATTGTAATAAAGCCAAATCACATCATGACCAATCGTCGGCAAGACCGGCGTACAATTAAGGGAGGAACACAATGAACACACCTAAAAAACTCAAGTATTTCGCCGGCGGCGAATGGCTGGAATCGAAAACAGATAAGTATATGGACGTTTTCAATCCCAGCACCGGTGAAGTCCTGGCTCATGCACCCCGCTGCACTAAAGATGAAGTTGAATACGCCATCAAGTGCGCCCGTGAAGCATTCCCCGGCTGGTCCAGTATCCCGGTAGCAAAACGCGTACAGGTACTGTACAATTTCCGCACACTTCTGGAAGATAACCTCGACGAGCTGACCGACATGGTAGCCCGTGAACACGGTAAAGTCTGGGACGAAGCCAAGGGCGACATTCTGAAGGT
>CAZOMW010000138.1:2148-3415 GCA_964581135.1 uncultured Oscillospiraceae bacterium
CACCCTGAAATCAATGGCATCAGCTTTGTCGGCTCAACCTCAGTCGGCCTGCATGTCTACTCAACCGCCGCTGCCCATGGCAAACGCGTTCAGGCTCTCTGCGAAGCCAAAAACCACGCCCTCGTCCTTGAAGACGCCGCTCTGGAAAGAAGCGCCAAAGGTATCATGAACTCCGCTTTCGGCTGCGCCGGCGAACGCTGCATGGCTCTGCCCGTAGTTGTTGCCCAGGAATCAATCGCTGATGAGCTGGTTGGCCTGCTGAAGCAGTACGCAACGGAACTGAAAGTCGGCCCGGCCTACGACAAAGAATCCAACCTTGGCCCTGTCGTAACCGAAGCCCATCGTCAGTCAATTATTAAATGGATTGAAAAGGGCATTGAAGAAGGCGCCGACCTGATCCTTGACGGCCGCAACCATGTGGTCGAAGGCTTCGAAAACGGCTTCTATCTTGGTCCGACAATTTTCGACAATGTCACTGAAGAAATGACAATCGGCCAGCAGGAAATCTTTGGGCCGGTCCTTTGCATCAAGCGCGTCAAAACCTTTGAAGAAGGCCTCGAGCTCATGAATAACAATGAGTTTGCCAATGGCTCGGTCATCTACACTCAGAACGGTTATTATGCCCGCGAGTTCACCGAGAAGACTGATGGCGGCATGGTCGGCGTCAACGTCGGCATTCCGGTACCGATGGGAATTTTCCCCTTCTCCGGCCACAAGAGATCCTTCTTTGGCGACAAGCATGTTCTTGGTAAAGACGGCGTTCAGTTCTACACTGAAAGCAAAGTCGTCACCACCAAATGGTTCGACGAGCACGAGAAAAAAGCCAAAACTGTCAGCACCTGGGAAGGTAATATCTAATTAAGTCCTCTTTAGATTCCTGCGTAAGCTTTGGTCAGCTTAACGCAATCAGGCAGGGCACCGCTTAAAGTGGTGTCCTGCCTTTTTTCTCTATCTAAATTAATACCTTGATTCCAGACAACTGGAAAAAGACGTGGTTTTTTGCACTCTTTGCCAGACAATGACTTTTAGTAATAAAGAGCTTGAATTTAATCGAAATAGTAATATAATGAAATAAGACATCAGATGACCGTTGACTTCAAAGCTTATTCTTTTACTTTACATATTTAATATATTATTCTGTCACAAATAGCTTGATTTGATAATTGCATTATTATTTAAATAAAATTTGAAAGTCAAGTTTTTTCAACAAGACCTGCAGGTGCCCGAAGGTCTCGCAGTATATTTAGATTATTTGTACTGACGCAGT
>CAZOMW010000139.1:0-2432 GCA_964581135.1 uncultured Oscillospiraceae bacterium
GCCTGATACAAAATATTCATGGACATCATTATCGTCGACCTTGCGGAATCGAATTACGCCCTTACCGCTGACAACAAGAAATTTTTCATTTTTGCTATGGTGCCAATGGTTGCCTTTGGTTATACCGGGTTTGGAGATGTTTACAGAGAATTGGCCGCGATCTGGAGTGCGAATGATCTCGGTAAAACTTCCCCGTTGATCAATATTCATTTTCAGGGGGTAACTGAATCTATCGGGTGGCAAGTATGAAAGGTAGGTAGCATATAGCTTTTTTGTGAAATCGTCTGACATATCGGCAACTGAGAGGTTAGATCGACTATTTTTAAAGCTATATATCAAGTCTGCGATTTCACCCAATGTTGTTGTGTGAGTAACCGGAACCTCACAAAAGTTACCAGATCTTGTCTCTTTACCGGCTAAAGCCCCTGTTAATTCAGTAATAATATCATCAATATACACCAGGTTCATTATTGTACTCGGATTATTAACATTAATTGTTAAGTCGTGAGCAACATTATGACAGAAAGTGGCAATAGCGCTGTTGTAGTTTGGTCGGCACCATTTTCCAAAGACGTTAGGAAATCGATAAATCAAAACTTCAGCTCCGGTTTCATGACCATACGCGAAAAGCAAATCTTCGCCGGCTTTTTTAGATTCACCGTAAGGGTTATCCAAAGCTGCTTGGATTGAAGAAGAAAGCATAATCGGGCAGGTGTTCTGATGCTTTTTAAGAGTTTTCAGCAATACTGAAGTAAAGCCAAAATTACCGGTCATGAATTCGGAAGTGTCTTTTGGACGATTAACTCCTGCCAAATGGAAAATAAAATCTGCTTGATCACAATAATGATCAAGCAGTGACGGGTCGGTATCAAGATCATATTCATAAATATTCAGATCAGTTCTAATATCCTCAGCTTTGGTTTTTCCTTCTTTAATATTATAAAGCTGAGCAACCAGATTTTTGCCAATGAATCCTTTCGCGCCGGTCACAAGAATATTCATGATTTTATTCCCCATGCAGCCAGTTCTTGCTGAATATATGGTAAAGTCAGCAGCTTTTCTTTTACTTCTTCAACAGTCATCAGATCAGTATTGTTACTGTTGAATTCTTTAAGCATATTGCGCTCAACTTCGCCTTCTGAGAAGTATTTTTCATAGTTTAGGCCGCGCTTATCACAGGGCACGCGGTAAAAATTACCTAAATCCTGAGCGTTAACGCATTCCTCATTCGTTAATAAAGTTTCATACATCTTTTCACCGTGTCTGATCCCAATAATACGGATTTCAAGGTCTGAAGGAAAAAGCTCCTTAACTGCCTGTGTAAGAATACCTATTGTGCTGGCAGGTGCTTTCTGGACTAGAATGTCGCCGCTTTCAGCATGTTCAAATGCAAAAAGAACCAAATCTACTGCCTCATCCAGAGTCATAATAAAACGGGTCATTTCCGGATCAGTCACTGTTATAGGCTTTCCTGCTTTTATTTGCTCAACAAAAAGAGGAACTACGGAACCACGACTGCACAAGACATTACCATAGCGAGTGCAGCTGATTTTAGTTCGTTCAGGAGATACTGTACGACTTTTGGCAACTATTACTTTTTCCATCATCGCTTTGGAGGTGCCCATCGCGTTAACAGGATAAGCAGCTTTATCAGTAGATAGACAGATAACTGACTTTACGCCCTCGTTAATTGCTGCAGTAAGCACATTGTCTGTTCCGATAACATTTGTTTTGACAGCTTCCATGGGGAAAAATTCACAAGAAGGCACTTGTTTTAGAGCAGCTGCATGAAAAATGTAATCCACACCATAGATAGCGTTTTTAACTGAAGCCAGATCACGCACATCACCAATATGAAAACGGATCTTCTCACTCAGTTCCGGATATTTAGCCTGATATAAGTGGCGCATATCGTCCTGCTTCTTTTCATCGCGTGAGAAGACACGAATTTCACCAATATCAGTTGCCAGGAAGCGGTTCAGGACAGCATTGCCAAAGGAACCGGTACCACCTGTAATAAGAAGTGTTTTGTTAGTAAACATACTCTATCTCCTGAATAATAAATCTTTGTTACAGCTAGAACTATAATAAAAGTCTGTAGTAAAAGGGATGGGAGGTTATTGTTGCTTCAATATTAAAATTGCTTCAGCCGTCCCTTTAACTCAAATACTTCGAATTTGATTTTTTTGCAGGCTTCCGCATTGCGAAATGTTTGTTTTCGCAAAATTATAATTATATTTACCTATTCACTTCTTAGACACGCGCTCGGCGATGATCCAGCCATGAAAGGTTTGTAGGGAATAATACTTATCAGTGCTAACTACATAATTTTTGATTTATATGGCTTGTTCTGGCCTAAACTTCTTATGCAGTAGTTTCATCCCCTGCTTCAATCCATTCTGCCCCCATACTTACCACCCGCTTCTGCCCGT
>CAZOMW010000139.1:2442-3191 GCA_964581135.1 uncultured Oscillospiraceae bacterium
TCGCAAAATTATTGTTGTATTTTATCTTTCACTTCTTGGGCACGCGCTTGGCGATGACCCGCTTATGAAGGATTATAAGTAATCAACTGATTTAAACAGCCTCCCCTGCCTCAACCCACTCTGCACCCATACTAACCACTCTCTTCTGCCCGTCGAAGTCAAACTCCACCCAGGCTTTGCGCTTGTGCCTGTCCAGACGCAGAATTCGCCCATTACAGTCCTTCAGCGGGCCGTCTACTACCTGCACCTCCTCGCCTACTTTAAGGACTCGTGAGGGCTCAATCCGGCCGCTGTGGCGCAGTACCCAGTCAGCGTATTCAGCATCATTGCCGCTGAGCCGGCGCTCATTGAATTCGTACTCCAGCACCTTGTAGAGATCGCGCACCTTGTGGCGCAAATCTGCAGGCAGGTCCCCTGCCAGGTACACAAAAACATAACCCGGCAACAGTACCACTTCCCGGTTAGTCCAGATATTCTGGCGTTTTTCCGGCAGCAGTTTGACGGGCGCTAGGGCGATTGCTTCGGGATAAGACTGCTGGATGGCTTGGGCGATATTTTTTTCGGAGCCGGTGCGGCAAAACAGGCAAAAGCTATTGATGTCAGTACCTACCTTCAACCGGATATTGACGAGCTTTGGTTCGGGCTGGTCAGGGTCGGAGCAGTATTTATAGCAAAGCCTGTCTTTGGGGTTTGGGAGCTGGTTGTGGCTGTCGCCGCAGTTGTTGTAAAGTCGGCGGCTGGTACGGATT
>CAZOMW010000140.1:0-3084 GCA_964581135.1 uncultured Oscillospiraceae bacterium
CGATAAAGTATTCGAGAAATATGAACCGTTCCGCTTTTTCCAGATCCAGAAACATGTCCTCGAACTGGTCTTCACCAACACTGTAATAACGACTGCGGGTTTTATCAAAAACCGGGAAACCCTGGTTAATCAGATAAGTGGGAATCCGCTGCTTGTCAGGATGGCGCTGCCGCAGTTTCTCACACACGGCCGGATCAGGGCGCAGCCATAGATCGCGTCGGTTGAAAATAGTACCTAATTGACGGCCTTTCCGGCTGCGGCGTCCCGATTGACCCCAGAAAAGATAAATCAGTTCACCGAATACCGGCAGTACCATAATGACTATAATCCAGGCGATGGAATAGGTGTTGATGCCTTTTTGATTAAGCAGAATCAACACCTGAACCAAAGCAAGTATTTCCAGGAAAAAATAAATATAAACGGCATTGATCCGCAAAAATGAGATCAGCTGGCCCAACAAAACAAACTGAGCTACTACTGCCACTGCCAGAATCAGTATGCGCAGGATGCCTTCAAACAAACGGTCCGGAACCCGTTTTTCAATTACAGGATTTGTCATTTATCAGCTTATTACTCCATTTACATCTAACAAAGTCAGACGTCGGCTTTAAGCGCTGCTCCCTCCACCCCCAGCGGCAAATCAGCTTCAGCTTTATACAGCTCCATAAAACGTTCGCCGGTGAGTGATTCCTTGTCTTTTAGCTCCTTAGCAATGGAGTGCAGCTTATCCTCGTTTTCCTTAAGGATTGCGCGGGCCTTGTCATGCGCCTGGTTGATCAGCGCAACTACAGCCTCGTCGATTTTGCCGGCTGTTTCGGCTGAACAGTTTAGAGCCGTGTCACCGCCCAGATAAGGATTGCTTTGGGTTTCAAAAGCAACCATCCCGAATTCATCGCTCATGCCGTAGCGGGTAATCATGGCCCGGGCGATTTTGGTTGCCTGTTCAATGTCATTGGAGGCACCGGTAGTAACTGTGTTGAACACCAGCTCTTCTGCCGAGCGGCCACCGGTCAGGGTGACAATTTTGTTGAAGGCCTCTTCCCTGGTCATAAGGTAACGCTCATCTTCGGAGACTTGCATTGTATAGCCCAATGCGCCTGAGGTACGCGGCACAATTGTAATTTTTGTGACAGGCGCCGAATCAGTCTGAGCAGCCGCAACTAAGGCGTGGCCGACTTCGTGATAGGCCACAATTTCTTTTTCCTTAGGGGTAATTACAGCGTTTTTACGCTGATAACCGGCAATTACTGTCTCGACACTTTCCTGCAGATCTTCCTGTGTCAGCGTCTTGCGGCCATTACGTACAGCCCGCAAAGCACCTTCGTTGATGATATTGGCGAGCTCGGCACCGGAAGCACCGGCAGTCGATCTGGCAATTTCGTTATAATCAATGTCCGGTTCAACCTGAACCTGGCGGGCATGAACTTTGAGAATATCTTCTCTGCCTTTGAGGTCCGGCAGCTCAACCGGAATTCGCCGGTCAAAACGGCCCGGACGCAAAAGAGCCTTGTCCAGTGAATCAGGACGGTTGGTAGCAGCAAGAATAACTACACCTTTGGTGGCGTCAAAGCCGTCCATTTCAGACAGCAACTGGTTCAGGGTTTGTTCGCGCTCGTCATTACCGCCGACCATGCCGCTGTCACGCCGTTTGCCGATAGTATCGATTTCATCAATAAAGACGATACAGGGCGCTTTCTCCTGGGCCTGTTTAAACAGGTCGCGGACTTTGGCGGCACCCATGCCGACAAACATTTCGACAAATTCTGAGCCTGAAATCGAGAAAAACGGCACTTCAGCTTCACCGGCAACGGCTCTGGCCAATAGAGTTTTGCCAGTACCGGGAGGTCCGACCAGCAATGCACCCTTGGGCAGCTTGGCACCGATTGAAGTGTATTTTTCCGGATTGTGCAGGAAGTCGACAATTTCCATTAATGCTTCTTTGGCTTCGTCCTGACCGGCAACATCCTCAAAGGTAGTGCCTGTTTCGGCCTGGACATAAATCTTGGCGTTTGATTTGCCAAAGCTCATCGCATTCGAACCCATGCCACGCTTCTGGACATTTTTCATCAGACTGCGGCCAAGCCAGGAAAGCAATACAATCGGCAGAATCCAGGTTAATAAGAACGAAAGCAAAGGCGATGCCTGTTGCGGTACTACTTTAGTGAACTCAACTCCCGCCTCATGCAAACGGTTGGTGATATCCGGATCCGGCATGGCACCGGTTGAGTGCAGGACGGGACTGTCGTCAACAGTAGCTTCATAGTAAATTTCATTGTCGCCGTACTCAACTTTTGTAACTGCGCCGCTTTCAATCTGGGAAAGGAATGTACCGTAATCAGTTTCAACAATCCGTGCCTTTACCAGGCTTGGCACAATCAGCGCATTAAGCAGCATCAGAAATACGATTGACATTATGATATAGAAAGCCAGTGGCTTTCGAGGCATTGGTGTTTGTTCCATGATATAATTTCTCCTATATAACTTGCGGTTGCATTAAAAACAATTCCAACCTTTAATATTTTAACACTCATTGTCCGAGAAATGTTATGATTCAGTTTGATACATTTCTTATTGGGAGAATCTGTTTGAGTTATCTGATCGCGTTCCTTGAAGGAATCATCACTTTCATATCCCCATGCTTATTGCCAATGCTGCCTGTTTATGTTTCATATTTTGCTGGTCAAGGCGGCACTGCCAGTCGTTCGCGGGCTTTACGCAACTCCCTGGGGTTTGTGCTGGGTTTCACTTTAGTCTTTATTACCCTGGGGGCATTTGCCGGCGCGCTCGGCAGTCTGCTGCGGCAATACAGTACCGCGGTAAACCTGATAACCGGAATTATTGTCATACTATTCGGCTTGCATTATCTTGATCTGATTCAGTTACCATGGCTTTCAGCCGCCAGAGGCGCCGGGAACCAGAGGCTGCCGACAAGCTTTTTTGCCGCCGTACTGTTTGGGCTGGTTTTTTCGATCAGCTGGACACCATGTGTCGGTGTTTTCCTTGGCTCGGCCCTAGCTCTGGCTGCAGCAGAGGGCGGCCGGCTTCAGGGAATCATCATGCTGTTATTCTATTCACTGGGGCTGG
>CAZOMW010000141.1:0-2991 GCA_964581135.1 uncultured Oscillospiraceae bacterium
CCTGCAGTGCAGCGGCGATTTCACCGGCAACAGTATCAGCGTTAATGTTGTAGCTTTCGCCGCCCGGGCCGACCCCGATCGGTGCGACTACCGGAATATATTCATCCGCCGCCAGTTTAGCCAGCAGAGTGTGGTTGATTCTGGTAATCCGTCCTACCTGGCCAACGTCAATCGGGTGGCCCTCATCGTCCTCGGTCAGTTTCTCACATTCAATCAGGTTGCCGTCGATGCCGGATATGCCGATCGCTTTGGCTCCCTGACGGTTAAGCCGAGAGACAATTTCCTTGTTTGTTTTGCCGATTAATACCATCTGAGCAACGTTCATTGTCGCGGAATCAGTTACCCGCAAGCCACGCTCAAAATGGGATGGAATTGCCAGCTGCTCGAGCATGGCGCTGATATCGGGTCCGCCGCCGTGCACCAGCACGGGGTTGATACCGATATACTTCAGCAAAGTGACATCTTCAATGACGTTCGTTTTCAGTTCATCATTGATCATGGCATTGCCGCCGTACTTGATAACTACTGTTTTGCCGGCAAATTTTTGAATATAGGGCAAGGCTTCAATCAAAGTCTGAGCTTTAGTGATTATTGACTGCATATCCAGCATATTCTGTTCCTTCCTCAAATAGCCATGCCGGCATTGGCGAGACCTGATACCTCCGGCAGTCCTACCATCAGGTTAAGGGCCTGTACTGCCTGGGCAGCAGCGCCCTTGCCGAGATTGTCGAGCGCCGAAAACAGTTTGAGAGCACCACTGTGTTTATCGAGGCTGTAGGCGATGTCAATAAAGTTAGAGCCGGCTGTATTACGTGTATCAGGCAAAGCACCGCCGCTCAGCAAACGAACGAACGGCTCCGCTTTGTAAGCATCATTCAGAGCGTTGCCGATGTCAGCGTCGCTGACGCCGGCAACAGGTTTTGCGTAGATAGTTGCCAGCATACCGCGCTTCATTGGTGCCAGGTGGGGTGTAAAACTGACAACCACCGGCTGCCCCGCTTTGAAGCCCAGCTCCTGTTCAATCTCGGGTGTATGACGGTGGTCTGTGACGGCGTAAGGCCTGAAGGTGCTTTCTGTTTCACAGAAGGCGTAAGCGAGCTCCGCCTTGCGTCCGGCACCGCTGACACCGGAAACCGCGTTGATTATTATGCCGGTGCTTTCAATCAAACCGCCTGCCAGCAAAGGCGCCAGAGGCAAAATCGAGCAGGTTGGATAGCAGCCGGGATTGGCCACCAGCCGGGCGGAGCGGATTTGTTCACGGTAGATTTCCGGCAGTCCGTATACAGCTTCAGCGGCCAGGTCAGGCCGGGGATGGGTAAGACTGTATGCATCCTCATAAGTTTCAACCTGGCGGAATCGGAAGTCACCGCTGTGGTCAAGCACCCGCAGTCCGCGATCCAGCAGACCGGGAACAGTAGCCGCAGATACTCCGTGCGGTAGAGCTGTGACAACGATATCGCAGGCAGCTGCCAGAGTATTAGCATCAGGCTCGGTCAGTTCAAGGTCAACAACACTGCGAAAAGCAGGATAAATATCTGAAAACCGTTTACCGGTAAAACTTTTGGAATTCAGAACAGTAAGCTGGAAACCGCTATGCGCCGCAAGTATGCGCGTAAGTTCAACACCTACATAGCCGGTGGCACCAATAATTCCAATTCTTGTCTTCTGGTTTTGCGTCATTACAGGTCACTCCCTTTAAATAAGCTTGCCCTGAGGCAAAGATTAATAAATATGCATTATAATGAATAAAGATACATTAATCAAGCACAAATCCCGATTATTATAGATATGTTATTAGAATAAGGCGATAACACTTAACAAACAAGCTCCGATATTGGTCAACAAACAAGCTCCGATTTGGTCAACTTAGCATTTTATGCTTGAACAATTAGTGCGATTCGTATAATATATGGAAGAATAGGAAGCAATATGCATTGACTTTTTAGTTATTTTGGCAATAGGAAGGTAGCATATGGAGGAGTTGAAAAAGAGCGTTCAGGCGGCCTCGCAGATACTGACTCAGGTAGTCGGCGTACTCGATGCTGATGGTATCGTAATCGCCTGCACTGATGAACGACTTGAAGGCAGTGAGGATACGTCCGCCCGTGCGGTTTTGCTTGCTGATGAAGGCACCGTCACGACATTCGGCCGCACCTATATGAAGCTTTCCGAACCCGAGAAGCCTGTATTGATCAGCTTCATAGAAGGGACTGACGAGGTTTCCCAAAAGTACCTTGAGTTGCTTTCACAGTGGTTCCTTGCTGCTTTGAAGGAACGTAACACAGATGCCGAACGGGAAACTTTCCTGAAAAACGTCTTGCTCGAAAATGAGCTTCCCGGCGATATTCCCCTGAAGGCCCGTGAATTCAAAATCCCGTATTCTCTGACCCGCCTGGCCTACCTTATTCGCATTGGACGCGAAGAAGGTGTTGACAGCCTCGACCTGATTCAAAAAATATTTCCTGAAAGTAAATCCACCTATATCCTGGCAATGGACGAGGAAACTGTGGTCTTACTGACCGAATATCCCAAGGATAAACCCGAACTGATTGATGAGACCGCTCAGTCGATTCTTGACAGCCTGGTTGCCGAGTCACTCAACGAAGTACATATCGGCATCGGGATGCCCGCCGATACACTGAAGGACGCGGCTAAATCCTATCGGGAAGCTTCGCTGGCACTGACTGTCGGCGGAATATTTGAAAGCGAAAGCCACATCATGCGCTACGACCGCCTTGGTCTTGGCCGTTTGATATATCAGCTGCCGCCAACACTTTGTCATATGTTCCTGGATGAGGTTTTCCCGAAAGGCGCTTATGAAGCGCTTGACAGTGAAACACTTCTGACAATCGCCAAATTTTTCGAAAACAACCTTAATGGCAGTGAGACTTCGCGGCAGCTGTTTGTCCACCGCAATACCCTCGTATACAGACTTGATAAAGTTCAGAAAATCACCGGGCTTGACCTGCGCAATTTTGATGACGCGGTTCT
>CAZOMW010000142.1:0-1829 GCA_964581135.1 uncultured Oscillospiraceae bacterium
TGCTGATGCAGGCCTACGACTTCCTTGTCCTCTACCGTGAACACGACTGTAAACTCCAGATGGGCGGCGATGATCAATGGTCAAATATAATTGCGGGTGTCGAACTGGTGCGCCGCAAGGATCAAGGTGAAGCTTTCGGCATGACCTTCAAACTGCTGACTACCAGTGCCGGGATAAAAATGGGCAAAACCGCGCAGGGTGCTGTCTGGCTTGATCCTGACAAAACCTCACCGGCGGATTTTTACCAGTACTGGCGAAATATTGATGATGCTGATGTTGTCAATTGCCTGAAGCTGCTGACTTTCCTGCCGCTGGCAGAAATCGAAGCCTATGCCCGGCTTAAAGACGAGAAAATCAATGAGGCCAAAAAACGTCTGGCATATGAGCTGACCAAAACAGTGCATGGCGAAGCCGCCGCTGAATCAGCAAAACAAACTGCAGAAGCCCTGTTTGAGCGCGGCGGCCACGCTGCTGACCTGCCGACAACAGAGCTGAGCAAAGCCAGGCTGGCAGAGGAACCGTTGCTGCTGGATCTGCTGCTGGAAGCGGAACTGATTCCTTCCAAAGGCGAAGGACGCCGCTTAATGAAACAGGGCGGTATTTATCTGAACGATGAAGCTATAACGGATTTTGCCCGCACCCTGCAGGCAGCTGACTTCACAGACTCAGAAGCAATGGTGCGCAAAGGCAAGAAAGTGTACTATCGTTTCCGTTTGATTTAGGACGGCAGCAAAAGCCAGAAGACACGCTTTTTTCAAAGCCGCACTGAAACTGCACGATAATGCACGAATTGCGGAAGTTACGGAAGTAGCGGAAATTGCGGAAATTGCGGAAATTGCGGAAATTGCGGAAATTGCGGAAATTGCGGAAAAATATTGAAAACGCCAAAAAATTCGCATCTAAGTTTCCGGCCACCAAATAAAAACCGTTTCCCGAGAATCTCTGGAAACGGTTTTATTTGTTATCAGGGTTGCCTTTGAGTAAATCGCTTACTTTTCGGCTTTATTGTGTGCCCTTGCCAGACGCGATTTGCGACGGGCGGCTGTATTCTTATGAATATAACCTTTGTTAACGGCCCGGTCCAGAACTGTCTGAGCCTGCTTAAGCATATCGCCTGCCTGATCGGCGGAGGCGGTAACCGCAGCCTGAGCTTTCTTTACCACCGTACGCAGCTCACTCTTCTTGCTTTTGTTGGCCTCGGCCTTTCTCTTGGCGACGTTGACACGCTTTATGGCTGATTTAATGTTCGGCATGATCCTTCACCTCCTGCTCCGATATTTGGTTGATTTCAATATCGTATTGGCATTTCCTGATTGAGCAGGATTAGTGCCTGAAACGACAAAATACTGATGTATTTTAGCACGCTCCCCACAGAGATGCAAGCGCGAATCCGCCATTATCGCGGTCTAACCTGACAATCGGGTCGGGATCTTCAGCTGCGCAGGACAGCAGCGGCAGCTTCAGCTGCAGAGGCCGCGTCGGCAGTGTAGATATCAGCACCGATGCTCTTGGCAAAAGCTTCATTAACGGGGGCTCCGCCGACCATAATCTTTACCTGATCACGGATACCGGCTTCCTTTGCGGCTTCAACAATCTTCTTCATTTCGCCCATGGTTGTGGTCAAAAGCGCTGAAGCACAGATAATTTTTGAATTATGCTCTTTGGCAGCTTCAATGAAACGCTCAACCGGCACATCTGTCCCCAGATCGACAACCTCAATGCCCTGGCCTTCCATCATCATACCGACAAGGTTCTTGCCGATGTCGTGCAGATCACCTTTAACTGTGCCAAGAATGATTACACCCAGCGCTTCGTTGCCGGCGGCGGCC
>CAZOMW010000142.1:1839-2904 GCA_964581135.1 uncultured Oscillospiraceae bacterium
ATCTGTACCGGCCTTCATTGCCCGTGCTGCTATCAGAACATCGGGAACATATACTTCGTTGTTCTTAAACTTAACACCGACAACGCCCATTCCCGACAGAAGTCCATCGTTGAGAATCGTCTGGGGTGTGAGCCCGTCTTGCAGCGCCTGTTCAACCAGTGCCTTGACGTCCTTTGCTTTACCTTTTTGCAGCGACTGAGAAATGTTGTCTAAAACTTCCATATTTCCCTCCCCGTTTTGCTTTTGTGACTGATCACAAGCCTGTATTTATTGCCGCGTTGCCGCGTGATTCGCGATAGCGTCCCGGTGTTACCCCGACTATCTTCTTGAAAACCTTCGAGAAGTAGCTTTGGCCTTCGAACCCAACCATTGTCGAAATCTCAACCAGAGAGATTGATTCGCTCAGCAGCAGGCGGCGAGCCGCGTCAACTCTGACCGAATTAACATAGCTGTTGAAATTTTCCTTCATCTCCTCTTTGAAAATCCGACTGAAATAAGCCGGGCTGAGAAAAACCTTGGCAGCAGTTTCCTCAAGCGTAATCTTTTTCATATAATTTTTGCGCACATGATCGATTGCCCGGTATATCACATCGGCATGCTTGACATTTGTCAGGTTAAATACCTGATCCGTGAAACGTCCGAGAATACCTGACAGCCAGTAGGCGATTTCATCAATGTTGCGAAAACCGCTGATCTTATTCAGGTACATGTAGTTGAGACCAAAAATCTGCTCAACGTCAGCGCCGCCGCGAATAGCAGCCCGCGAAAGCAAAACAACCAGCTCAATGACGCGAGCGCGCATGATTTCTATTGTGCCGCTGCTGGAAAAAAAGATATGCCCGAGAATTTCGTTGAGCAGCTCCTGAGTTCCCGCTTTATTGCCGGTTTCAATCAGTTCAAGCAGTTTTTGTTCTTTCTCGATTGGATAGGCCATTATATCGTCGCGGGCGTAGGAATAGTTTTTCATGAAGCTGACCTGTTCCCACAGTCGGGCCTGCAGATCAGTTGATCCTTTACGAATATCCAGCTCATTGAAGGTATGGTCGGAAAGTCCCCGGGCAGTAA
>CAZOMW010000143.1:0-2857 GCA_964581135.1 uncultured Oscillospiraceae bacterium
ACGGCTGATACAATTGAACGGATTCGCAGCGAAAAGACTCTGCGCGAGCAATATCAACTGGTGGAAGGCATCAATCGGGTCTATCGCCAGATTACCCACAAGATGTCCAGTTATGAAATCGCTGTTATCACGCTGGAAACAATCTGCGAAATGACCGAAAGCGATTCGGGGCTGATCGCGCTGCGAAAACCCGACGGCAGCATGGAAGACATAATTGTTCTCAAACCGGGAAAAACCGGCAATGAGACTTTTTCATTTAAAGAAAAATATGAGAACTGGCAGGAAATGGATGTTGAAAAAATGCCGGCTTTCCTGCAGACAGTATTCAGGAAAGCTGAACCGCTGATACTTAATAATGTTTATAATTTCGCTGCCCAGGTTAACTGGACAAGTCAGCATATACCCATCCACACGTTCGTAGCAGTTCCGATGTTTGAATATGACAGAATGATCGGTGTAATAGCGGCTGCCAACCGCCCGGGCGGTTATCAGCAAGCCAGTCTGAATATGATTAAAGCCATGGGTGAAGCAGTTGTTCATTTGCTGCGCCGCTGGCAGGCAGAAAACGCACTGATGCAAAGCGAAGCCAGAGCCCAGCAGCTGGTCAGTGAGCTGCGTGAAGTCGATGCCGGCAAGAACAATTTTATAAGTGTTCTGTCGCACGAAATCCGCAACCCTCTGGCAGCAATCAAACTGGGTCTGCAACTGCTGGAACGGGTTGAACCCGGTTCCGAAAAAGCAAAACAGGCACTGGAAATAATCGGACGTCAGACTAATCAGCTTACCCATCTGGTAGATGATTTGCTTGAAGTTACACGGATTGCCCGCGACAAAATTGAACTGAAGCTTGAAGATGTCAGTTTGAATGATCTGCTCACCGACTGCATCCGGGATCACCAGATGCAGTTTCAAGCCAAAAGGATTAATTTCAAGACGGCGATTCCGGAAAAACAAATAGAAATGTCCGCCGACCCGACCCGTATTACTCAGATTATCGGCAACCTGCTGAATAATGCCGCTAAATTCACCAAAGCCGAGGGCGAAGTCAGCATCGAGTTGAAGGAAGACCAGGTTAAGGAGCAAGCGGTGATAAAAGTATGTGACAACGGCGAAGGGATTTCACCGGAGCTTCTGCCCAGGCTGTTTACAGCCTTCACGCAGGCAGCAAACACCCTGGATCGCACCAACGGCGGCCTCGGCCTTGGATTATCCATCGCCAGAGGCCTGGTGAGGCTGCATGGCGGCGATATCAGTGTCCACAGCGCCGGCCTCGGGCAGGGCAGCGCCTTTGAAATCCGTCTGCCGCTCACAGCCGCCGCTGAGGCGAGCCCCGGCAGCAGCCAGAGTGATGACAACTCTGAGGAATCAGCGGGCGGGCTGCGCATGCTGCTGATCGAAGACAGCCAGGACCTGGCCGAATCGATCAGCACCCTGCTAAGCATCTACGGACACGAGGTTGAGACAACCTACGACGGGATCAGCGGCTTGGAAAAGGCGCGTGCCGATCGACCCGATGTTATTCTCTGCGATATTGGTCTGCCAGAAATGGACGGCTACGAAGTAGCGCGTTGCTTACGGGCCGACCCGCTGACCAGAGACATTTATCTGATCGCGATCTCCGGCTACGCGCAGGAAGAAGACGTCCAAAAAGCCCTGGCTGCCGGCTTTAACCGCCACATGGCCAAACCGATCGAAATCAATGTGATCCGCGATATTCTGGCAGGGGAACTGAAGAAGCTCGGGTAACCAAGAGTTCTGCCAAGAAAAATGGTTGCGGTTAAGGAACAAAATACTCAGTCAGAGCGATTAATTTTTTACCGGAATTGTCAAAATGCAGCTCCATCAGGCGCTTCTGGCTTTCAACGAAGTCGCGCAGCTCGGCCGCTGTAATTATGTCAGTGGCTTCTGCGCCGCCCTCAGCCGGCAGAATCTCAATTATACAATCGGGGGCGAGGGTCAGCTCGCGCAGTTTCTTGTTATTATTGCGCAGGTAATAATCGTTGGGCAGATAATCTTCGCCTTTTTCATCTTTTTCCAATAAAGGATAATTGTCCTGCCTGGCCAGAGCGACAGCCTCGTCTCCAAAATAAATCTCGACATAATCTGCCTGCACAACTGCCGGTGTAGTTGTTGAGACGCTGACAATGAATGCAAGCTGCGGTATATCGGAAACATCGCTCGAAGGTGTAATGTCTGAAGTAGTCGCTGACGGTAAAGTCCCGTTAATCGTGGTTGTAGCTGCGCCGGTGCCAGTGCCTGCGGTTGTGTTGTTGCCGGAAGCTGAACCCGTGGTTGTTGTCACAGCCGCAGTGGACGCTGTGGTGACTGTTGTTGGTGTTTGACGTGTTGACGTGGTTGCCGCCGATGCGGTTGTGCTTGTTACCGGGGTATTGCCGCCGCAGGCTGAAAGCAGCGGCAGCAGCATCAGTATAATAAGAAGAATAAAAACCGGCGCTGAAAAACGCAGTTGAAATCGCGCCTGTTTGCTGTTTTCTACTTTTGTTTTTATCATATTTCACCGCCTGTTCTGAACCGCCGGACGCGGTCGTTTTCGCAACTAATATAGCATATAATAAATTGAAGTGATATCGAGGAGAAACAAATGACCCGGTTCAAAATTGATTCAACAATGCAGCCGCGCGGCGACCAGCCGCAGGCTATCGATACATTAGTGCGTGGTATTGAGGCTGGAATGACGGCCCAGACGCTACTCGGCGTCACCGGTTCCGGCAAAACCTTCACCATGGCGCATGTTATTGAGCGCCTGCAGCGCCCGGCGCTGGTAATCGCTCATAATAAAACGCTGGCTGCCCAGCTGGCGGCTGAATTCAAAGCTTTTTTCCCGGAAAACGCCGTG
>CAZOMW010000144.1:0-2835 GCA_964581135.1 uncultured Oscillospiraceae bacterium
CAGCGAACGTGAAATTTCAGAAATTTCCTGCTGACGGCTTTCAAACCTGCCGGAGCCGCTGCCGCTCATCAGCTGCAGGTAGTCAACAATAATCAGACCCAAACGGTCATCCAGTTTAAGCTGGCGGCATTTGGACATCATTTCCATAACACCCGTACCGGAGCGGTCATCAATATAAACCGGAGCTGCTGAAAGGTACGGCAGAGCTCTGGCTATTTTTTCCCAGTCGTCTGTCTGCAGATCGCCTAAATTGAGCGAACGGGAGTTTATCTGCGACTGGGCGCTAAGCATGCGGTTGCCGATTTCTTCTTTGGACATTTCCAAACTGAATATGGCAGCCGGTACGCGATAAAGTGTCGCTGCTTTCTGGGCAATATTAAGCGCGAAAGCTGATTTTCCCATACCGGGACGGGCAGCCACAATAACCAGGCTGCCGGGGCGCAGACCACCCAAAGCTCTGTCCAGACTGCGAAAACCAGTCTGCACCAAGTGTTGGCGGGGTTTGCCTTTGGCAATTTCAGCGATTTCGTTTACAGTTCTGCCGATTATATCCTTAAGACTTTCAAAGCCGACGGCGTCACGGTTTTCGCGTATATCGTAAATGCGCTTGGCTGCAACGTCCAGCATCAGACCTGCTTCCTGTCCGTCCTCCAGACAGAGAGCGGTGACATCGTCCATTGCTCCGATCAGGCGGCGCAGAATCGATTTCTGCCTGACAAGGTCGGCATAATGACCGGCATTGGCTATCAGCGGCGCCTGATCAGGCAGGGCTGAAATATAAGCAAGACCTCCGGCGTTTACCAGTTTGCCGCGGCTGTCGAGAAGATCGGCGACTGTAATAATGTCTACCGGTTTGCTGGCCATGGAAAGTTCGCAGATTGTATCGTAGATCAGTTGATGGTCGGGACGGTAGAAATCCTCGGTCTTCAGAACAGCCATGATCTCTGCCAGAGGCTTAAGGCCGGACATGGCACAACCGAGCACACTCTGTTCGGCCTTGATGTTGTTAGGGGGTACCCGGCCAGTTAATGATTTGCGAACTGTGCCGGCGGTTGTGTTAGACATTTTTGCCTCCATTATGGCTTGAGGGGAACGACATTAATCTGAAATTTCACATTGACGTCCTGGTGCAGGCGAACCTCTGCATCATAAAGTCCACAAGCTTTAATCTGATCCGGCAAAGTGATGTTGCGCCTGTCAACCTTCATGTTTTCTTTATCCATAGCAGCGGCAACGTCCATCGCGGTAACGGAACCATACAGCCGGCCGCCTTCGCCGCATTTAACCGGCAAGGTAAAAACCTGCCCCTTGAGACGCTCGCCGGTTTCGATTGCATCCTGGCGTTCGCGCTCTGCTTTTGCCGCCTCAGCTCTTTTGCGGGTCTTTACAGTATTAAGATTTTCCGGAGTAGCTTCCAGCGCCATTTTCTGACGGAAAAGAAAGTTACGCGCGTAACCATCCTGTACTTCAACTATGTCATCAGGCTTGCCGAGTCCCTTGACTTCCTTTATTAAGACAACTTTCATATTGTTCCTCCTGCTGCCGCCTCAGCCCGCCGCTCTATCGTCGTATCTTGTTAAGTTAAGGGCAGGGACAGCTTTTTTGCTTATCAATACTATACCAAAGCCGGCAAGTGAATAAAACAATTGCCGGTTTGCCTGCCAAAAGTAAAAAAATACTGCCAGTTCGGCTAAGGCCGCACCGGCAGTATTAATGCATTTCTGTTTCGGCGTATTATTCGCCGGCGAACGGCAGCAGGGCAACATGTCTTGCCCGCTTGATCGCAATAGTCAGATCGCGCTGATGTTTGGCACAAGTGCCGGACATCCGCTTCGGCAGAATTTTGCCGCGTTCCGCCACGAACTTGCGCAGGCGTCCAGTGTCTTTATAATCAATATGATCAATTTTATCGACACAGAAAGCACAAACTTTACGGCGTGTTCTGCGCGGACGCATGCCGCCGCGATCTCCGCCACGTCTTTCTTCAGCCATGAGAACCAGTCTCCTTTCGTAATATCAGCGCATAAATGAATCAGAGCTCGAAGGGCAGTGAAGTGTCATCGTCCGGTGACGGGAAAAAGCTGTCGCCGCCGGATTGTCCGGCCGGAGCCTGATAACCGCCTGCCTGTCCGCTGTCAGAGCCGCTGTCGCGGCGGGAATCAGCGAAGTAGATTTCATCGGCGATAACTTCTGTCATATAATGGCGTTTGCCTTCGGCATCATCCCAGTTGCGGGTCTGAATGCTGCCTACGACGGCCATACGTGAGCCTTTCTGGAAGTACTTGCTGGCAAATTCTGCCTGCTGCCTCCAGGCAACTACCGGAATGAAATCAGCCTGTTTTTCACCGGCCGCAGTTTTGAATCTGCGGTCGATCGCCAGGGTGAAGGTGCATACCGGAATCTGGTTCTGCGTTGTGCGCAGTTCGGGGTCACGTGTAAGTCTGCCCATTAAAATTGCTTTGTTCATCGATGCGTTTCCTTTCTGACAATCAGTCGTCAGTGCGAGTTACCAGATAGCGCAGAACGCCATCTGTAATTTTCAGTATACGTTCAAATTCCTTTGGGAATTCAACGTCCGCACTGAAGTTGACGAGGACGTAAAAGCCCTCCTTCTGGTCGTTGATTTCGTACGCCAGACGACGACGGCCCATGACTTCAAACTTCTCGATGGTGCCGGCGGCCTCGATCAGAGCCTTCAGCCTTTCGTTGGTGGAATTAACTGCTTCCTCCCCGGCTGCCGGATTGAGAATGTACATCGCTTCGTAGTTTCTTACCATTCATTTCACCTCCTCTTGGACTAGCGGCTCTGTCCCGCAGACAGAGCGAGGATACTAG
>CAZOMW010000145.1:0-2776 GCA_964581135.1 uncultured Oscillospiraceae bacterium
GGATGACTGAGCTGGCGCCGTGGAGGACGATCGGGAAACCGGGCAGACGCTCAGCAACTTCTTCCAAAATGTCAAAGCGCAGCTGCGGTTTGGTGCCGGGTTTAAACTTGTACGCGCCGTGGCTGGTGCCGATGGCGATCGCCAGAGAGTCACAGCCTGTCTTGGTAACAAATTCATAGACTTCGTCGGGATTTGTGTAGGAAGCATCTTCAGCTTTTACTTTAACAGCATCCTCGATACCGGCTAAACGGCCAAGCTCAGCTTCAACAGTCACATTGCGTGCGTGGGCGTATTCGACTACACGTTTGGTCAGTTCGATGTTCTCTTCCAAGCTGTGATGAGAACCGTCAATCATGACTGAGGTAAAACCACCGTCAATGCAGCTCTTGCAAAGCTCAAAGCTGTCGCCGTGATCAAGATGAAGCGCGATCGGCAGATCAGTTTCAATCAGGGCGGCTTCCACCAGCTTCACCAGGTAAGTGTGATTGGCGTACTTACGGGCGCCGGCTGATACCTGCAGAATCAGCGGGGCATTGTTTTCCTTGGCCGCCTCAGTGATTCCCTGGATAATCTCCATGTTGTTGACGTTGAAGGCGCCAAGCGCGTAGCCGCCGGCATAAGCTTTCTCAAAGAGTTCTTTTGTGTTGACTAATGGCATGATTCAGTCATCTCCTTTTTCTATCCTGCAACTGCCGCGGATTAGGCTGCCTGTAATCGGTTTCCCGGTTGGTTCAGACTGCAGCAGTCAGTCGCTGTTCCAAATTCTATTCTTAATTCTATCTTTCGCCCGAGGGGGCGTCAATCGCAATTAGTTTTTCATCTGCGCGAGTCGCTCAGTCAGGTGGGTGTGCATTTCTTCGTAGCGGGCAGCTTTATCCCGCTCAGCCTGTACCACCTTGGCCGGTGCCCGGCTGGTAAACTGCTCGTTGTCCAGCTTGGCTGCCACACGTGCCATTTCCTGCTCCAGATTCGCCTGCTCCTTTTCCAGACGGGCAATCTCCTCAGCAACATCGACCAGATCCTCCAGCGGAATAAATATCTCGCCGCCCGGGAAAACCGTTGTAACAGCCGTATCAGGGATACCGCCGCGATCAGCTCTGGTTTCCAGACTGCTGACCTGTGCCAGTCGCTCCAGGAACGGCAGGCTGTTTTCAAACTGTCCGCGTACTTCTTCATTCGCCGAAACAACTATTATTCCAGTCCGGCGCTGCACGGGCACATTCATCTGAGTGCGAATATTACGGATGCCGCGGATCGCTTCCATGATCATTTCCATCTGCTGTTCAGCCCCAGTGTCAACCAGTTTCTGGTCGAACTCCGGCCAGGCAGCGATGATCAGGTTCTCATCGTCATGAATCAGATGGCCGTAAATCTCTTCAGTTACAAACGGCATAAACGGATGCAGCAGCTTCATGGCTTCTATGAGTACAGTGTTAAGAACAGACTGGGCAACCAGGCGGCTGCGACTGTCTTGTGCCGACAAACGGGCTTTAGCAAGTTCAATGTACCAGTCACAGAAGTTCTCCCAAAGGAAACTGTAAATCCGGGCCAGAGCGACGCCGAGATCATAATGCTCCAGATTGCGGTTGACATCGCTGATGGTCATCTGCAGGCGTGAAAGGATCCAGCGGTCTTCGATTGTCCATTCTTCCGGCTTGACTGAGGCAAAATTCATTTCATCGTCAAAATTCATGATCGTAAAACGGAAAGCGTTCCAGATCTTGTTGATGAAATTGCGGCCGGCTTCAATTTTTTCCAGCGAGAAACGCTGGTCATTACCAGGCGCATTGCCGGTTACCAAAGCGTAACGCAACGCATCGGCACCCTGATTGTCGATAATTTCGAGCGGGTCGATACCATTGCCGAGCGATTTCGACATCTTGCGGCCCTGCTCATCGCGCACAATACCATGAATAAACACCGTGTGAAACGGAGTCTGTCCGGTGTGTTCAATTCCGGAAAAAACCATGCGGGCAACCCAGAAAAAGATGATGTCGTAACCGGTTACCAGTACATCGGTCGGATAGAAGTATTTAAAGTCTTCTGTTTCCTCCGGCCAGCCGAGGGTTGAGAACGGCCAGAGCGCCGAGGAGAACCAGGTATCGAGGGTATCATTATCTTGCTTAAGGTTTGTACTGCCGCACTTCGGGCAGCGGCTCGGTTCTTCCCGGGCGACAATCATTTCACCGCAGCCACTGCAGTACCAGGCTGGGATCCGATGTCCCCACCAGAGCTGACGCGAAATGCACCAGTCACGGATGTTTTCCATCCAGTTAAAGTAAATTTTGTCAAATCTTTCCGGGACAAAGCGGGTGTCGCCGTTGCGTACAGCCTCAATGGCAGGCTCCGCCAGTGGCTTCATGCTGACGAACCACTGCAGTGAGATGCGCGGTTCCACGGTTGTGGAGCAGCGATAACAGGCACCGACATTATGCTTGTGAGGCTCGGTTTTGATCAGATAGCCGCCGGCTTTCAGGTCGGTGACGATTTTTTTGCGCGCCTCATATCGATCCATGCCGCCGTATACCGGTACGTCAGCTGTGATCTTCGCGTCCGGAGTCATAATATTTACAATCGGCAGGTTATGTCTGAGGCCGACTTCAAAGTCGTTTGGATCGTGAGCCGGGGTAATCTTAACAACCCCGGTACCGAATTCTCTGTCGACATAAGTATCAGCGATGATCGGAATTTCGCGGTTGACCAGCGGCAGAATAACATTTTTGCCGATCAGGTGCTGATAACGCTCATCCTCAGGATGAACCGCAACCGCTGTGTC
>CAZOMW010000146.1:0-2765 GCA_964581135.1 uncultured Oscillospiraceae bacterium
ATGACAAATCTAGTTCCGTTATAACAAATTTTTGATAGATTTCTAGCGAAAGAATAATGTACGATTTTGAAATAAGCAAAATCCCCGTTTTTCAGGGAGGGTTATATGTTTTCTGAAGAGCATGACGCTGTTGTTGCAGCCAGCAGGAAAAAAATCCAGCTTCTACGTTCCAATTTCCTGGGATATTTTATCAGTTCCATGCTGGCAGGCATTTATATCGGCATCAGTGTGATTCTTGTTTACACTATTGGTGCACAGTTAAGCGCCGCCCAGTCGCCGTGGGCCAAAGCAGCAATGGGCGCCTCCTTCGGCGTCGGACTAAGCCTGGTAATCATGGCCGGCGCGGAGCTTTTTACGGGGAATGTACTGGCGGTCTCGGCCGGTCTCTTTAAAAAAATGATATCCTGGGCGGACGCGATCTGGATGATGCTGGTCTGTTACGTGGGGAATATGGCCGGATCTATACTGCTTGCTCTGGTTTATGCGCAAACCGGACTAAACACGGGAATAGTGGGTGATTTCATTGCCAATTCCAGCGCCACAAAAATGGCGCTGCCCTGGGGCCAGCTATTCTTCCGCGGCCTGCTCTGCAATATGCTCGTCTGCCTGGCTATCTGGTGTTCGTTCCGCTGCAAGGAGGAGGTCGCGAAGCTGATCATGGTTTTCTGGTGTCTTTTTGCCTTCATCACTTCCGGTTTTGAACATAGCGTCGCCAACATGACCTTACTGGCAATCGGACTGGCCAACCCAGGTTCAGCTGCTGTCAGTATCGGTGGGTATGCCTATAATCTGGCAGTCGTAACTCTTGGGAATATAGTCGGAGGAGTTCTGTTTGTGGCACTTCCCTATTATGTGATAGCACGATCTCGACGAAATTAGAATAAGGTTGGAAAAATTGATGTTACTTAAACTGCTCGAATCGGAATTCGCTGTTTGCAAGGTCCAGGATTTCTCTTTGGTTGATCTGAACGCAACCACAATTTTTCTGGCCAAGACAGATAAGGAATACTCAGTCGTCTGCCCCACTGATCAAATTCCGGCGAATTGCCTGGAGCTGGAGCGCCCCTGGCGGGCCATCAGGGTTGAAGGTCAGCTTGATTTTTCGTTAATTGGGATAATTGCGCGTATATCAGCCATCCTCGCTGACAGCAGGATCGGGATATTTGTTGTCTCGACATTCGATACGGACTATTTATTGGTAAAGAGCCACCAATTGTCGGACACGGTAAAAGCTCTGGATTACAATGGATATAAGTTTGTGTGATGAGTAAATTAATTTAGCGCAGCGTACGCTAAAGGGTACGTGATTTGCGCTCAAAACAATGACAAAAAGGGATTAAAGAAGGGAACTCGGACTTATGAAGATTCAAATAATATCTAAAATAAAGATTGGTAAATGGGCGGCTTTATTTACATTGCTTTTTATTTTATTAATGGGATTAAAAATATTGAAAATTGGAATCAGGATCCCATTTCCAACACCAGTTATTGCTGTTTTCGGAGTGATCGGCTTTATTTTAGGAATCATTTCAATTTTCAAAAACAAAGACAGATCAGTGTCGGTATTCTTGTCCATAGCAGTTGGACTGCTGATTGTTTTCTGGACAGCAGCAGAAATTTTATTTCCTCATTAAACAATTTCAAAAAGGGGCAATCATTTAAGCAAAGTTGCTAATTAAATCAATCATCCGGCTCGAAAATTAAATAAATAAAGTGAGGCAAGCGGCAATGAACAAAACCATTAAAATTCTTGTTGTAAATGGCAGCCCCAAAGGTGAATTCAGTTTAACCCTGCAGCACAGTCTTTATATGTTGGGTCAGCAAAAAGACATTGAATATAAGGTTCTGCAGGCTGGCGAAGCCTTGTCAAAAATAAACTTTGAGCAAACCTGGCTGAATTCCGCCATTGCTGATATCGAGTGGTCTGACGCGGTTATCTGGAATACACCAGTTTACACGATGCTGGTTCCCTGGCAGTTGATCCGTTTGTTCCAATTAATTAAAGAAGCCGGCCGCAATACGATTTTTAAGGGTAAATATGCTACCAGTATGATGACTTGCTTCCATTATTATGATCAGTTAGCTGAGGACTATCTTCGCGGCACGAGTGAAGACCTTGGCATGTTATATATTGAGGGCCGGACAGCTGATAATATGGACATGCTGAAAAAGCCGCATCGATCCAGTATGCGGTTTTTCATGAATGATTTTGTCAATGCCTGCCGCAACAGATCCCCAGTTGAACGTAAATTCATGCCTCTGCCGGCGACTAAATCTCCGCGTTTCTTGCCGAGTCAAATTTCCACATCTCAAGCAGCAAATCCAGTTATTAAAACAATAAATTTGAGAACCGTCCTGCTGACGGACGAGATTCAGCAAGATGGCAATTTATCACGAATGCTCGAAGTATTTATAGATGAATACCCCCACACAATCGAAGTCGTAGATATCAATGACTTCCCTTATGAAGCAGGCTGTCACGGCTGCCTTAAATGTGAGTTGGTGGGCGAATGCGACCGTAAGGACGGGTTCCAGGAATTCTACCAAAATCTCGTTAATACATGTGATGTGCTGGTATTTGGCATGAACATTGAAGACCGATACCTGAAGCCGATCTGGAAACTCTTTTTGGATCGTACCTTTTCAAATGGGCATCGCACAAGCATGATGGGTAAGCATACCGCCTATTTGGTCGCGGGACCGTTAAGCGCTTTACCCAACGTCCGTCAGTTTCTGGAAGGAAAGGATAACGTCGGGCGTGAGAA
>CAZOMW010000147.1:0-2754 GCA_964581135.1 uncultured Oscillospiraceae bacterium
TTTGTCGTATTCAAGCAGTTTACGTGAACGAGCGTCCGGTTCTGGCCGGATTTCGGGAGTTGCTTCGAGAATATATTTTGTCATTAAATGGAAATCCTTTATCCGAAATGTTTAAGAAATATTATTGCTCAGAGGTTCAGCGCTGGCTATCTTCTTTTTTACGTTTAGCCAGCTTCTGCAGCAGCCAGGGCTTAACGTCCGTTTGATAGTAGCGGTAATAAGCAAAAACAGACCACAGAACCGGCACCAGGAAAATGTATTTTCCCAGATAGCGTTTGTCCGCAGGCAGAATGAAAAAGACAGCAAAAGCAGCAACAAACAAAACAGTGCTGAGCTTACCATACCACTTGGATTGAACGACAATTTTTTCGTTTTTCAGCAGGACGACGCTGCCGATAATCATCAACAGCTCCCTGACGAAAATAAATGTCGGCACCCAGAAAGGTATTTTACCGGCAATATAGAGCATCAATGCTGTTGTAAACTGGAACAGTTTATCGACCAGCGGGTCGAACAACTTGCCGAATTCAGTCATCTGATTGAAATGACGGGCGATCCAGCCGTCCAGCAGATCTGTCACCCAGATTGCCAGAAAAAGAATTAAAGCCATTGTATTGTACTGATCGCCGGCATAAATCACGGCTGCCAGAACGGGAATGGCCAATAAACGCATAAGCGTCAGAGCGTTCGGGACGTTCCATACGAACTTCGGTATCATATCCAAATTATAACAATCGCCCTGCAGGTAAAGCAAGCAAATACGTTGTCATTACTTAGATGTGGCTCGTGTTGCGGTCAGAAATCAGAAAGCCAGTTTTCTGGCCCGGGCCAGATCATCTTTGGTGATTGTTTTCGTCATTTGCATGGCTTCCAGCAAGTCAATATCAATCACTTCACCGCGCTGAAACGCTATTACCCTGTCAAGCCGGCCTTCGCTGATGCAGTCAATCGCCCGGCTGCCCATCAGGCTGGCCATCAGCCGGTCGCGCAGTGTCGGACTGCCGCCGCGCTGAACATGGCCAAGAATAGTCGGCCTGGTTTCAATGCCAGTGGCGGCTTCAATCCGCTGGGCTATGTCAGAGGCACTGCCGGCACCTTCTGCCACGACAACTATCGAGTGACGTTTGCCCAGGTTACGGCCTTCCAGAATTGATTTAATTACATGTTTGTTGAAATCATACGGCACTTCCGGGACCAGAATCACTTCGGCGCCGGTGGCGATGCCGACATTAAGCGCGATATAGCCGGCTTTGCGGCCCATTACTTCAATGACGCTGCAGCGTTCGTGCGAAGAGGCTGTGTCACGCAATTTGTCGATCAGGCTCATCGCGGTATTCATGGCGGTGTCGTAACCGATTGTATATTCAGTGCAGCCGATGTCGTTGTCAATCGTGCCCGGCAGACAAAGCACCGGTACGCCTGCCTGTGACAAATCGCGGGCGCCGCGCATGGTGCCGTCGCCCCCGATCGTGACAATGACGTTGATATCAAAAATTTTGCACATTTCCACAGCTTTTTCGACGCCTTCCTGAGTATTGAAGGTCTTGCTGCGGGCAGTCATCAGGAAGGTGCCGCCGCGCTGCAGTTTTTCAGAAACACTGCGGCTGTTCAGCTCTTCATAATCACCGCGCCAGAGGCCGTGAAAGCCGCGGCGCACACCGTAAACACGGTAACCGCTGTTAATGCCGGCACGCACAACTGCCCGGATAGCTCCATTCATGCCCGGCGCGTCACCGCCGCTGGTCAAAACACCTATATTGCGGATCTTCTTTTTTGTTTCCTGATCCATCGGTTATCTCCTTCAGAATATGTTGCAAAGCCAAAAACGAACAGAATCAATTATATCAGCGCCAGATTGTTCTGGCCATAAAAACGGGCAAAAATCGTCATAACCTCGTCGCTGATCTCAACCCGCCAGCGCGGATCAAGATCCTTAACACTGCCGTCGCTGAAGTATACGCAAACCGGACTGTCGCCGTGGAAGTAGCTGATCAGCGCCAGCAGGCGTTCCCAGGCTTCATCTCCTTCTCTGCCGGCGAAGCGAATCGCCAGAACCGGCAGGCGGCTGCCGTTGCCGCTGGCCGAAGCCTCCGGACTCAGGCCGTGATTGACGTGCGTCTGATCTCTGCTGCTGTTGCCGCCATTTCTGTCGCTGCCATTGCTATTGCTTCCATTGCTGTTGTTGCTGAAACCGTTGCTCCCGGATTTGCCGTTACCGCTGCCATTACCATAGCTGCGACCGTTGCGGCCGTTGCTATTGCTGTTAGCCTTGTTGACGGAATTTGCCGGCAAGGGCGGATTTTTCGCGGGATCTTTGTCGAGCAGGCGGATATCGTTGGCGATAACCTTAGGAGCTTCATCCTCGCGGATGCTCAGCAGGCCGTCGATCAGCACTACAGCGCCATCGATCAGGATGTCGGTACTGGCCTGGAAAACACGCGGAAAAACAATGACTTCGTAGGTATTATAAAGGTCCTCAAGTGTGACAAAACTCATCATTTCATTATTGCGGGTAGTTTTATTCTTACGACTTTCGATCAGGCCGGCAACCCGCACCGGGCTGCGATCCTTGAGCAGCAGCTGAGCCGCTGTAGCTTCTTCTTCATCCGCGCCGCTGAAGGCCGCGAAGGCAGTGCTGTCCATTGTTACCGTACTGCGCATGGCATCTTCGTATTCATCCAGTGGATGGCCGCTGACATAAAGCCCCAGCATCTCCTTCTCCATCGCCAGATAGTCATCGCGACAGAAATCGGC
>CAZOMW010000148.1:0-2707 GCA_964581135.1 uncultured Oscillospiraceae bacterium
CAGAAGCCGAAGCCAGAGGCGAAAAGGTTATTCTTGTCCGTCTGGAAACTTCACCTGAAGATATTCAGGGCATGAACGCTGCTGAAGGTATCCTGACCGGTCGCGGCGGTATGACATCTCATGCGGCTGTCGTAGCCCGCGGTATGGGCAAATGCTGCATCTCCGGCTGCTCGGAAATTCAGATCAACGAAGCAGGCAAATTCTTTACAACCCAGGCTGGTGAGCGCTTCAATGAAGGCGATTTCATTTCTCTGGATGGAACCAGCGGTATTGTCTACAAAGGGCAGATCGCTACCATCGAAGCCAAACTTTCCGGCGACTTTACCACCATCATGAGCTGGGCCGACGAGGTTCGTTCGCTTAAGATCCGCACAAATGCCGACACTGTCCGTGACGCCGAAAAAGCAATCGAACTCGGTGCCGAAGGCATTGGTCTTTGTCGTACTGAGCACATGTTCTTTGAAGCTGACCGGATCTTCGCTTTCCGTAAAATGATTATCGCCCAGGACGAAAAAGCACGTCGTGCCGCTTTGGCGGAAATTCTTCCGATCCAGAAGAAAGACTTCATCGAAATTTTCAAAGCAATGCAGGGTTACCCTGTTACGATTCGACTGCTCGACCCGCCGTTGCATGAATTCCTGCCTAACACCAAGGAAGAAACTGAAGAATTGGCAAAAGCGTTGGGTAAAGACCCCGTCGAACTGACCAATTTCATCAAAAGCCTCCATGAAACCAATCCCATGCTGGGGCATCGCGGCTGTCGCCTGGCGGTCTCCTACCCGGAAATCGCTGAAATGCAGACCCGCGCAATTATGAAAGCAGCTGTTGAATTAGCTAAAGAAGGTATCGAAGTTATCCCCGAAATCATGATACCGCTCGTCTGTGATGTAAAGGAACTCAAGTTTGTCAAAGACATCATTGTAAGGACAGCTGAACAGGTTCTGGCAGAAAGCAAACTGACGGTAACTTACCTGGTTGGAACAATGATCGAGATCCCCCGCGCCTGCCTGACTGCTGAGGAAATAGCCCGTGAAGCTGACTTCTTCAGCTTCGGCACCAATGATCTTACTCAGATGACCTATGGTCTCTCGCGCGATGACGCCGGCCAGATTCTTGATACCTACTACAAAGCCAATATCTTCGAGGCAGATCCGACAGCCAGGCTCGACCTGCAAGGTGTCGGCCGCCTGATGAAGATGGGCAGTGAAGACGGCCGTCGTGGCCGCCCCGATCTTAAAGTTGGCATCTGTGGTGAACATGGCGGTGATCCTGCTTCTATCCACTTCTGCCACGGTCTCGGCTTCAACTACGTATCCTGCTCACCTTTCCGGGTGCCGATAGCCCGTCTGGCCGCTGCGCAGGCAGTAGTCGAGGACAAGTCACAGGTTGCCGCTCAGGCTTAATACATGGTTAAGTTCAAGGGTTTACCTTTAACTGCGCCTAAACATGAGCAGTCAAACCAGGACTAATGCGTCGCATAAAATAATCAAAGAAAGCCCGGAGCATAAGTTCCGGGCTTTCTTTTGGGGGTGCGCCACACATGGCGCTGGCGCTTCAGCAAGCTAAACTCTTGCGAAATTCACTAGGCGTCATCTTCTCAAAACGTTTAAAGATGAAGCAATAATAGCTGACATCATCAAAGCCGACCAGGCTGGCGATATCGCGGATTGAACGGTCTGTGTTGTCAGAAAGCAGATTCTTGCTGACACTGATGCGAAAGAGGTTGATGTATTCGAACACACGTGAATGCATGGTTTTGCGGAACAAAGTACAAAGATGCTGCGGAGTAACCGAAAGTAAATCCGAAAGTGTCTTGAGAGTAATTGATTCGGCATAATGCTCGGCAATATAGTCCAGTACGGGCTTCAGCCTGCCGTAGCGGTTTGCCAGGCTGGAAGAAATATTGGCTGCTGCATGCTGACTGATTCCGGCCAACAGACTGTAGACCGCCGCTGATACTCCGGCCGGGTTGGGCACGCCAGTGCTGGCAGCGGTAGCGTGCAGATTTTTAAAAAGCAGGTGGATTTCCTCAGAGTCAGCAAGATGCCAGACCCCTGTGGTCAAAGCTACTTCCTGCAAATCAAAAAACGATTCAGCCTGTTCGCCTTCAATCAAAACAGAGTCAGCTTTTGTATCGGCGTCAGCAACCCATTCAAAAGACTCACCCCGTCGAATCAGCACAAGCTGGCCAGGTAATACCCGGCATTTCTGATCACCATTCTGTAATAACAGCGAGGCTGAGCCAGAGCGCAGCAGTACAATGGCAGTTTCATTTAATTCGTTTGGATTAGCAGCACAAGGAAGTGGATGATCAATAGCGATCATATTCGCATAAAAGGGCAACTGACGTTCATATTCGGTCATTACAGGAAAAATGTAGCCATTCATAAGCCGACCTATTCAACAATTAATATTGTTGCCTCTCTTAAAAAATCTTGTTGGTTGCGGATGTCTCCAGGCGGCATGAGAGCAGTAAATCAGGCAGTTAAAGATCAATATATATATAAAGTATTATATTTTCATTTTCTGCCATGAATTTTTGAAAGTCAACAGACTTAATATAAAGTTCTTAAAATAGAACGATTTGAATATTATTATGTTCATATTAGGAAATATCAGTAAGCAAAAGAGTTCATATCAGGAAATATCAGTAAGTAAAAGAAAAGTAAAAGAAAACGAAAAAGAGAGTTGACAAAAAAAATAGTCG
>CAZOMW010000149.1:0-2706 GCA_964581135.1 uncultured Oscillospiraceae bacterium
TCGGCCGGGTTAAGTATGGTTACCCCAGCACCGCATCCGACGTAGAATATTTGGTATGATTTTAGCCGCAAGGAGTCTGTCCTTACGAAAAGGACAATAAATTTCTGGCAAAAATGACTGAATTCCAAAACTGACGGCAAAGCAAAAGGCTCCTGGGAAGGAGCCTTTTGCTTGCATGTCTTTTCAATTCTGAGTATCATTTTATAACAAACTTTATAACATTCAGTTAAAAGGATTCTCCGTCGGGTAGCGCTCAGCGGCCGGCTGGTTATAGCCGATATAGGGAATTCCCATAAACTGGAACAGTTCGTACAAAGTGCGGGAATAATTACCGTAAATCAGGGCTCCGTGATGCGGGAAATGTTTGGCAAGCAGGACATGGCGATAGAAGCGGGCCATTTCCTTTACACCGAAAACCGCGTAGCAGCCGTAGGACTTTGTTTCAATCGGCAGGGCTTCGCCTTTTGCGACGTAGGCTTGCAGTTTGCCGTCTGCTGACCCATGCAGCCTGAAGTAGGAGAGGGTTCCTTCTTTCATCCTGCCCTCCAGAGTGCCACGGTTTGTTTCTTTACCGGTTTCCGGTTCGTATGGCTCTTTGCGGTTGATTTTGTACTTCAACTCACATCCCGACATCAGCGAGGTAGGCGTATTGCCGCAATGGAAGCCCAGGAAAGTATCTGTCAGCGAATAGTCAAATTTGCCGGCGATTTCAGCTTCATACAGATCTTCCGGCATGGAGTTGTTGATATCAAGAATAGCAGCCGGAGTATCACTTATACAGACTCCGATATATTGAGAAAGCGCTCCGTAAATGTCAGTTTCGCAGCCTACCGGAATACCTCTGCCGCTCAGGCGGCTGTGGACATAGCAGGGTAGAAAGCCAAATTCCTGCTGGAATCCGGGCCAGCATTTATTTGCGAATATTACGTACTCTCGGGATCCCTTGTGCTCTTCCATCCAGTCCATCAGTGCCAGCTCGTATTGGGCAAAGCGCGGCAGTGTGTCGATGTACTTTACCGGGCTGAGTTCGTTTTGCATCGATTCAACAACAGCCGGTATCCGGGGGTCGTTGGCATGTTTTTTAAACGCAATCAGCAGATCCATTTCGGAGTTTTCTTCAATCTCAATTCCCAGATCATAAAGTGGTTTAATCGGGGCGTTGCAGGCAAAAAAATCTTTCGGGCGCGGTCCAAAGGTAATAATTTTTAATTTTTTAATGCCGATCAGCGCCTTGGCCATGGGAATGAATTTATCTATCATGTCAGCTATTGCAACCGCTGTGCCAATAGGATAATCGGGCAAATAGGCGTTGGTTATATTACGCAGATCAAGGTTATAGGAGCAGTTTAGCATTCCGCAGTAAGAGTCGCGACGTCCGTCAAAAAGACGTTCGGCTGAATCTTCAGTAACACCGGCGTACATAACCGGTCCGTCAAACTTCTGAGCAAGAATTGTCTCCGGAGTTTCGGGGCCGAAATTGCCGAGTACAACAATCAGAGCATTACATTCGTTGCTCTTAACATCAGCCAGAGCCTTTAGAACATCCTCTTCATATTCGACTATTGTCGGGCAACGATACGCATTTATCTGCTTGTCGACACAGGCTTTGTAGACGTCATGGCTGCTTTGCTCTGACAAACCAATGTGAAAATTGTCGCGGCTGACGGCGATAATACCGATTTTTACTGTTGGTACATTTGTTGTAAACGACATAAATTTCTCCTTATTCGGGTTAAGTGATCTGATTCGTTCTCCTTAAATCGAAAAGTCTGAGTTTGTGTAAATATTTTTGTTTGTTCTAGTTTAACTTCCATTCTACTTAATTTAGGCCGGTTGCGCCAGACACAAAAGGGACCTCCCGATGAGAGGTCCCCGTGTTATTTGTCGTTGGTATTTGATCTGTCGTTGGCTTTTTGTTGTTAGCCAGGATACTTCATCAGCTGATCAGTGAGAAAGCCATGAACAGGCCGGCTGAAAGGGAAGCAACCAGAGAAACAACGGTAATCTGGGTATTGATTGAGGGGCCGGCGGTGTCTTTGAAAGGATCGCCGACTGTATCGCCAATGACACCTGCTTTGTGGGCTTCTGAGCCCTTGCCGCCGAAATTGCCCGCTTCAATGTACTTCTTGCCGTTATCCCACATGCCGCCCGAGTTGGACATCAGGAGGGCCAGCAGAAGGCCGGAAACAATGTTGCCTGTGAGGAAGCCGGCGATGGCGGCAACACCGCCGATAAAGCCGACAGCCAGAGTAGCGAGAATAGCCATAAGGCCGGCAGGAATAAGTTCTTTGATCGCGCCGACTGTTGCGATGTCGATACATTTTTCGTAGTCGGGGCGTACGCCTTCTTTTCCTTCGCGCAGACCGGGGATCTCGTCGAACTGACGATGGATCTCAGCGACCATGCGTTGAGCATTGCGGTCAACACCGAGCATCAGCATGGCAGAGAACACAGCGGGAATAGCTGCTCCAACCAGTAATCCGAAGAAAATCAGCGGGTTCATAATATCAAACACCAGTTCTACTCCTGCAGCCAACAGAATTTCCTGATAAGCAGCCAGGAGCGCAATAACTGTGAGGCCGGCAGCGCCGATAGCAAAGCCTTTGGTGATAGCTTTCGCCGTATTGCCGGCAGAGTCGAGCGTATCGGTAATTTCAACAATATCATCGCCCAGTTTGCCCATTTCCGCTAAGCCGCGGGCATTAT
>CAZOMW010000150.1:0-2667 GCA_964581135.1 uncultured Oscillospiraceae bacterium
CCGGCTTGACGCCTTGTTTCATTGCGCCGGTTCTGGCCTGGCCAGCGCAGTTGAGGAAACTCCGGTCGAAGAAGTCCGCTGGCAGCTGGATCAGATATTCATCGGTGCGGTCAATGTGGTCCGACCTGTATTGCCGCTGATGCGCAACCAGAAAAAAGGCCTGATCGTGCTGATAAGTTCTGTCGCTGCCTTTGTACCGGTGCCTTATCAGACCTATTACAGTGCTGCCAAAGCGGCGTTACAGGCTTATGCGACTGGTCTGGCTGATGAGGTTGCCCCGTTTGGTATCCGTATATCTGTAGTTTCGCCCGGTGATACTAAAACCGGCTATACTGATGCCAGACGGGTAATAAGCAGCGGTCGGCCCGATTCTCCTTATAGCGGACCACTGGAACGATCTGTGGCCAGAATGGCAAGGGATGAACAGAGCGGCATGCGACCGCAAGCTATTGCGCGTGCAGCCGTCAGGAATTTATACACCAGCAGCCCGCCCCTGAACCGGACGCCCGGTTTGCTGTATAAAGTTGCCCTGTTAGTGCAAAGACTGATTCCAACCAGACTTTTCCGGGCGATTATCCGCCGTATATACGCAGCCTGAGGAGTTACCTCCACCTGCTGTCCCGGCGTTTCAGAATGTTATGTTTTTGTGTTACAATTACGCAATCATCTAATTCAAATATTTGTGCTCAGAATTTGTGCTCAACTTACTCTGGAGAAAACCATGAGCTTCCTATATCAACATAAAATGCCGAGTTCGGCAGAAGTCAAAGAACAGTTTCCGCTGCCGGCGGATCTGGCTGCCCTGAAAGCAGAACGCGATCAGCAAATCCGCGCGATTATCGCGGGCGAAAGTGATCGCTTTCTGGTGGTTATCGGACCCTGTTCGGCCAATTCGGAAGATGCAGTCTGCGATTATGTCAGCCGCCTGGCCAAAGTGCAGGAAAAGGTAAGCGACCGCCTGCTGATAATTCCCCGCATCTATACAAACAAGCCGCGCACAACCGGTTCCGGCTATAAAGGCATCCTGCATCAGCCGGATCCAACCAAAGCTCCCGACCTGGTGGCCGGTTTACTGGCTTTGCGCCGGATGCACCTGCGCTGCCTGCGCGAATCAGGGCTTCCGGCCGCTGACGAAATGCTTTATCCGGAAAATCACACGCATCTGGATGATCTGCTTAGTTATGTCGCAGTTGGGGCCCGTTCGGTAGAAAATCAGCAGCACAGGCTTACAGCCAGCGGGGTTGACCTGCCGGTCGGTATGAAGAACCCGACCAGTGGTGATCTGCAGATCATGCTGAATGCGATTTATGCCGCTCAGCATCCACATGCTTTCGCTTATCAGGGCTGGCAGGTTCAGACCAGCGGCAATCCGCTTGCCCATGCCATTTTGCGCGGCGCTGTTGACCGCTATGGCAAAGCACAATCAAATTACCATTACGAAGACCTGATCCGGCTGGCTGAGCTTTATAAACGGATGAATCTCAGCAATCAGGTTGTTCTTATTGACACGAACCACGCCAATTCCGACAAAAATTATCAAGAACAGCCGCGCATCGCCGCGGAAATAATGCATAACCGTCGGGTCTCGCCTGTTATCAAAGGTCTGGTATGCGGGCTGATGATTGAAAGCTATATTGAAGCCGGTTTTCAGGAACCAGACGGCAGTGTATATGGCCAGTCCATCACGGACGCCTGTCTTGACTGGGCTGAAACCGAGGACTTATTGCTTCGCATAGCCGACCAGGCATAATCTACAAGGAAATTTAATTATGAATATAAAGGAAATCAACGCCCAGCTGACAGCTATTAAGCAAAGCATGCAGCAAGTCGTTGTTGGCAAGGGAAAAGCGCTCGATTTAATGCTGATCGCGTTGCTTTGCCGCGGCCATGTCCTGCTGGAAGACGTGCCGGGCATCGGCAAAACGACAATGGTTTCAACTCTGGCGCGTTCGCTGGGGCTGAGCTTTAACCGGATCCAGTTTACCCCCGACGTTATGCCTTCGGATGTTACCGGGTTTTCACTATATAATCCCGCCAGTGGCAAATTCGAGCACCACCCGGGCGCAGTAATGAGTCAGCTCCTGCTGGCTGATGAAATCAACCGTACTTCACCTAAAACCCAATCGAGTCTGCTGGAAGTAATGCAGGAAAACCAGGTTACGGTCGACGGCACAACCTATCCTGTGCCGCAGCCGTTTATGGTTCTGGCTACCCAGAACCCGGTTGAGCACGTCGGCACTTATCCGCTGCCGGAAGCACAGCTGGACAGGTTCATGATGCGGATATCCTTAGGTTATCCGACAATCGAAGAAGAAATGCAGATCTATACCCGCTTTATGGACGATTCACCGCTCAACCACCTGCAGCCGGTAATTGGGGAAGAGGGTGTCCTGGCTTTGCAGGCAGCTGTAAGTGAGATTTTCTGCAGCGAAGCGATTAAACAGTTGGTGGCACAGATTGCCGCTGAAACCCGCCGGCACCCCGATCTGGCACTCGGTGTCAGCCCGCGCGGATCCTTGATGTTGATTCTGGCTTCCCGAGGCGCAGCAATGTTGCAGGGCCGTGAATATGTACTGCCGGACGATGTTCTGGCTCTGGTTGAACCTGTGCTGGTTCACCGGCTGATGCTGCGTCCGGAAGGGCGGCTGCGCCAGGTTTCTCCGGCTT
>CAZOMW010000151.1:0-2622 GCA_964581135.1 uncultured Oscillospiraceae bacterium
CTGGTAGCAGGTGACAGCGGCTTGATTTCAAGTGTGGTCTGTTCTAGAATGCCATTCACCACACCGCTGCTGACCAATTCCGGGTTAGGCTGATCGAGATCAAAAACCTTGTCTCGCAGTTCATTCTGGAAGACATTGTCAAAACGGAATGTTTCTTCACGCGGTTCGCGGCGCCAGGTAAAACCATCATAACTTTCATAAATCCCCGCGCGCAGCAGCATCGTACTGTTATGGCCGCTGACCTCCATTACCGGACTGGATCCAAGCGTCACAGGCCCTCCAAGGCGTGTTTCCAAAGGATAATAACCAGCTGAAGCCAGGGTGAAATCAGGTTGCAGTTCCTGAGCCGGAGGTAAACCTGCCAGCTGGGTCAGATCGTCGATTAAACCTTCCATTAGCTGTTGTTGACGGCCAAACCGGCTGGGAAGCAGGGGTGAAATAACCAGCGAAATTACCAGAGCGGTAATAATCACCGGCACCGCTGCCAGTAGTGCCGCCAATGTATGACGCGGCCGTTGCTTCACAGACAGATCAGCTCGCTGCAGCGATTGCTGCGGCAGTCTTCTGACCAAGAGCACCAGAATAGCAGCGCTTGCTATCCCTGCACCCAGTAAGTCCTGACGTATACCCACAAACGCAGTAATTGTCATTAATGCTAAAAGACCGACAGCTGAAATTAAGGGTGCATAGATTAAAACCGTAAAAACATGCACCAGAACAGTAATAATTATGGCTGTAACAGGGATAATAAAATCTATCAGCGATCCGGTTATTGCACTCTGACCGCTGAAGAATAATATACCATCATAAAATTTGAGGCTGAATTCAAACAGCCAGTCGCGGATCGGCATTATCAAATCCGGGGTCAGCAACAGAGCCAGCATGGCCAGTAACAACAGGCTTAGAAAACTGATCAAAGCACGGCGCGGAGGTGCGAACAGTAAGGCCAATACTGCCATTGAAAGCAATATCGGCAGGAAAGGCTCTGTAAAACCAATCTGTACACCATTTGAATTTAGGAAAACCCGCGTTAAGCCGAGTGCCAGCCCGAAACGGGTCACAAACAGCAACAGCTTAACCAGCAAATCAGCTTGACGCGGTTTCATTGTGATACCTCACGCCTTAACTGTCGCCAACCGTCGGCTGACTTGCGAACCTTATGCAGTTTTTCCGGCAACCTGGTTTTTGCAGGATCTGTTTCTTTGATCCTGATCAAATGCGCGCCGGTATTGCTAAGCTTTAAGAGTTCATTTGCAGCTCGCTGAGGTTTGAAAATGGGGTTCTCGTAATATATCACGACGACACGATGTCCTGCCCTGCTTAAGTCGGCACACAAAGCATTTAGCTCGGGATCAGGAGTTGCTGTAACAACTACAACCATGGCTTCTATGTTCAGGCGTGTCAATGCTTCCTGAGCCTGATGACGCAAACCGGAACCGCTTTGCTCGGGTGCTGAGGCAAGATGAACCAGAAGATCCAGCTGCTGATCGGGGCGTACAGCGTACGTGTAGCGCAGCTCACTGTCACTGGTAACCAGTAAAACCGAGAGTTCAGTCAGCAGCATCTGTTGCACAGCAGCAGAACCTAAGCCGAGCACAGCTTCTCGACGGGCTGTAATCAGTCTGTCTGGCAGACTGGTCTGCCCCAGATCAAGCAAGAGCAATACCTGTGCCTGCTCATCCTTCTCAAACATTTTTATCATCCACTGATTCTGTTTAGCGCTGACAATCCAGTGGATTCTTTTAGGTGAATCACCCGGATACATCTGATGCAGATCCGCGACCGTATTAATTTCATCAGATAAGCGTTGAGTAGGATTAATCCCTTCTCTGTTGCTCTGCAGCCAGCTGTTCACCAGCAGTTTCTCATTCGGGCGCGGCAAAACATGCAGATTCAGGCTTTCTGAACCTCCCGGAACAGCGCAGCATACTTTAAGACGGAATAATCCGAATGGATCCTGAATGTTTATTTTACCGGCATAAACCTCGTAAGTACGGGTGATGCTGGTGCGCAGCCTGATATTTTCAATATAGGTTCCCCGGCCGATACAGGAGGTCAGACGCCGGTTGCGGAAAATCAACTGACTTGGTTTATCATTTTTTGTCTCGGCGCTGGCTGTCAAGCCAGAGACAAGCGACTTGTCATTTTTTGATCTGATTTTCGAAACAAATCCACTGGCAAACGGTTTGTCGTTTTTTGTCGCAGATTTAGATTTTTCAGTAACCACAAAAGGATCAACCAGGCGCTGTTCCGTGATAATTTCCAGAACTGGAATCGGCAGGCGGGTTTTACTGGTTATTTCGATAATCAGGTAAGCGGCATCCAAAGTAAAAACCGGGTCTGGCTCCAGTTTCTGAGTCAAAGTCAAGCGGTTGCGAATCCACAGCAGTTGTGCCAGCGAAGCGATTCCCAGCAACAGCAGCACAATCAGGGCAATCAGAAACAGCCTGTAGCCGGAATAAGTGAACCCAACATATAACAACAGGCAAATCAGGATATAGCTGATCAGCCGCGACCTCATCGCGCAGCCGGGATCTCGATTGCAGCCAGAATTTCATTTAGGACACAAGCCGGAGAAACCTGGCGCAGCCGCCCTTCCGGACGCAGCATCAGCCGGTGAAC
>CAZOMW010000152.1:0-2586 GCA_964581135.1 uncultured Oscillospiraceae bacterium
TGTGCGTTTTGCAGTTCAGCCAGGCGACCGAAACGTTCTTTGACAACTTCAGCGCTGATCTGATCAGCACGTTTGGCCGCTGGCGTTCCGGTTCGCTTTGAGTATTGGAAAGTGAAGGCACTGTCAAAACGGACTTCCGCCATGAGTGACAGAGTTTCTGCAAAATCTGCCTCTGTTTCGCCGGGAAATCCAACGATAATATCAGTTGAAATGGCCAGATCCGGAATCCGCTCGCGAGCCAGCATGGCAATTGCCAGATACTGATCACGAGTATAGTGACGGTTCATTTCCTTAAGAACACGGCTGCTGCCGCTCTGCAGCGGCAAATGCAGATGTCGTTCAATATTTGGATTCGCCGCAATTACATCAATCAGACGTTCGGAAATATCTTTAGGATGTGAAGTCATAAATCGCACCCGATGTAAACCGGGAATGGCCGCGACAGCTTCCAACAGACGCGGGAAATCCCAGGGGGATTCCTCCCCTGCCTCCAGGCCTGCATAGGAATTGACATTCTGTCCCAGCAGTAAGACCTCCTGATAACCCTCAGCTGACAACTGGCGGATTTCCGCCAGGATTTTGTCAGGTTCGCGGCTCCGTTCGCGGCCGCGCGTGTACGGAACAATACAGTAGGAACAGAAATTATTACAGCCATACATTATAGATACTAAAGCCCGGAATTTTCGGGCGCGTACTACCGGTAGATCCTCAGCAATCAGATCCGCGCCGCCGCCGGCATAGGCTTTGTTGCCTTCAAAAACGCGTTCGCAAAGCAGACCCGGCAAAAGGTGAATTTTCTGCGGTCCGAAAAGCAGATCGACAAAAGGATAGCTTCTGCGAATTTTTTCAGTATGAATATCCTGGGTCATCATGCAGCCGCAAAGCCCGATCAGAACACCCGGACGTTCGCGTTTAAAGTTTTTCATGACGCCAAGGTGCCCGTATAGACGGTCATCGGCATTTTCCCGCACGCTGCAGGTATTCATTATTACCAGATCGGCGTCACGGTAATCAGCTGCTTCCGTCATGCCAGCCAGTTGCAAGATCCCGGCAATCTTCTCGCTGTCGTTCTCATTCTGCTGACAGCCGAATGTCGAAATATGGTACTGCCTCAGCGAGCCTTCAGCCCGCAGCCGTTGGAGTTGGAATTGCTGTTCCAGCATTTCTTCGGTGGTTACGTGGTTGTTTGTCAAATGGTGCTCCTTGAAAGCGCAATAAGATGCGCGAGATAGGGTTATTTTAACATAGGTTTGAGAAAGTGTCCCCGCAACAGGCGCGGTTTTCCATCGACAGCACGCAGGCGTGGCGGCAGCGTATAACGCAGGAAATGCCGTACAGGGTAACTATCGCGGGCTTTGTCGTCAAGATTTATAACCTGACCTGACAGGAATTTCAATTCATTCTCATTCGGCAAATATTTATCGTAACGAATCCGGGCGATCAAGCGACCGGCTGGTTCTAAACGAGCTGTGAGCAAGTCGGACTGTGCATAATGAGCACCTGCGCGCGCCATAAAGGTAATTGGTGTCTCGCCGTTCTCCAGTCGAAGCTTGTCACCGGCTAAGAGCAGCTGCAGTTCCTGCCAGTAAATATCCGCCCGCAGACGCGGATCAGGATATCTTGCCCGCAGTAGTTGCGGGTAGCGTAGAATTTTGTATCGACGGCGTACTTCAATTCCAATCAGAATTCCAGCCAGAATCAGGGGCAATGCCAGAATCAGAACATTTCGCCTTTGCCTTGCAGCAGCCTCTTCCGGTGTATCCTCTGCCGGCACAGGTGTTGGAGTCGCCTCTGCTTCTGTGGCCGCTGTCGTTTCACCCGGAGCTGGTGTCGGCTCAGCTGTCGGTTCCTCACCCGGATCTATTTCGTCTGGAATTGTACCGCCAGGCGTTGCATCTACAGGCACCCAGCCGATATAAGGCAGGTAAATTTCAGCCCAGGCATGAGCAAGATCAGACGTGACAGTAGTCATGCCGTTGGGTGTTTCCGGTTGATTGAGGATATAACCCTCGACATATCTGGCAGGAAGACCAGCCAGGCGGCTAAGTATAACCTGAGCTGTAGCAAAGTAAACGCAATAGCCTTCGCCGGTTTTTAGAAACCAGGTCACAAATTCTTCATCAGCCGGCGGTACCGGAACATCCAGATTATAAGCTGCGCTATCGATCAGGAAGGACCTGATCGCCAACGCCTTTTCATAAGGATTTTCGATGCCGGCTGTGATCTTCTGTACCAGCTGGCGTAAAGCTCCGCCAGCCAGGTAAGTCTCGAGCTCGGGTACTGCCATATAGTTGGTGGGAAATAATGTTTCCCGCGGTTCATGTTCAGTTGAAGCCAGCTCGAGCGCCAGCTCAATGCTGGTTTGGAAAAGCTCGCCGCCGGTTACAGGCACACGGCTGGTTACCACATAGGGATTAGCCGTGCTTAGAGGATATTTGCTGTAGAGCATGCCATAATCATCAAAATGAACCTGGAAACGGTCGGTTGTCTGCGGGCTTATCTCAAGCGGGCGCCCCGGGGTGAAAATCATGCTGGTAGCAGGTGACAGCGGCTTGATTTCAAGTGTGGTCTGTTCTAGAATGCCAT
>CAZOMW010000153.1:0-2582 GCA_964581135.1 uncultured Oscillospiraceae bacterium
TTACGAACTGGACCTTGCTGAAATCAGTGAAATCAGCGACAAAACCCCGCAGCTATGCAAGCTAAACCCTGCCAGCAATATCTACCTCACCGATCTCAACGAAGTCGGCGGCATTTCCGCTGTTCTGGCCGAGCTGGACCACGGTGGTTTTATCAGCAGTGATGTCGCAACTGTTGACGGTTGCCTCTCCGATCGCTTCGCCAATGTCGCGCCGGCGGACGGCACCATTTTGAAACCTTACACAGATCCCTATGCTGTCGATGGCGGCCTGGCTGTGATGTATGGCAACCTGGCACCCGACGGCTGCGTTGTCAAGAAAGGCGCTGTAGAACCGGAAATGATGGTTCATGAAGGCCCTGCCCGCGTTTTCAACAGCGAAGAAGAAGCCAGCGAAGCCATTTTCAGTGACCAGATCAAAACGGGCGATGTGGTTGTTATCCGCTTCGAAGGCCCGCGCGGCGGCCCTGGGATGCGCGAAATGCTGACCCCGACAAGCGCCCTGGCCGGCATGGGCCTCGACACGTCCGTCGCCCTGCTTACTGACGGCCGTTTTTCCGGCGCCAGCCGTGGTTCATCAATTGGTCACATGGCTCCGGAGGCAGCTGTAGGCGGCCCGTTAGCCTATGTTCAGGAGGGCGACAGGATCCGGGTAGATATTCCCGGCCGCCGTGTCGACGTGCTCGTTGAAGCGGCCGTGCTCCAAAAACGTGAGCCTGCTGAATGCCCTGACCGCCAGCTTAAAGGAGTTTTGGCCCGTTACGAGCGTCAGGTGGCTCCCAGCTGCAAAGGTGCCCGCATGAACCCGTTCGATCAAGAATAACGCAAGGAGGCCCGCTATGACCGGTGCAGAACTGATCGTTGAATTTTTAAAACGCAAGAATGTAACAAACGCCTACGGTTATCCCGGCGGGTTTGTCCTGTTTCTATACGACGCCATTTATCGCCTGGGCTTTCCGCACACGCTGGCCCGGCATGAACAGGGCGCGGCTCATGCTGCCGACGGTTATGCCCGCATCACTGGTAAACCCGGTGTGGTTATCGCAACCTCGGGCCCCGGTGCAACTAATCTTGTAACCGGCATCGCCAATGCTTTCCTGGATTCTGTTCCTATTCTGGCCATTACCGGGGCTGTTGCCCGCAACGCAACCGGTACCGATGCCTTTCAGGAAGCCGATATAACCGGCATTACTCTACCGATCACCAAGTATAATTATCTGGTTATGAAGCCGCTGGAGCTGCTGCCTATGCTGGAAGAAGCCTGGGAACTTACGACTTCAGGCCGTCCCGGCCCTGTTCTGGTAAATATTCCCAAGGATATTCAGCAAATGGAAATCGGTGATTTTGACGAACTGATGGCCAGTAACAAAATCCGTTCGAATTACGTTCGCCACCGCCCGGTCAAAATCAGAACCGAGTCGCTGGCTGACAAGGTTTACGAAGCTTTGAGGACCAGCGAGCGCCCGCTGCTGCTGGTAGGCGGCGGCTGCATTATTTCACCCGGGGCAGTGGAAACACTGCGCGCCTTTATTGACCACACAGGTATTCCGGTTGCCAATACTCTGATGGGCAAGGGTGCGATCCGTGAGGATCACCCGTGTTACCTTGGCAATGTTGGTATGCACGGCACACCGCAGGCTAATCTGGCAATGGGCCGCAGCGACTTGCTGCTGGCTGTCGGTGCCCGCTTCTCCGATCGTGTTATCGGTGATCCCGTCCGCTATAACCAGTTGCAGGACAAAAAACTCATCCATGTAGATATCGATATCGCTGAAATCGGCAAAAATGTCCGCCCGGATATTGAAATTGAGGCTGACGCTGCCGATTTCTTTAAGAAAATGCTGGAATCACCTTTAGCTAAAGACTTTGCCAAAGACTGGCAGGAGTGGAAGGATCAACTGGCTGATAAGAAAAGCCAGTATGAAATGCTGAAACAGCAGATGTACAAGCCGGTAGAGCCTCTGACCCCGCAGTATGTCATCCACGAAGTCGCCGCAGCCGTGAAGGGCACAGATCCAATCGTTGTCACAGATGTTGGTCAGCATCAGATGTTCACCGCCCAGCATTTCCCGATTGAAAGCCCCCGCTCCTGGATAACTTCCGGCGGCGCCGGCACCATGGGCTTTGGTCTGCCGGCAGCCATCGGCGCTTCTGATGCAACCCCGGAGCGGACTACTATTCTGTTCACCGGTGACGGCGGCTTTCAGATGACGATTGAAGAGCTGGGAATGCTTAAGGATCTCAATCTGCCGGTTAAGGTTTTCGTTATGGATAACGCCTGTCTCGGCATGGTACGTCAATGGCAGGAGTTGTTCTATGGCAGCAATTACGCAGCTTCGATCCTCGACAATAATCCTGACTTCTGTCTGATCGCCCAGGCTTACGGCGTGCCGTCCGGCAGAGCTAACGACCCGGAATCACTGCAGGCTGAAATTACCAAAGCACTCGCAGAAGAAGGGCCTTATGTGGTTCACGTAATGCTTAACCCGGGAGATAATGTCTACCCAATGATTCCCGCAGGTAAACTGCTGCACGAAATCATCATGCCAGACATGGAGTAATGTTTGACGTTTCTGGTAGCAAGT
>CAZOMW010000154.1:0-1403 GCA_964581135.1 uncultured Oscillospiraceae bacterium
TCAGAATCAGTAAGCCTTTATGTTTCATGTGGCAGAACCTCCTTTGGCGACACTCTGATTCCAGTTAATGTAGGCTCCAAGTCCGCGGGCGAACAGAACTGTCAGCCAGTAAGCCCCGATAAAAATCAAGATTGTCAGTGCTGCCAGTGCTATGGCAAAAAGGATCAGGATTATTGTCATAATACCTGCCCCCGCCTCGGCAACGGCGGCTATAATCAGAGCGACTGCAGCGGCGCCGACGCCGAGTGCGAACAGCCAGACTCCGACCAGAAGCGAGATTATTACAAGCACAATCGGCAAGGCAATAAACAGGTTCAGCAAAACCAGTAGAATCACATTAATTGCGCTGGTACTACCTGACTCAACCCGAACTTCACCTGAACGGGTGCCTGATGTCGTATCGCTGACTGGTCTATAACCACTGCTTTGAATGTCTTCACGGATATAGCCGCTGGCATGAAATTGATTTTGTTCCCTTGGTTTATTGCTTTGTGGTTCATAGCCGCCTGGTTGATAACCGCGGGCGTGTTCTGTGCGGGCGGGTTCTGCAGGCTTTGGTTCAGTATCTGAAACCCGCGGTTTGCCAGTGTAGTCTTCAGCATAAACATAGCGCTTTGCTTGCGTGGCAGTCGTGGAAGCAGTGTGCTTTATCTCCGCAGTTCCGGCAGCAGTATCGACAGCTTCTCTGCCAGCTGTGTCAACAGCTGCGGTCTGCTGTACAGGTTCAGAAACAAAGTCTGCGGTCTGCTGTGCAGGTTCAGAAACGACATCGGATACTTTCGTTGAAGCCAGGGGAATATCGCTTTCATATTGGGCGGCGATTTCTGCCGGACTGCCCAGCAAAGCGGCAATTTCTTCTTAGCTCTGGCCTTGTTCCAAACCGGTAGCGAAGTGCTCTGAAAAATCAGCCTCAATTTCCTCAATATCACTGAGGCCGCGGCGTTCAAGTTCCTGGTGCAGTTGCTCTAGAAATTCCTTCTCGTTCACGATTTATCCCCCCCTGTAATAGCATCAACCTGACAGACAAGTTCCTGCCATTCTTCTAAAAGGCTGCGTTGGGTTTCAATTCCCTGCGGTGTCAGCGCATAATATTTTCGCTGTGGGCCAACGGTGGATGCCTGCAGATAGGTAGTAACATTTTCGTCTGCGGCTAATCTGCGCAATATCGGATAAACTGCACTACTTGAAACCTGCAGGGTTCTGGCAAGCTCTTCTGCTAATTCATAGCCGTAGCGGTTCTGCTCAGCAAGCAGCGATAGTACACATAATTCGAGAACGCCTTTTTTTAATTGAGCATTAATCATTTTTGGCAGCCTCCTCTTGAAAGCATAAGCAGGCAGGAAATACATACCACTACTGATCATAGAATTGTACCGGTAAGCTGTCAATCGCCTGTGTTACTA
>CAZOMW010000154.1:1413-2555 GCA_964581135.1 uncultured Oscillospiraceae bacterium
TGATAATTAGTATTGTATTGTTTAAGATAGAACAAATTGATGGTACACCTATCCATTTGTTAAATTATGCTTAAATCTCTACTTTTCTCAATTTCCTCGAAACACTTTATTTCTGTAATATTATGAGATGAAAGAACGCCGCTGACGGAGTGCAGAGTAATACACAATGGCAAGGCGCCGGCCGGTAAAGCTGCTTGAATGCGTTGTACCGGCTTCACCGCAGTTCCCTGGAGAACCGGGAAATTACAAGCAGTAAACAGTTTACCTAAATGGAGGTTTCACATGCAAGATTTTGAAGATGTCGGATACCAGAATACTTTCCGGCATACATCCGCACATATACTGGCGCACGCTGTCAAAAGACTTTTCCCGGAGACAAAGCTGGCAATCGGACCTGCTATCGAGAACGGCTTTTATTATGACTTCGATCGCGATGAACCTTTTACAAATGAGGATCTCGCCAAAATCGAAACTGAAATGCGGAAAATTGTCAAAGAGAAGCTTGAAATCGAGCGTTTTGAGCTTGATCGGGCAGACGCGGTTAAGCTGATGACAGAGCTTGAAGAGCCATACAAAATTGAACTGATCAATGATCTTCCTGAAGCTGAGGTCATCTCTTTTTACCGGCAGGGTGATTTTGTAGATTTATGTGCCGGTCCGCATCTTGATAATACCCGCGAAGTAAAAGCCTTCAAATTAACTCAGACTGCGGGCGCCTACTGGCGGGGCAGTGAAAAAAACCGCATGCTGCACCGTATCTACGGCACCAGCTTCCCTGATAAAGAAATGCTGAAAGACTATCTGGCTATGCTGGAAGAAGCCCGCAAACGCGACCATAATAAGCTGGGCCGTGAGCTGGGTTATTTCACAACAATAGATTACATTGGCCAGGGGCTGCCGATTATGCTGCCTAAAGGTGCGCGGGTGCTGCAGATTCTATCCCGTTTCGTCGAGGACGAGGAGCAGCGCCGTGGTTATCAGCTGACAAAAACACCGCTGATGGCTAAATCAGACCTGTATAAAATATCCGGACACTGGGACCATTACCGTGACGGCATGTTTATTATCGGAGATCCCGATAAGGCGGATGAAACCGAAGTTCTTGCGCTGCGTCCGATGACCTGCCCGTTCCAGTTTCAGGC
>CAZOMW010000155.1:0-2548 GCA_964581135.1 uncultured Oscillospiraceae bacterium
CCGCGTTCTTCGAAGTGGCGGAACTTATCGTAACTGGTGCCTGCAGGCGACAGTACTACTACCTCACCCGGTTCCGCCAGGCGACGCGCCTGTTGAACCGCTTCCTCATAGGATTCACAATGAATTATTACAACATCTTCAGCTTTTAACCCGGCATAAGGCAGCGATTGAATGATACTGTGTTCGATTAAAGGTGAGTTTTCGCCGCAGAGTATGATCTTGCGGCTGACTTTGAGCACGGCTTCGCCCAGCTGGGTGTAATCAAGTTTTTTATCCTTGCCGCCGGTGATCAGGACAACCTTTTCACTGCGATCAGCCAACGCGTTCATTGCCGCTCGGGTGCGGGTCGGGCTGGTATCGATCGAACTGTTGTAATAACGGACACCATCAAGGTCGCGCACCAGTTCCAGCCGATGCTCTACACCGCGGAAGCCGGTAGCGACCTGCTTGACAGCATCCGGCTGTACATATGGCTGCGTTGCAGATATGGCAGCGAGATAGTTCTCAATGTTATGCTGACCCGGAATCAGAATCTCGCGCGCCTTTACATAATCTGTAACCGAACCAGGCGTTTTGTAGGTCAGCCAGCCATTCTCGAGCGCGGCGCCGGCAGCGAAATCCGTTGCCGTACGGCCAAAGAAAACTACCTCTCCTCTTGCTTCCGGTGCAAGTGAGGATGTTTCATAATTAGCTGCATTCAGTACCAGGCGGCCGTAGAAAGGTTGGAACAAATATATATTACGCTTGGCATCGATGTATTCCTGATAATCCTTATGCACATCCAGATGATTGGGCGAAATATTAGTGATAACAGCGACTTCCGGGCTTATACGCATGCTCATCAGCTGGAAGCTGGAAAGCTCAAGCACCACCATGTCAGACGGCCTGATTTTCTCAACCTGGTCCAGCAAAGGCATACCAATATTGCCGCCCAAATGCACCTTGTAGCCAGCTGCTTCCAGTATCAGCGCGATCAGGGTTGTTGTTGTGGTTTTGCCGTCACTTCCGGTCACGCCGAACATGCGAGCCGGGCAGATTTCCATGAAAACTTCCATCTCAGAAGTAATCACAGCCCCGCGTTCACGTTCTGCCCGCAGCTCGGGTAAATCGTAGCGCATCTTAGGTGTGCGAAAAACAACATCAAAGCCCTTCAGTTGCGTGAGGTAGTCCTGCCCGACTGACCAGGAAAGCCTGATGCCTTCGCTCTCAAAATCGGCTCGGGTTTTTGTCAAAACTGGGTCATCGGCTTCCAGCATGTCAAAAGCAGTGATATCCGCCCCCAACGAAAAAATATATCTTATCAGCGGGCGGTTGCTGATTCCGACGCCAAGCACCGCAACCCTCTTGCCTTTGATCCAGGTTTTAAAAAGCTCAATTTTTTGTTCCACAACAGGCTCCTATTCGCTGCAGCTGTTTAGCTTTGTTTAAATTATGTCGATAAGCTGACTTAGATTTTGGCAACGTCTTTACTTCCAGTAAATTATACTGAAGGCTTGCATTTTTGCCAACCTTCTAGTATTATAAGCAAGTCCCGTGCGGGAATGGCGGAATTGGCAGACGCGCTAGTTTCAGGTATTAGTGACTGTGAGGTCATGCAGGTTCAAGTCCTGTTTCCCGCACCAGCAAAGGCATAACTTCCATTAAGGAAAGTTATGCCTTTTGTTATGCGCAAAAGCTTCGGACCTTTTGCGGGAGTTTGGATTGATCGTTACAACCGCCGGACAGTAATGATGGTCGCGGACGGGTTGGTAGCTTTCTCCAGTCTTGTTCTGGGGGCAGCCTTTCTAATCACTCCGGTCCCGGCACCTTTTTCAACGTGCTGCTAACAGCTTATATTCAAGCAAGTACCCCGCCTGAAAGCTTAGGCAAGGTCTTTTCCCTTTTTCTGAGCCTGATGACATTTTCCATGCCTGTCGGCCTTTTGCTGGCGGGGCCTGTTACAGAAATTATCGGTCCGGACAAGTTGTTTGCAGGTTCCGGTGCAGATCTTCCGGGCTGGCGAAACTGCCTGTTTCCGGATAGGCCGGCCGCTCAATTCCCCGAACGGACATACTGCCGCTAAGAAAGAATACGAGGGCCAGGATGATTGCCAAAACAAGAACGAGACTGATGGCTGTGATCCAGATCAGGCGGTGCAAACCGGTCTTCCGGGTTTGTGTTTGTGTGGGCAATTTATCTTTGAACATTGATCCGGACCTCTCTTTCATGCATAGACTCCACTTCATACCTGAAGAATGGATCATCGGCCTGACCCCCAAAGGATGCGTTGCCACTTGACCGGGCAGATAGTGACACGTTCTGTTTTAATCTTTGAGCTCATCGAGAGTTATAGTTAATGAACCACCATTTTCAAATGATTCGATTGTTCTTTCACCAAACCTGCTCGGCTTTGGTTTGACAAATGTAGTGTTGTCTATTTGAAATAGTCTGCCGTCATTTATACCAACAATGTAGTAGCTAATAGCCGGATATTTTTCGTACCCCATTATTTTATTAATATCAATTGAAGTTTCTAAATTGACGTAAAGCAACACTTTGTCCCCGGTAT
>CAZOMW010000156.1:0-2522 GCA_964581135.1 uncultured Oscillospiraceae bacterium
GCCGGGAAGCAGCGGCTCCACATGCCCTCCATCAGAAAGAGATTTTTTTCTTTGGCTTTATTGTACATAAGTTGAAGCTGAGGCAGATTGTCAGCCATTGGCTTTTCGCACAAGACATGCACACCTGCCTCAAGTGCCTGCATTACATACTTGTAGTGCAGGTCGTTTGGTACAGCGACATATACGATGTCAGGCTTGGCCTGGTCCAGCATCGTCGTAAAATCGTCGTAACTTTCGCTAAAGCCATACTTTTTGGCGAATTCTGTCGCGCTCTCTAATTTTCTGGATGCAACCGCAGTTTTTTCGGCATCGGGAACCAGCCGCATGCTTTCCGCGAACCGACTGGCAATCATACCGGTACTGATAATACCCCATTTGATCTTATCCATTGCCAATTCGCTCCCTTTTAATACTGCCCACGACCACAATTGCTTCCATAACTCGCTCCTGTTCATTCACAAACGTTTGAATGAATCTGCCAGGATCGGATATAGTGATTTATAAACATCGTAAAGGTTTTCATAAACGGCCCTGTTGGTATGATTCGGCTCAGTTTCAGTTTCGACGCTGAGGCTGCCAATTGTTTCTGCCAACGTGCCTGTTAAGCCGACACCGACCCCGGCAAGCAAAGCTGCACCAAAAGCGCCGCCTTCCCCACTGCCACTTACTGTCTGAACTGAGGCCTGAAAGATATCTGCGCAGATCCGGCGCCAGATCTGACTACGGCTGCCGCCGCCCGACATAATAATACGGTCGACAGAAATTGCCGGATCAAGCCTGGTAAACAAATCAAAAACCTGATGCAGACTAAACTGGACCCCTTCCATAACTGAGCGCGTCATCTCATTTTTGCCGTGTTGAAGTGTTAGCCCTATGAAAGCGCCTTTGGCGTCTGGGTCGGTATAGGGACAGCGTTCGCCATTCAGATAAGGCAAGAACAGAAGCTGCTTACTTCCCGGGGCTGCAGCTTCTGCCTGATCGTCAAGGATACTGTAAACCCTCGAACCTTCCGCTTTAGCCCTGGCTGTTTCGGCTTCGCAAAAATTATCTCTGTACCACTGCAGGGAACCACCTGCAGCCAATGTAACACCCATCGCATGCCATAAATTCGGTGCGTTATTACAAAAAACCTGAAGCAGTCCGCCATGATTTGGCCTGAATTCTTCCAGAGCCACAGCGGCAACCCCTGAGACGCCAATTGTTATGCCCAGAACGCCGGGTTTGGTTATTCCCATCCCTGTTGTCTGCACGACTGCGTCTCCGCCACCGCCGACTACAGGCGTCCCCGCTTTCAGACCAGTCAGTTCAGCTGCTGCCGAATTTACATAGCCGGTAATTTCAGTCGATTCCATACATCGTGGAAAAAGACTGGCGGGAAAGCCTAGACGATTTAGTAAAGTCTGGCTCCAGCAGCGTGCGCGCACATCAAATAACCCAGTACCTGACGCATCTGAAACCTCGGTGACATATTCGCCGGTCAAGCGGTAACGCAGATAATCTTTGGGGTTAAGAATCATGTTTGTGCGAGCATAATTATCCGGCTCGTTTTCCCGCAGCCAGAAAATCTTGCTGCCTGTATAGCCCGGCAGCATCCGGTTGTTGGCCAGTTCAAGCAGGCTGCCCGAACCTCCGGCAAGTTCAGTTATTTCACTGCACTGTGGAGCTGACCGTTGGTCGTTCCAAAGAATTGCTTTTCGTACGACATTACCTTTAATATCCAGTGCTACCATACCATGCATCTGACCGGAAAGACCGATTCCGGCAACAGTTGCAGCTGAAACTCCTGCCTTTGAAAGTACCTTGCCGATGCCTGTTACAGCAGCTTGCCACCAATCCTCCGGCTCCTGTTCGGTCCAGCCTGGTTTGGGCATATAAAGAGGATATTCCTGCGTGTGGGCCGCCAGAATTCTGCCTCCGGAGTCAAGCAAAATGGTTTTGCAGCCCGAGGTACCTACATCTATTCCCAGAAGGCAAGGTGCATGCATAGCAGTTCTCTCCTGATGTTGCGGATCAGCCGCAGCAAAGTGTAGCGTTTTGCAACAGCCGTCACTATGGTTCAATGGTCAAATTCTTTCAAATGGCGTCAAGTAGCTTCAAATTACTTCAAGTTACTTCAGAGGAACTTCGTCAAACTGATGCTTAGCACTTTTTTCCGGAAATATAGATCATGCTGTCTTTTCTGGGCTCGATTTCAGTCTTGACTACTTTTTCCTGCCAGTCTTCCGGCTTAACATCTTCAATCGAAATTGTGATGGCTTCCGGCGGGCAGCCAATAGCTTCAATAACAGCGTCCTTGATTTTCTCAGCGAGTGCTCCTTTAGTTGCCTGATCCTTAGGATATGACTTAATAGCGATATACGGCATAGTTGTTTCCTCCCACTTGTTTAGTATTTATTAAGCGTACCTTGTATCCGTTTCCAGGGCAATTATTGGATGTCTAATCACAGTTTTCAGTTTCTCAGATGCTACCTTTCGCGGATCGCTGAGGTAGATTTCGTGGTGGCGGCGCGAGCCAGCCATGT
>CAZOMW010000157.1:0-2500 GCA_964581135.1 uncultured Oscillospiraceae bacterium
GTAAGCGTACAATAAACCACTGGATATTCAACGCCGCTGTATAATGCGAAAATGTACTTTGAAAACTTGCAGAGTAAACGGAGACACTCGCGAATTCTCATGAAGTAAATGGAGCACTCTTAAAAGCTCACAAAGTATATGGAGGCGGCGGATGGACATGCGCAGTGTGCGACATGAAGTAGTGGCACAGGAGTGGAAACAACGGCTTCTGGATCAACGAGCCAGCGGACTGAGCGTTAGGAAATGGTGTGCGGATCAAAACATTCGTGAGAGCCGATATTATTACTGGCTGCATGTGCTGAGACGCGAAGAGCTGGCGCTGCGCAACCCAGTCGCAACTGGTGGATTTGCCGAATTACGCCTGGAAGACGGGTCATGCGGGTTGGTAGAACCAAAGTCATCCGGGATATGTGCGGTGATCCGCGGCCAGAACATGAGTCTTGAGATTCATAATGGTGCAGATCCGATGACGCTGGATCTGGCTATGCGCGCATTAGGGATGGGACGCGGATGATCGTACCTGCCGGCGCGAAAATATATGTGGCCTGTGGTTACACCGATATGCGCAAGCAGATCGATGGTTTGGCACAACTGGTGGAACACAACTTTCAACTGAGTCCATTTGATAATGCCTTTTTCCTGTTCTGCGGCCGACGTCGAGATCGAATCAAGGCGCTGTATTGGGAAGGTGACGGCTTCGTGCTCCTGTACAAACGTCTGGATGCCAGGGGCTCCTACCAGTGGCCGCGCAGTCAGGAGCAGGTTCGTGAATTGACGCAGCAGCAATACCGTTGGCTGATGGAAGGACTCAATATTGACCCCGGCAAGGCAATCGCCAAACGCTCGGCGGGCCGCGTTCTTTAAGTGTTCAGCAGCTCCTGAATTCATTGGATAAAATCCTTAAAAAGCCCTATTTTCAGGCCTTACAGACTTTATTTGTTATTAGTTTTATGATATAATTTTGGCAGTAAAACCGGAAAGAAAAGGCGGTCAAAATGCTAAGTGATGCGTTGCTGCACGAAATGCTCGAACAGCAGAAACAGATGATTTCCACGCTCCAACAGGTTAATGGAAATCTTTCTGAACAAGTCACACGTTTGACCGAACAGGTCGCTTTCCTGACCCAGAAACTCTACGGCCGCAAGAGCGAGAAGACAAGTGCTCTGATGGATGGTCAGCAGGTCATCCCCGGTATCTTCAACGAGGCGGAAGTAAACGCCGACCTTTCTGCCGCGGAACCAGAGATTCTGGAAAAGCCTTTGCGCCACACCCGCAAGGGATACCAGCGCAAGGCGGCATTCGCAAATCTACCCACAGAGGATGTCCATTGCACCGTCGCTTTAGAAGACCGGACTTGCCCAGACTGCGGCAGCGGTCTTTCTTCAATTGGCCAGAAACTGGTCCGTCAGGAACTCCACTATATACCAGCTAAACTCTCGATCCAGAATATCTATGCAGAGAGCTATGAGTGCCGCTGTTGTCGTAAGGCGGGGAAACCTGCGATCCTGCAGGCCAAAACGCCAGAGCCGGTGCTGCAGCATTCTTACGCTTCGGCGTCGACGATTGCCTGGACGATGTACCAGAAATATGTGCAGGGTGTGCCGCTTTACCGTCAGGAGAAAGACTGGCAGGCCATGGGTGCTGATGTCGTCAACCGCCAGATTCTGTCGAACTGGATCCTGAAAGCAACCCGGGATTGGCTCATACCCGTCGTTGAACACATGAGCCAGATCCAGAAGAAAGAACGTTGTCTGCATATGGATGAGACTCCGGTCCAGGTGCTGAGAGAACCGGGGCGGGCGAACACAACGAAATCGTATATGTGGGTGATCGCGTCGGGCGAGCGGTCCGAAAGACCGATCCGGATCTTCCATTATGCTCCAGGACGCGGTGGAAAGCATGCCAAAGAATTGCTGGATGGCTATTCGGGTTATCTCCACACGGACGGCTATGCCGGTTACAATGGAGTCGAAAACGTCAAGCGCTGTCAGTGCTGGGCACATGTCCGGCGTGGCTTTGCCGACTGTCTCAAGGGCAAGAACCTCGCCGAGCGCAAGGGAACGCTGGCGGAGAAAGGTCTTTCTTACTGTAACCAACTCTTTTTACTGGAGCAACAGTTCAAGGACTTGTCCGCTGAGGATCGGAAGAAAGCACGGCTGAAGCAGGAAAAGCCTGTATTGGAAGCATTCTGGGTATTTGTTGATGAATCTCTGGAAGCGGTACTGCCTAAGACTAAGATCTTCGAAGCTCTCGGATATGCCAGGAATCGTAAGGCTGATTTGGAGCGTTATCTCGAAGATGGTGACTGTGTCATTTCCAATAATCCAGCTGAAAACAGCATCCGACCGTTCACCATCGGCCGAAAAAATTGGGAATTTGCCGGCTCGCCAGCCGGTGCCGATGCCAGCGCTTGTGTTTACTCTTTGGTGGAGACGGCCAAAGCGAATGGCCTCGAACCTTACGCCTACCTCAATGCCCTTCTGACCCTGATTCCTGGTAG
>CAZOMW010000158.1:0-2478 GCA_964581135.1 uncultured Oscillospiraceae bacterium
GTAGACGCCAAATGGATGGATCATATCGATGCGATGGATGAGCTCCGCGATACAATTGGCATGCGCAGCTATGCTCAGCACGACCCGATAATTGAGTATAAGCGGGAAGGTTTCGAAATGTTCGAGGCCATGAACAAGGCCATTCAGGAAGACTCTGTACGTCTGATCATGCGTGCCCGTTTCAATACCGATCAAAAGGTTGAACGCCGCAGTGTTGCCCGCAATATCACCGCCGGATATGGCGGCAGCGGCTATGCCGGGGGCGAGTCAGAATCACAGAATCAAGGCAGCCGGCAAGCCGCAGCGGCCGCAATGACAGCACCCGGGGCGGGAAGAGGCAGCGGCAGCAGCGTTGCAGCTTCAGACCCATCCATGCCGGGGGCAGCAAGACCGCATTCAGATGCCGGTGGCAAGAGCTCTCCGGCAAAACGTGACCAGCAAAAAGTCGGCCGCAATGACCCCTGCCCCTGCGGCAGTGGCAAAAAATATAAGAACTGCCACGGTCGCGGCTGAGGCAAAGGAAATAAATATGAAACCTATAATCAAGGATATTGAGCTGGCAGCTGCCGGTGAGCAGAAAATTCAATGGGCCTGGCGTCACATGCCGGTCCTGAATCAAATCGCCGCTGAATTTGAGCAGACCAGGCCTTTTGCGGGCCTGCGGATTGCGGTAAGTATCCATGTTGAAGCTAAAACGGCCTGTCTGACACGCACACTGGCTGCAGGCGGCGCTGAAGTATCCCTGACAGCCTGCAATCCGTTATCGACTCAGGATGATGTAGCAGCTGCACTGGCCGCTGGCGGCATGAAGGTTTACTGCATTTATGGAGCTTCCGCAGAAGAATACGAATCGCACTTAAAGGCAGCTTTGGCAATAAAACCGGATTTAATTATTGATGATGGCGGTGATCTGGCGGCTTTGCTGCATACTCAGTACCAGGATCTTGCCGCCAATATTCGTGGCGCCTGTGAAGAAACCACAACCGGAATTCATCGTTTGCGCTTGTTAGCAGAAGCCGGGCAGCTGCGCTATCCGGTTTTGTCTGTAAATGACGCCCGCTGCAAGCATTTATTTGATAACCGATTTGGTACCGGTCAATCAGTTTTCACCGCGATAATGTCAACTACAAACCTGATAATTGCCGGCAAAACAATTGTTGTGGCCGGCTTTGGCATGTGTGGACATGGAGTGGCAATGCGGGCTAAAGGTCTGGGTGCCAGAATTATTGTCACTGAGATTGATCCTGTCGCTGCCTGCGAAGCCTTAATGGAAGGCTATGAGGTAATGCCTATGGCGGCAGCCGCAATGGTAGGCGATATCTTTGTAACTGTGACAGGATGTAACGATGTAATTACAGAAGAACATTTTGCTTTGATGAAAGATGGAGCAATCCTCTGTAATGCCGGCCATTTCGACGTCGAAGTTAATTTGCGGCAGTTGGCCGAACTGGCGGTAAGTAAGAGTGAAGCCAGAAATAACATTCAAGAATACAAATTGCAAGATGGGCGCAGCCTTTATGTGTTGGCGGAAGGCAGACTGGTAAACCTGGCTGCCGGCGATGGTCATCCGGCTGAAATAATGGATATGAGTTTCGCATTACAGGCGCTTGGCTTGCAGTATATGGCTGAAAACGCTGCCGTTCTGGAGCCCGCCGTGTACGATATGCCCGCTGTTATAGATGATGATGTCGCCTGGCGTTTGCTGGCAGCAAAAAATATAATTATTGAACATTTGACGTCTGAGCAGGAACATTATCTTGGACACTGGCTGGATAATGAATAAGCAGCAACGGGGATTCCTTTTCAGGAATATAGCCGTTTTATCGCCAACAACAAACGGCAGCTTGAATCAGCTTGATGCCGTTTATGTCGCGATAAGTGGCGATACCATTATATATGTTGGTGATTCAGAGCAAGAAGCACGGACCGCTTTCCCGTTGAATTCCAGCTATGATTTATTTGAAGGGGCCGGCCGCTTGTTGATGCCGGCCTTTGCCAATGCTCATAATCATATTGCCATGACTTTAATGCGCAATTCTGCTGATGACCTGAATCTGAACGATTGGTTATTCAAGGAGATAATTCCCCGTGAGGAAACTTTAACCGGAAGCACTGCTGCCTTGGGAACCAAACTGGGATTGTGTGAAATGATTCGTGGTGGTATCGGCGCAACCGCGGACATGTATTTATATGCTGACCGGACTGTGGAAATAATAGCAGCCAGTGGTATGCGTGGTCAGATTGCCTGTGAAGCCAAATCAACTGACCGGAAAACCGGGATCACAATTGCCAGACCGCATGATCTGGACCGGTTTATCACTGAATATGACGGTATTGCTGACGGCAGGATCAGAACCTCACTAATGGTTCATTCTGTATATCTTTACCAGGAATCCTTGTATGCGGAACTCGCAGCGATGGCACAAGCTGCCGGGTGCCCGATTCAAGTTCATATTTCTGAAACTGCAAGGGAAGTGC
>CAZOMW010000159.1:0-2432 GCA_964581135.1 uncultured Oscillospiraceae bacterium
GCCGACCGAACCGCTGGTTGCCACTCTTCAAGGCACGGAATATGACACCGGCTTAAATATGGACGACCTGACCAAAGCTTCCGAGCATTTCCGTGGTATCCGTGAGCGCTGGCTGGAAAGCGGCCTGATCGACACCAAAGTACTTGGCGTTGATGTCAATGCTCTTAAGTACCAGGTGCCCGGCGGCATGCTTTCTAACCTGGTTTCCCAATTGAAACAGGCCGGCAAGTCGGATCAGTTCGAAGATGTGCTGCGTGAAGTTCCGCGTGTCCGTAAGGAAATGGGGTATCCGCCGCTGGTCACACCTTCATCTCAGATTGTCGGCACCCAGGCTGTCATGAACATTGTCACTGGTGAACGTTACAAAATGGTTCCCAAAGAATCAAAAGCTCTCATCAGAGGCGAATATGGTCAGACACCGGCTCCGATCGACCCTGAAATCCTGAAAAAGGTTCTGGGCGATGAACCGCAGATCACTAACCGTCCTGCTGATGATATCCCGCCTGAGCTTGACAAAATCCGCAAGGAAGCAGCAGAATATATCGAACAGGAAGAAGATGTTCTGACCTACGCTATGTTCCCGCAGGTGGCAGAAAAATTCTTTATCTGGCGACGCGCTCAGCGCCATCAGGTTGACGACACAGTAGGCAGCGCAGATAACGCTTACCAGCCTGTCTGACGCTTGCCGTAAGCCTTCCTGATTACCCCGCCGAACGGAGGATCGCCATGGAAGGTTCAAATGTCAGCCTCATGACCCATATAAAACAGGCTTCTGCGAAAATGAGCAAAGGCCAGAAGGCAATCGCTGCCTTCATCCTTAAAGACTATGATAAAGCCGCTTATCTTACAGCGGCCCGGATTGGTGAAGAAGCGGGCGTCAGTGAATCCACTGTCGTCCGCTTTGCCATGGAACTGGGTTTTGAAGGCTATCCTCATTTTCAAAAAGCTCTGCAGGAAGAACTGAAGGTGAAGCTGACAGCAGCTCAGCGCTTCAAGGCTTCGGCGCGGCTGGCTGAAACGCAGGACATCCTCAGCACAGTGCTGCAGGCCGATATAGACAAGCTGCGCCGTACCAATGAAAGGATTGACCGTGAAGCTTTCGCTGAATGTGTTGAAGCCCTGCTGGGCGCACAGCGCATCTATATTCTGGGGGTCCGAAGCTCGGCATCACTGGCCTCTTTCCTGGGGTTTTACTTTAATCTGATTTTTGATAACATCCGGCTCGTTCAAACTACCAGCGTCAGCGAGATGTTCGAACAGATCCTGACGGTCAGGGAAGGTGATGTTGTGATCGGCATATCCTTTCCGCGTTATTCGCGTCGAACTATCAAGGCAATGCAATACGCCCGCAATTCAGGTGCAACGGTAATCGCGATAACTGATAAAAAGGACAACCCGGTAGCCGGCAGTTCAGATCTCTCGCTATATGCGCCCAGTGACATGATGTCTTTCGCTGATTCTCTGGTAGCGCCGCTTAGTGTTATCAATGCCCTGATAGTTGCAGTGGCACTGCGCCTCAAGGATCGCGTTAATGAGCGGCTGGAAAAACTCGAGCATATCTGGGATGAATATGACGTCTATGATAAGGGGGATTTAGCATGAGCGATCACCCTCAGCCCGGCAGTAAAATTGCTGCGGCGGCGGCAATCAGGGCAGCGCTTTCGGAAAGCAGAGAAGAAGAACACCGGCTGGCGGCTGAAGGCCTGAAAACCGGCGTCCACATAGCCGCGGCTGATTTCGGTGGCGAGTATATTACCGCTGTACCCAAAATAATTGAACGGGCTATAGTCGCAGCCAAACGCGAAGGTGTTATCGGCTCCAGCCACCCGGAAGAAGGCGCTGTTGCCGGCGCCGCCCGTGAAGCGGTGGTTCAGATAATGCAAAAGGCTCTTGGCCTGAATATCGGCGGGAAAATCGGCATTGCCCGCTATGAGGATCATATCGGTGTCTGCATATATTTCGGAATCGGTCTGCTTCACTTGAACGAAATCGCCATCGGGCTCGGGCACCGGGTAATTTAGGAGGGTTTATGTCCTACGCCATAGCTATCGACGGTCCGGCAGGGGCCGGTAAAAGCACTATTGCCCGGCGGATCGCCGAACGGCTTCAGATTCTTTATCTTGATACCGGCGCCATGTATCGCGCCATCGGCTACGCAGCTGTCTCGGAGGGTATCTCGCCGCGTGATGCCGAAAGTGTTGCCGGGATGCTGGAAACAACCGAGTTGGAAATAGCTTTTATTGATAATAGCCAGCGGGTTATTCTGAACGGCAAGGATGTAACCGATCTTATCCGCACCCCGGAGATGTCGCGCGCTGCCTCTGATATCAGTGCCCTGCCGGTTGTCCGTCAATTTCTGGTTGAAAGACAACGTGAATTAGCAAGTGTGCAGCCTCTGGTTATGGACGGGCGTGATATCGGCTCCTATGTGC
>CAZOMW010000160.1:0-2374 GCA_964581135.1 uncultured Oscillospiraceae bacterium
AGCTGCAAGCCGGCTTCAGGTTGCTGGATCTTTATGAAGACACCAATGGTACTGGCCTGCTGCATGACTATAATATTCCAACTTTCTGGGCTACCTTGGTAATTAAATAAAGCAGCAACGAAGTCGGGTGATTGTATATGCAAAAAGTTAAAATTACGGTTATGAAACAAACTGTCTATGAAGACTTGATAAATGAGTTTGAAAACCCAATCGAACATGCTTGTGATCTGAAAGTCGGACAGGTTTTTATCGCGAATGGCTGGGAAAAACCGGAAGGCCTATGCAACAGTGCCTGGGAAAGCATGTCTGCCTTTGTTATGACGCTGGCTCACGGTGGTGAGGATATTTATCAAGGTTGGATGAAGAACAGGAAATCGGCGATGATTTCCTGCAATGACGGCTTCCGGCCGGTTAGTTTTTTCCTTGAAACACTTGAGGAAGAAGCTGATTAAATAAACATGATGGTTACCCCAATATAAGGATTATTTCTCGATATTCTTTTTTAACACTGCTGATATAATATCAATTAATATTTACCATCAGAAGGAGTGCCTATGTCCGGCCGGAAGTCGAGCAGAGCAGTATGGTTAATTTGCTTTTTGATGGTTATTGCCCTGACCATTAGTTCATGCAACGCTTTTGTTAAGCCAAACGCCACAACAATTAGTTCAACTCCCGCTGTGACAACCTCACTAAACACCGCTATTACTACTGAAAGCGGTGCTTTGTTCATAACTGGCACGCCTGTTAAGAAGCCATCCGTTTTTGATCGGGATGTAGCATATCTGCAAAGTAAAGGGATCCGATTGCCGAATTTAACGGCTTCCAGTATTTTGGGAATCGAATCTTTTTTTGAACTCATGGTTGAGGCATATGAATCATTTGGGGCTGAGATCGATACTTCAAAGTTCAATCCGGCAACAAAAGCCAGCGTTGCATTGAAAAAACTGACCTTGATCGAAACCTTCACACCTTATCACGCTGAAGAAGATTTTACCTCAACCGAGCTGAGTTACACCACTGCAGCTAACTTTCTGATGAATTTCCAGGATTCCATTCAAAGGAGATTATTCTGGAACGATTGCCAGAAGGCAACTGCAATTGACCTGTTGCGCAGACTTAATACCAGTATCGCGCTATATTCCTGGCAAATGAATTTGGAGCAGACAAAAGCATTTTCTTTATCAGATTTACTGCCGGAGGAGGCGAATCCTGTTCCGGATCAGACATTAACCAGAGCAATGATTGCGCAAATGCTGGTAACCGCCTATGAGGAACTTGTTGGCGAAATTAAAGCAGCAGATACGCCAAAGTTAACGGATACTGTCGATGTTTATGCTTCGAAAGCAAATCAGTTTTTCATTTGGCCTTACACAGAGAAATTTGAACCGGAAAAAACCGGTAGCTGGGATGATTGGAATTTTATTTCCGCGATGACTTTTGACTGGCAGCTAAATTCAGGCCTTAAGCTGGAGGAAAGCAAAGTTCAGTTCGGCGCGATTGTCGCCGCCTTGTCCGCAATAATCAGAGGCTATGAGCAAACTGAACCAGTGTTTGCCGATGAAAAAATTGTTTTGAATGAGCGGCCGTATGCCTGGCATGTCAGCCAGAAATCAACTGGTAAGTATAGCGATGTCAACTGTATGCCCGCTTGTGTTGTCATGTCCATGCTTTATCAAAACATAAAAGACGTACCTACCGTGGAAAGTCTGCGCGAAATGTATCCTTCGAATGGCTCAGGCTGGTTTGATGGCACAGCTGCAACTGTAATGGAAAATTACAATCTGAAGTTTACGGATTCCTGGGACTTCAGCCTGGACAAAATGCTGACTTTATTAGATGAAGGAAATGTGCTGTTTACCATGTACCTGCTAGCTGACCTGCAACAGGGGCATGCGGTTATTATCAAAGGCTACTGGCAGTTGGGCAATTCCTTAAAATTCATTGTATCCGACCCGAACTACGACCAGTCCGGTCAATTTGGCTATCCCGAATATACGACAGATGCTCTGAAACTGATTAAACAAATGCAGTTACACACACCCCGGTTTTTAGTTGTCAGTGGAGAAAAGGCTGACAAGAAACCTGCATAAGCAATAAAGCATCGTTACCTGCCATAAACGCCGGTTGGCGGCAACACGTGAACATAGTGTATAATTATAGTTGCTTTCGCTTTTTTTAGAATCAGGACCGCAGTAACTTTGCGCTACGTTAATTATCATGCGAAAACTCAAATAACAGCGCGGGAATTCTGATGCGAGCATTGCAAAATAATTTACTCTGAAAGGTGTTATAAATATGTCAAATCCTTTTTCGCAGATAACTCCGGAGATAGAAGAATTTTCCGCGATATTTGCCAAGAATAATACGATTA
>CAZOMW010000161.1:0-2365 GCA_964581135.1 uncultured Oscillospiraceae bacterium
TGTGCGCTGCGGCGAAGATCACGATCCGGATCCTGCAGATACGGCTCCATCTGTTCCAGATTATAAACCTGACCGCCAAAGCTGACATCTGCTGTCGATTTCAAATTCATATATTCCGTGACCAGACGGTTTTCGTTAGCGATCAGGCTGGTGACCTCCGGATTTATCAGCAGATGAGCCTGTTGGGCACGCTGTAACAGCTTCGACCCGAAACGCTCACTCAGAGCAGCGGCATGACGGTTTTTGCTTAAGGCGTCGTAAATATCACGCTCCAGCTTTTGAACCTCAGCGTTATTTTCATCAAAAAAGGTTTGTTCCTCAAGGTAAAACGGATCGGCAAGTGCCTGATCATGCCGGATCTGCACAATCGTCGCAAGCGAGCGCCAGACTGCGAGTGCAGCGTCAAAATCCTCCAGTGCACGGGCAGCGCCGGTAGGGTTGATCGCCAGCCGCAGCATCAGTCGGCTGCGGCGGGCATCTGTTAAAAGATCCTCCAGCACAGGCCGTTCATAGGGGATTTCGGGAAATGACAGGCGCTTGATGTCGTAACTCATGCTTCTCTTCGCAATCTGGTTAATTACATCTGTTCAACGGGGTTGATGCCGGCAAATTCCATGCCAATGTAAAGAACATCACAGACAGCCGACACAAGTGCCAGGCGTGCCTGACGCAGCTCCGGATCTGCAGTGCTGAGTACAGGCTCATTGTGATAGAACTTGTTGAAAGCACGGGCCAGCTGGGTGATCTGGCGCACAATCATAAACGGTTCATAGGTTTGTGCCGCTTTCACAACGCTCTGGGGGAAGCCCTCAATCAGTTTGGCAATGGCGAACTCTTCATCGGTATCAAGTCTGAGCAGAGTAGTTTCGCTTACCTCAAAGCTAAACCCGGGTTCAGCCTCGGCTTTGCGCAGAATACTGCGGCCACGCGCATAGGTATACAGCACATAAGGTGCTGAATCACCTTCAAAGTCGAGCATTTCTTCATACGAAAATACTATATCGCGTTCGCGGCTGTTCTTCAGAAAGGTGTAGGTAACTGCGCCGATACCAACTTTTTCGGCGATTTCGCTCATCTTTTCTTCGGTCAGATCAAGGGAGCGCTTAGCAGCGTTGGCGCGGATAACTTCATGGGTTTTGTCGACTGCCTCCTGCAGTAAATCCTGCAGGTAGATAACATCGCCGCTACGGGTAGAAAGCTTGCGATCGGCAAAACGAACCAGGCCGAAACCAACATGAACACAGTCATCAGCGAAGTCGAAGCCCGCTTTTTTCAAAACAGCAAAAACCTGACGGAAGTGCAGGGCCTGAGGTGTGCCGACAACATAAATATTCTTAGCAAAATTCCAGGTTTTAAAGCGGTAAATTGCTGCGGCGATATCACGCGAGGCATAAATTGTTGTGCCATCGGATTTCAGAATAATGCAGGGCGGCAGATTGAACTCGTCCAGTCGAACAACCTGTGCGCCTTCGCTGCTTTCCAGCAAACCCTTTTCTGACAGTAAGTCGACAACTGCCGGAATCTGATCACTGTAAAAACTTTCGCCGTTATAATTATCAAAGCTGACGCCAAGTCGCTCGTAGACTTGCGAAAACTCTTTCAGGCTCAGGTCGCGGAAGCGGGACCAGAGTGCTTTCTCTGCTTCCTCGCCAGCTTCCAGACGACGGAAACGCTCGCGTGCCTCTGCTTCAAGCTCGGGGGCATTTTCCGCTTCCGTGTGGAATTTAACATAAATGCGCAACAGCTCCTTGATCGGCTCTGCCTGCAGCGCTTTTTCATTGCCCCACATTTCATAAGCGACAATAAGTTTACCGAACTGGGTACCGTAATCCCCCAAGTGGTTCATCCGCACAACTTCATAACCAAGGTGCTTGTAGATGCGCGACAGCGAATGACCAAGGATTGTTGTAAAGGCATGGCCGACGTGGAACGGTTTAGCGATATTGGGTGATGAGTACTCAATGATCACAGGGTCGCTGGTGGGCGCTTCGGCGCTGCCGAACTTCTCGCCCCGGGCTCTGACCTCCTGGATGGTCGAGGCGATGAAGCTGTTTCGATTGATGAAAAAATTCAGATAACCGCCAACTGACTCAACCCGCTCAAAATCCAGCAGTTTTTCTGCCAGCTTAACCGCCAGGTCAGAAGCAATCACTGCTGGTGCTTTACGCAGCGTTTTAGCCAGTACAAAACAGGGGAAGGCGTAGTCACCCATTGTTGGTTGAGGTGGTATTTCAATTAATTCATCAATTTTGTCAGTATCCAGGCCTGTTTCCTCGTTTATTGCCTGAACCAGCTTCTGTCTTTCGTTCATCTATGATCCTCCCCTGATGGTGTATAAGTAAAAAATAATTTTGTATTAAGTATA
>CAZOMW010000162.1:0-2321 GCA_964581135.1 uncultured Oscillospiraceae bacterium
CAGGCAATTGCTGTACCGAGTCCGCCGCCGATTACGGCTACATGTTTATAGCCCTCCAGATGTGAAGCAGTACCAAGCGGCCCGACAAAATCGAGCAGAGCATCGCCTTCATTAAGTTCATTCAGAAGACTGGTTGTTTTGCCGACAATCTGATAAATAATTGTGATGGTGCCTTTTTCACGATCATAATCGGCTATGGTCAGCGGTATACGCTCACCTTCATCATTTACACGCAAAATTATGAACTGGCCCGGCTCTGCCTTCGCGGCAATAGCGGGGGCGTCAATGTCCATCAGCGTAACACTTGGATTCAGGACTTGCTTTCTGACAATTTTAAACATTGTACCTCCTGGATATGTTTAGTTACCGATCCGGCGCTGACATTGAACGCACTAAGAGCAGCAAATGCTGCATAGCTTCAGGCATGTCGATCAGTATTCGGTATGATTGGTCTGCATCCAATATTATACTCCAGTTTGTACTATTCGTGAATTGACAAAAAACTGATAAATCTGCCAGATAAATTCATTTTCTCGAGAATCTGGCGGTTTAAGTTGATTTTTTAGCCATATTTCGAAATTTTTACCAGAATTGCATTGATTCCGGTAAACGTTTGCGATGCGGTTTTTGAGCCTGATAAAGCTGTTTCATCGCTGTCAACAACAAACAACTGAGTTGATGGTAAACGTTTCCAGCGTTTGAAAACCTGCTGTTTCTGCTCAAAAATGACCCGGAATCAATTGATTCCGGGTCGCTTTCGAATTAAATTCTTGATAAAAATTGCAGATGCCTTTTCAGTTTTTCCGGTAACATTATGCCGGTGATTTTATTTCAGTTCCTTCAAGTTGATTTATTTCGCTAATATTTTGCCGGTGTTTTTATTCCAGTAAAATTATTCCGGTGAGATCAACATGGTTTCGATGTAGGTAATCAAATCAGCAATCGCACCATCATTATTACTTCCGACTACAACCTGTGCCAGATCGCGGATCGTCTGCGGAGCATTGGCAACAGCTACACCCAGGCCGGCCATGCGAATCATGTCAGCATCATTGTAATAATCGCCGATACCAACTGTCTGCGAATGCTGAACACCCAGCATCTCGGCCAGATGCAGCAGACCACTGCCTTTTGTTGTCCCGGCAGGCATCATTTCCAGATAGTAGGGTGCCGAATACATAATATCGAAGTGGCTGATTATTGAACTGCTAACCTTGCTTTCAACGAAGTCTTCCACTACACGAAGCCGCTCCGCAGTAGAGTAAAACATGATTTTATACCAGGGATCCGGCACAGTCGCAGCGTCAATCTGTCTGCGGGGCAAATCCGTCATCTCCAGAAACTGATCGGTGCAGGAATGCGGGCTGACAATAGCAATCGGTCCGTCGCTATGGATCTGCGCACACACATCCGGAAACTGCAGATTAATGGCGTTCAGCATTTTAGTGGCAATCTGTCGGTCGAGCCCGTGTTCGAAAACTGGCTTCCCCAGCTTTGTATCGTACAGCAAAGTACCATTAACCAGGATCGCCGGGGCATTAATCGTTACCAGCTGCAGATATTCGGTGCACATGGCAAGTGAACGCCCGGTAGCAATTGTAAAGTAACCGCCCTCCTGCTGGAAGTATTCAATCGCCTCAATATTCTGCTGCGAAACCTTTTGGTCATCATTAATAAGTGTGCCGTCCAGATCTGTAGCGATCAGCCAGCCCGTAAACTTTCCCATATGAGATAGAAATATCCTTCCGTCAATTCAGCTGTTTTGCTTGTCTGCAGCCCGCTGTGCATAATCGTTAATGAGACTGCCATTAAGGATTATGCTGCGCTCATTGTCAGTCAGGGTGTGCAGCTTGAGTGTAATCTCATTTACCTGTCCATCTGCGATAACAATAACAGGGAACTTCTTTTCACCATCCATAATCCGCTGACGCACGTTCGGCACGTATATGAAGGCACCGACCGGCCAGTTGAATTCAGGTTTGGAATCAATCGTGAAAGGAATCATGCCCCAGTTGATGCAGTTGCTGCGATAACGCTGTGTCGCGTATTCATAAGCAATATTGGCCATACCGCCAAGCACGCGTTGGCTGGAGGCGGCCTGTTCACGGGCTGAACCGTCACCCGGTTTACGGGCAAAAATCACAGAACCAATCGCGGTTTCCCGCAGCAGTTCTTCAGCTTTTTCTTTGTTGCCAACCACGGCCGTCAGCGCGTCAAGTGCTTCTTCCGGCATAGCATCTGCCGGCGCCTGCTCTTTTGCCAGCGCGGCCAGACGCTCTGCTTCCAGCGCAGCTGTTCTTTTAGCTGCCGGAACATAATTG
>CAZOMW010000163.1:0-2268 GCA_964581135.1 uncultured Oscillospiraceae bacterium
TCGTCTCGAAAGATAATTCCGTTTCGTTGCATTGCCGGTTTCTTAGTCATTGATCTGAATTACGAATTGTTTTCACCTGAGCTACTCTTCAATCGCGGTTCGTTTTTTCCTTACTCTCGGTAAGGCGGCTTATCATTAGTGATGGTACTTTTCAGTATTCCCTGGAGCCTGTGTATATAATATCACGTAAATCAGGGTGTGTCAACACGTATAATGTAACATTTTGTCCATAATCAAGTCATAAACAACACTTGTTTTTCAGTAACAAAAAGCCCGGTTGCCGCTGATCTTCTGGCAGCGATCCGGGCTTCGGGCATAATCGGGCATAATCGGGCATAAAAAGGGGCTCCAGCGAACCTTTTGCTTCCTATCCTTAACGTCTGCCCTTTTTACGAACTTTACGATCCTACTTGTGAACTTGTTCCTTGTTATCGTTTCGTTTCAGACCCTCAGTCTGATGATTCAATAATTTGGTTCTTATTCATTTGTCTGATCTGCAATTTAATTACCGATTTTAACTGGTTCTTCAATTGCTATTCGTTTGTTTCCACAATCCAGCTGTGGCGGCTTTTCGTCCGGGATATTATTCATTGGTATTCCCTGGAGCCTGACTAAAGAATAACACAGAGTCTTTTGAATGTCAACACCTTTTTTCAGCAAAAACGGCCAAAAAGCTTCACAAATTTTGTAACCGCCTTTTGGCCGTTTATGTTGCATTAAAACAATAAAAACAGTTAATTGTTAACAGCGTTCCGGTAGTATTCACTTCCCTGAGTCGGCAAGGCACCTTCAACCAGTGAGGTGTTACGAGGCGCTACTACAAAGATTGCAGATGAAACTGGCATTACGCGGCCATCAAGAGCATAAGCTGAACCAGTAATGAAATCGATCACCCGTTGTGCGATTCTAGGCTCAACTTTTTCAATGTTACAGATTACTGTTTTGCCGCTGCGAACATGATCACAGGCCTGTTGGGCTGCCTCAATGTCTGCCGGCTGCATAATAACCACCTGGTTCTGGCCGCTGGCCCCACGCAGGTCAACTACCTTGTTTGAATTCCGGCGGAATGGAAAGCGTGTTTCAGCTACCGGATCAGATTCCATTGCAGCTTCATCGTAATGGAGCTCTTCGTATTCGTCTTCGTAATAATCTTCTTCATAACCATGACCAAACTTATTTAGAAGCTTATTGATAAATTCTGCCATTTTATACCTCCCGCCATTGTCGATCCGCTGTCTGTCAGATCTGCTGATCAACCAATAAAGAACGAATCAGGCTTTGCATCAATAAATTAATATACTGTCTACAGAGCATAAAGCCATTATAAAAAGGCCGGAAACCGCTTGCAATGGTTCCCGGCAACAAGTAAGTATGATGTAATGGCCCCGCAACATCTTGTCGTGCTATGTTGAGGTTTGATTACAATTATTCTGTTCTTTCCCCGAAAATCGCGCTGCCGATCCGGACGTGGGTTGAACCACACGCAATCGCCTGCTCAAAGTCCTGACTCATTCCTAAAGACAACACATCCGGCAGAGGCTGTCCCGGTAGCTGCGAATTGTGTATGAAGCGGAATTCCTGATACAGCTCATTACTGAGGCGGAAGTACGGCAGTGTTTCCTCCGGGGCTTCAACCAAAGGCGCCATCGCCATTAATCCCCGGAACTTCAAAGCAGGCAGTTTAAGGGCTTCCTTTGCCGCTGCTGCAAAACCTGACGGGCTGAAGCCGTGCTTCGATTCTTCTTCAGCTGGATTCAGCTGCAACAGTACACTTGTTTCCAGACCGGCATTCTGACTGCGCTTGCTGATTTCATGCAACAAATGCAGCGAATCGACTGAATGAATCAAATGAGTACGTCCCAGAATATATTTCACCTTGTTGCGCTGCAATGTACCAATTAAGTGCCAGCGCGGCTCCAGACCCATTGCCAGCAAAGCCTCCTGCTTGGGCACCAGCTCCTGCACCCGGTTTTCACCTAAATCCTTTAAGCCGGCCTGAACAGCCGCGGCAGCTGTTGCAGCCGCGAAAAATTTGGTAACAGCGATTAAATGCACCTCGGCCGGATCACGACCCGCGGCTTTGGCTGCAGCGTCTATACGCGTGCGCAGCCCTGCAGCCCTTTCACCGATCCGGGAAGTAAGTTCTGCGTTTGCTTGTTTGAATTCCTCAATTGCCAATAAATTCACCTGCTTCTATTGCTGTTGGATTAAGAACCAGAACCGCCGAGACTTCCGGCTTATATTGCTGATCCTCAACAGCTTCGATAA
>CAZOMW010000164.1:0-2253 GCA_964581135.1 uncultured Oscillospiraceae bacterium
GTCAGGAATTAGGAATGCCGGATTATCTCGTATTTCGTCAGCCTTTCCCCGGGCCGGGCCTTGCAGTCCGCATAATGGGTGAAGTAACTGAAGAAAAGCTGGACATCCTGCGGGCGGCAGACGCTGTTTTCCGCGATGAAATTTCCAAGGCAGGCCTTGACCGGGACATTAACCAGTATTTTGCTGTGCTGCCGGATATCAGGACTGTAGGCGTAACAGGTGATGTGCGTACTTATGATTATACAATTGCGCTTCGGGCAGTAACGACCACTGATTTCATGACAGCGGACTGGTCTCGCATACCTTATGATCTGCTTAGTCGGATTTCCAACCGGATAACAAACGAGGTCAAACAGGTCAACCGGATTGTCTATGATATAACCAGCAAACCACCGGCAACCATTGAATGGGAATGATTGTATGAAATGGATTTTTGTTACAGGCGGCGTTGTTTCAGGGCTGGGCAAGGGCATAACAGCTGCCTCGCTCGGACGTTTGCTCAAATCCCGCGGCATTCGGGTGACAATGCAGAAACTTGATCCCTACTTGAATTTTGACCCCGGCATGATGAATCCGATTCAGCATGGTGAGATTTTCGTCACAGATGACGGCGCAGAGACCGATTTGGATATCGGCCATTATGAGCGCTTTATCGATGAAAGCCTTTCGCAGAACAGCAATATTTCCTCGGGAAGAATCTACTGGTCCGTAATTCAAAAAGAACGTCAGGGATTTTACCAGGGCGGAACTGTTCAGGTTATTCCTCATATTACAAATGAAATCAAGGAAAGGATCCGGGCTGACAAGGAAGGCTACGATGTCGCAATAATTGAAATCGGCGGCACCATCGGTGACATTGAAGGCCTGCCTTTTATTGAAGCCTGCCGCCAGTTCGCGATTGATGCCGGCCGCGAAAACTGCCTGTTCATACACGTCACACTGCTGCCGTTTCTTTCTGCTTCACAGGAACAAAAAACAAAACCGACCCAACACAGTGTTAAAGAATTGCTGTCGCTTGGCATTCAACCGGATATTATTGTCTGCCGTTCGGAAATTCCTGTCGCGCAGGAGCTGCGTGAAAAAATCGCTTTATTTTGCAACGTGCCGCGCGAATGTGTCATTGAAAACCTTGATTTGCCTATTCTCTACGATGTGCCTCTCGAACTCGAAAAACAGGGTCTGGCTGATATTGTCTGCAATCGCTTTGGCTATGACTCCTGTGTGCCTGATCTGACCGAATGGGAAGACATGGTAAGAGCCCTTTCCAACCTCGAACACAGGATTACAATCGCGATTGTCGGGAAGTACGCTGCCTTGCGCGACTCTTATCTAAGTATAGTTGAAGCTCTGGTTCATGGCGGCGGTTCGCACAGTACAGAAGTGGATATCCGCTGGCTGGATGCAGAGGAGCTGACGGATAAAAACTGTGAACAAAAACTGGCCGGAGTTGAAGGCATTCTGGTACCGGGCGGTTTTGGCGAACGCGGCACAGAAGGCAAAATTGCCGCTGCCAGATTTGCCCGGGAAAACAATATTCCATATTTCGGCATCTGTCTCGGGATGCAGATCGCCATCATTGAATTCGCCCGCCATGTACTGGGATATGAGGATGCCAACAGTACTGAATTCGATCCGTCAAGTACGCACCCGGTAGTTGACTTGATGCCATCACAACGGAATATTACCCAACCGGGCGGCACAATGCGCCTCGGGCAATATCCTTGCGAGCTTGATCAGGATACAAAAGCCTATGATATGTATGGTTCGATACTGATTCATGAACGTCACCGCCATCGTTATGAGTTTAATAACCAGTATCGTGATGTACTGATTAAAAACAAAATGCTGATCAGCGGCTGCTCACCTGATAACAGACTTGTTGAAATGGTGGAACTGGTGGATCATCCCTGGTTCATCGGCTGTCAGTTCCATCCGGAGTTCAAATCACGTCCAAACCGGCCGCACCCTTTGTTTGCAGGCTTTGTAGCAGCCGCACTTACGAGAAAAAGAAATAGCAATTAACAACGTGATGTGTTACAATGCGTACTGATTGCAAACTTTTTATTAACATACTTATACAAAAATACTTTACGAAATAAATCACGATCGAAGACATAAGCAAAGCTTCTACAGGCTGTTATCTTAATATAATATGATCTATTAATTCCGGTTCTACGTCATACGTGGCAAAATATATATCGGAAAGAAGGATTCATTATGCAATGGTGGCCAATCTTCGCAATCGTCGTTTCC
>CAZOMW010000165.1:0-2236 GCA_964581135.1 uncultured Oscillospiraceae bacterium
ATAACTCCGGAGATAGAAGAATTTTCCGCGATATTTGCCAAGAATAATACGATTAATCCGGAATTGTACAATAAATATGATGTGAAAAGAGGCTTGCGGGATCTAGACGGTAAAGGCGTACTCACAGGTTTAACCAATATTTCTGAAATCGTGGCCTTTAACACTGTTGACGGCAAAGAGATCCCCTGTGCAGGCAAGCTCTACTACAGAGGACTTGATGTCGAAGAAATAGTCAAAGGGTTTGTCAGCGCCAATCGTTTCGGCTTCGAAGAGGTTGCCTATTTGCTTTTATTTGGTGAGTTGCCTGACGCAGCTCAACTGGAAAAGTTCAACCATGTTCTGGCCGGTTACCGCTCCCTGCCGACCAGCTTCGTGCGCGATATTATCATGAAGGCACCCAGTAAGGATATGATGAATACCCTTGCTAGAAGTGTACTGACAATGTATTCATACGATGATTTTTCCGACGATATTTCCCTCCCGAATGTATTGCGCCAATCACTGCAGCTGACAGCGCTTTTCCCAATGCTCTCAGTATATGGTTATCAGGCCTATCGTCACTATCACGATGGCAAAAGCCTGTATATTCACAAACCGAGGCCGGAGCTTTCAACAGCGGAAAACATTTTGTATATCCTGCGTTCCAACAAGCAATATACTGAACTGGAAGCAAAAATTCTCGACCTTTCTCTGGTTTTACATGCGGAGCACGGCGGCGGCAACAACTCATCCTTTACAACTCATGTCGTAACCTCCAGCGGCACAGATACTTATTCAGCCATTACCTCAGCCCTTGGTTCGCTTAAAGGACCAAGGCACGGCGGCGCGAATATTAAAGTAGTACAGATGTTCGCAGATATGAAAGAAAACATTTCTGACTGGACGGACGAAACCAAAGTAGCCGACTATCTAATCCGGATTTTGGATAAGCAAGAATTTGACCGTTCAGGCTTAATCTACGGCATGGGGCATGCTGTATACTCTCTATCGGACCCGCGTGCGGACATGCTTAAGCAATTTGTTGAGCGGCTTTCTAAAGAAAAGAACCGCGTTGATGAGTTCAATCTCTATATGCTGGTTGAAAAGCTGGCAGGTAAAATCATTGGTGAAAAACGAAAAATATATAAAGGCGTTAGCGCCAACATCGATTTCTATAGCGGCTTTGTCTACAGCATGCTTGATCTGCCTATGCAGCTGTTTACGCCTTTATTTGCCATTGCCCGTATCGTCGGCTGGTCGGCCCATCGTATGGAAGAAATCGCCAATTCGGGCAAAATTATCCGGCCGGCATATAAATCAGTTATGGAAAGAAGGGAATATACTCCCCTTGAAAACCGCTGAAGCTAGTTGACAGAAGGAGAGTCAGCAGTGAAGAAAGAATTTATTACGGTAACCTTGCCCAAGAATCCATCGATCACAGTTGATGTTATTCCGGGGCATTTCACAACGAGCCATTTCCACACAACCCATTACATTGACCTCGATAACCTCAAGACTAATTCAGCCTTGGCCAGAGATGTTGCGCGCGAATTATCACTGCCTTATCTAAGCAGTACCCTGGTCGACACTATTGTCTGTATGGAAGGTACGGATGTTATTGGCGCCTACCTGGCGGAAGAGCTGTTGTCCGAAGGCACTTCGGTTATCAATGCCGGCAGTGAGATTCATGTGGTAAGGCCGATCAGTAATGTTAACCGCAACCTGATGTTCCAAAGCAATATTCAGGAATTGATTTACAAGCGAGAAGTCGTGTTACTGGTTTCTTCGATTTCCAGCGGCATGACGTTAAAAAACGCGATGGAGTGTCTGTCATATTATGGTGCCAATGTAGTTGGTATATCAGCTTTATTCAATTCCGATCCTAAAAACAGCGACTACGAGATAAACGCTGTTTTTACCAATGAGGACTTGCCCGATTATAAGATCTACAATCCGAACGACTGCCCGCTTTGCAAAGAAGGCCGGGAGCTTGACGCGATTATTGTCGAAAACGGGTATTTAGAATATAGAAAATGAAAAACAGGGAGTTGATGTAATTGTTAGATTCCGGGATACAACCGCAAGGCTTTAGTTTTATGGGATTAGGTCTGCCTCAGTTTATTATGATCCTAATTGCTTTGTTGCTGGCATACCTGGCAATTCATAAAAAATATGAACCGTTGCTCTTACTGCCACTCGCTTTTGGCATGCTGATTGCTAACATACCTCTAGCGGGGCTTTCTGCCTACGACGAAGG
>CAZOMW010000166.1:0-2173 GCA_964581135.1 uncultured Oscillospiraceae bacterium
GCTGGGGTCACGCTGTTTCGGGCCTTATAACACGGCTACCTGCCGATTACAGGTTAAACAAATCGCATGTGCAGTGTTATGTTAATATATATTTATTCTGAAAAAGATACTGACAAGCATTAATAACTGAAATCAAAAAATCCGGCAAACAGATTCCATAGAAGTATTTTCAGCTATTCAGTGAAACGGCGAAAGGATTATGAAAATGAAGTTTGAAATGATTCACAACAATTTTAACGTTCTAAACCTGCAGAAAAGTCTTGATTTCTATAAAGAGGCTCTTGGTTTCAGGGAAGTGTCACGCATAAACGCAGAGGACGGCAGTTTTATCCTGGTTTTCCTCGACGATGGCAGAGGATCTTATCAGTTAGAACTCACCTGGCTGCGAGACCGGCAGGAACCATACAATTTGGGAGATAACGAAATCCACCTGGCTATCGCTACCGATGATTTCGACGCCGCTTATGAGAAACATTCTAAAATGGGAGTAGTCTGCCATGAAAATAAAGAAATGGGCGTTTACTTCATTGCTGATCCGGATGATTACTGGCTGGAAATCTTACCCAGATAAGTTGAGAAAGCTGAAAGCCACGCAATTACCTGCCGCAACGCTACTGGCGGCCAGAGCAAATATCCAAACTACAAAGCAACGGCGTATCACAGCCAGTGTTCTAACTTTTTGCCTGGTGCTTGCTATTCTTCCCTTCAAGACTTTTCCCGTAAGAGCGGAGATGGAACCGGACTCATCTTTCAAAATACTATTGTAGTTGATGGTTCTGCATATGCTTTGACTGAGAGTGGCTTAACCGCTGCCATCTCAGCAGCGGCCGACGGCGATACAATTGATGTTCGGGGCAATATTAACCACGACAGCACGGTTACTGTCACTAAAAACCTGAGCATTAAAAGTTCTAAGGATGGCAGCTTGATTCGCGATTCTGGGTTTACTTCCGGCTACCTGCTTACGGTACTGACCGGGAAAACCTTGACGCTGAAAAACATCACGTTGAATGGAAATAATATAGCAAGCAATTCTGCGATTTATTTATCCGACGCTAATTTGATTCTCGAAGGCGGAGCAGTTATAAAAAACAATCATGCCGGCACAAATAACGGCGGCGGTATACGTATTAATTCTGGCACGGTTACCTTGAATGGTGGAACTATAACGGGCAATACAGCAAACTTTGGCGGCGGCATATTTATTGAGTCCGGCACGTGTACCATGAGTGGCGGCACTATTTCGGACAACACCGCTGCCAGCAGTGGCGGCGGCGTATACACCAAGGGTTTTTTACCGTAAACAGCGGTACCGTTTCAAGCAATGCCGCAATCTACGGCGGCGGTATGTATGTTTATTATGGCACCCTTAACATGCTCGGCGGCAATATTGTAAACAATAAAGCCGCAGGCTCAGGCGGCGGCGCTTAAATATATAACAGCAAGTTCTACACTTCCGGTTCCGCATGTGTCACAGATAATGTTTTAGGGACAGTACCGAACAATGTTTATTTGAAAACCGGAACAACCATTTCTATTACAGGTGTCTTTACCGGTGCTATGGGCATCACAAAAGAAGGGATCACGGGTACAGCGGTTATCGGTGGTATCCCACCTGATAATAAGGATCAATTCTTTATTGATTGTCTGGAAAAAGACGGCAGATACTATGACACCATGAATGTCTTAAATCGTATTGACATACAAGAGATAACCGGTGAGGTCCTGACGGTCAATTTATTTACTGATTTGATCGATGCCATTACTAATTCAGTGGATAAAACGTATATAGATGTTCAGACTAGTATTGTGTTACCGGACACAGTCCTTGTAAACGGCTCAAAGCAGCTGACAATACTAAGTTCAAACGATAGTAAGATTATAAGAGATGTCGGTTTTACCGGCCAGATGATTCAATTAAGCGGTGCCGGAACCAAACTGACCTTAAGAGATATTGTAATTGACGGTGATAGTGCGAGCAATACATTCAGCGCTGTTGCCAATATCGACACTGCTAAGTTAGTGTTAAACCCCGGCACTGCTATTCAAAACAACCGCATCACACAACAAATGGATAACAGTTCCATTTCCGGTAATTGGGCACTCGAAGACGGCGGTGGTGTGTACAACAGTGGGTCCTTCCTTATGAATAATGGTAATATCGCAGTGAATA
>CAZOMW010000167.1:0-2153 GCA_964581135.1 uncultured Oscillospiraceae bacterium
CCAGGGAATTTTTGTCAATTTCAAAAATGTCCAGCGCAGCGCCCGCCGCAAGATTCCGTTCGGCATCGCTCAGATCGGAAAATCATTCCGCAATGAAATTACACCCGGCAACTTTATTTTCCGGACGCGCGAGTTTGAACAGATGGAGCTTGAATTCTTCTGCGAACCCGGCACTGATCTGGAATGGTTCGAGTATTGGCGTACTTTCTGCCACAATTGGTTGCTGGATCTGGGCCTGAAGGCTGAAGAACTGCGGTTGCGTGATCATTCTCCGGAGGAGCTTTCCTTCTATTCCAAAGCGACTACCGATTTTGAGTTCCTTTTCCCTTTCGGCTGGGGCGAGCTTTGGGGAATTGCCGACCGCACAGATTACGACTTAAAGCAACACATGGAGCATGCCCGTGAAGACATGTCCTATTTCGACCCGACCACCAATACGAAATACATTCCTTATGTTGTTGAGCCTTCACTTGGAGCGGACCGGGTTACTCTGGCGTTCCTGTGCAGCGCCTATGATGAAGAAGAAATTGCTCCCGGCGATGTTCGCACGGTTCTGCGTTTCTCGCCCGTGCTTGCGCCGGTCAAAATCGCTGTCCTGCCTCTCTCAGCCAAGCTGAGCGAAGCGGCTGAGCCTATTTACCGTGAACTATCCAAATCCTGGTCATGCGAATTTGACGATCGGCAGTCGATCGGAAAAAGATACCGCCGTCAGGATGAAATCGGCACACCATATTGCGTAACCTACGATTTCCAGTCAATTGATGACAAATGCGTAACCATCCGCGAACGCGACACTATGTCGCAGGTGCGCGTACCGATCGCCGAACTCGGCGACTGGTTCTGCGGCCGATTCACTTTTTAACTGTATACATCATTGCACTGACAAACAACCAGCGCATGAAATATAGTAGACAACTATATGGATTCTAAGGAGGACCAAGAATGACCAAGTACGTGTACATGTTCACTGAGGGAAATGCCAGCATGAAAAACCTGCTCGGAGGCAAGGGTGCCAACCTCGCCGAAATGACAGGACTCGGCCTGCCCGTACCGCGGGGCTTCACAATTACAACTGAAGCCTGCATCCGCTACTACGAGGACCAAGAAACAATCGCGCCTGAAATCGAAAAGGAAATTTTCGATACTCTGGCAAAAGCTGAAAAGGTTGTCGGCAAAACCTTCGGCGATCCCAAAGACCCTTTCCTGGTTTCAGTGCGTTCCGGCGCCCGGGCTTCAATGCCGGGCATGATGGATACCATCCTGAATCTTGGTCTAAATGATGAAGTTGTTGAAGGACTTGCCGCGCTTACCGAAAACCCGCGCTTTGCCTATGACAGCTATCGCCGTTTCATTTCCATGTTCGCCGATGTTGTTATGGAAATCCCCAAGTCGCTCTTCGAAGCTGAACTGGAAAAAGTCAAAGAAGCCAACAACATTGAACTTGATACCGATCTGACCGCTGAAAACATGAAGGAAGTCGCTGAACGCTATAAAGCAGTTTATGAAGCAAAAAAAGGCGAAGGCTTCCCGCAGGATCCAAAAGCCCAGCTTATTGAGTCTGTCAAAGCAGTGTTCCGTTCCTGGAATAATGAACGCGCGATTATTTACCGCCGCATGAATGACATCCCCGGCAGTTGGGGTACCGCAGTCAATATTCAGGAAATGGTTTACGGCAACATGGGCGATACATCCGGTACGGGTGTTGCCTTTACCCGCAATCCGGCCACAGGCGAAAGCAAGCTCTACGGCGAATTCCTAATGAACGCCCAGGGCGAAGACGTTGTTGCCGGTATCCGCACCCCGCAGACGATTGATCATCTACGCGATATAATGCCTGAAATCTACCAGGAGTTTGCGGACATCGCCGAAAAACTCGAGCGTCATTACAAGGACATGCAGGACATGGAGTTTACAATTGAGCGCGGTAAGCTCTTTATGCTCCAGACCCGCAGTGGCAAGCGCACGGCGGCAGCTGCTCTTAAAGTGGCTGTCGATCTGGTTGAAGAAGGAATGATTTCGAAGCGTGAAGCTTTGATGAAAATCGACCCCAAACAGTTGGACGCGCTGCTGCATCCCACCTTTGAGTCTGGCGCCATAAAGGCGGCAAAACGGATAGCCAAAGGTCTGCCGGCCTCACCGGGAGCCGCTTACGG
>CAZOMW010000168.1:0-1175 GCA_964581135.1 uncultured Oscillospiraceae bacterium
CTGGTGTTTACTCTTTTTGAGAAGCTCTATGCCGGCAGAATGATGCAGGCAGCAGCGCAGGATAAGTATGCAGCTGAACTTCTGGGCATTCCGACTATTCTCACTACAGCCGCGACCTACATAATTGTTGTTACGCTGGCCTCCATCGGCGGATTTATGATCGCACCGATGTTCATGGTTAACGTCACACTTGGGTCCATGCAGCTGCGTGCCTTTGCCGGCGTCGTCATCGGCGGCTTCGGCAATATAAAGGGAGCGATTTTCGGCTCGTTGCTGATCGGACTTGTAGAATCCTACAGTTCGCTGATTACAACGACTTACAAAGACGCAGTTGTCTTCCTGATTCTGATTATTGTCCTTTTAGTCCGTCCGCAAGGACTGTTTGGCGACAAGATTGCTGATAAGGCCTGAGGAGGAAAATATGGAAAATAATATTAAGCATTACAAGAGTACTCCTGTCAGCACCATTCTTGTTTTTATCGGTCTGGCATTGTTTATGATTATCGCGCCGCGGTTCACCAACGATTACAGCATGATGGTTCTCAATATCGCCTGCATTAACAGCATCGCGACCCTGGGGCTATCGGTAATGCTGGGAATGGGCGGTCAGTTCTCTTTCGCCGCGGTATCCTTTATGGGGGTCGGTGCCTACACGGTTGCAAACCTGACCAACGGGCGCAACGGCTTTATTATGGAGACTATCCCGGCACTGTTGATTGCTGTTATAGTCGCGACAATAATTGCCTACATTATGGGGCTGGTCCTGTTCCGTTTGCACGGCACCTATTTCACCTTCGCGACCATAGGACTTGTGCAGGTTACCTGGGCTATCTACATGAATTTCAAGCCGCTGTCAGGCGGCCCTGACGGCATCTCCGGCATTCCTTTTATCGGAATCGGAAACATTAAGCCCGCGAGCTACAGCACCTGGTTCTATATCATCATGGGCATTGTCATTGTCTGTATGGTGCTGGTGGAACGCATTCGCCGTACTCAGCTGGGGCGTTCGCTGGCTTCAATCAGGGATAACGAAATAGCTGCCCAGACACTCGGAGTCAATGTTTACAAGACCAAAGTCATTGCCTTTACAATTGCCGGAACGCTGGCCGGTCTGGCCGGTGGCCTGGTGGCCATGCACAACCGCTTTGTCGCAGCGGATCTGTTTACTTTTGATG
>CAZOMW010000168.1:1185-2145 GCA_964581135.1 uncultured Oscillospiraceae bacterium
ATTATAATTATTAATTATGTCATTCCATACCTGTCTGTTTACTTTTGATGTTTCTACCACCTACGTCATCATGGCTATGCTTGGCGGTGTCAACAATACTGTCGGCGTCTTCGTCGGCTCACTGCTTGTTACCATGCTGCCGGAATGGCTGCGTCCTGTTCAGCAGTATCTCAAACTGGCATACGGCATCGGGGTTATTCTGCTGATGATCTTTATGCCCATGGGGCTGGCCGGAATGGTGAAATCAATCACTAAGCGTTTACGTAGAAAAGTGGAGGTGACGGGGAATGAATCCAATACTAAGGCTTGATGGCGTCAGTAAACGATTTGGCGGTGTCGTCGCGGCCGATGATGTGTCTTTTTCCGTCATGTCGGGTACGGTTCAGGGCCTGATCGGCCCGAACGGCGCTGGTAAATCAACGATCATGAATCTGATCAGCGGCATTTATACACCGGATGCCGGCCGCATCTTTCTCGATGAAGAAGATATTTCCAGCTGGCCTTCACACGAAAGGGCCCGCAAAGGCATCGGCCGCACATTCCAGACACCGCGCTTCCTGCAACGCTCGAATATTCGCGACAACCTGCTGCTTGGCACCGACCTCGGTAAACAGCCGGGCTATCTCAAATCGTACTTATCAAAGCCTTATACGGACTTTGAGGATAACCTGAAAGAGCTGATGGCAGTCGCACGCTTCAGCTTTAACTGGGACGATGATATTACAGCGCTGCCTTATGGCCAGCGCAAAACCCTGGAAATTGTCCGCTCAATGCTGGCTAACCCGCGGGTAATGCTGGTAGACGAACCGGCTGCTGGCCTCAATAACGTCGAAATCGAACACGCCATGGATCTTCTGAATCTGGCTGCCAAGCGTGGGATCGGCGTACTGCTGATTGAACACTCCATGGACATGATTATGAATATCTGCAAGCAGATCGTTGTTATCAACTTCGGAAAAG
>CAZOMW010000169.1:0-2131 GCA_964581135.1 uncultured Oscillospiraceae bacterium
ATCTTCGTATTCATCCAGTGGATGGCCGCTGACATAAAGCCCCAGCATCTCCTTTTCCATCGTCAGATAATCATCGCGACAGAAATCGGCAATCTGCGGGTAATTCGGCTCACCGCCCAGCATATCCACCATTGAGCGCTCGCAGGCGAAACCGCCTGCCGGCGTCGGTTCAGCTAATGTATCTTCCAGTAAGCTGCCGAAATCAGCAAACAGGGAAAGCTGTCCTTCCATGCTTTGTTTACGGCTGTTGGCCAGCTGATTAAGAAACGGGTCGAGCGCGGCGATTAAACGCGAGCGCGGTATTTCGAAGCTGTCGAAAGCGGCAGCCCGGATCAGGCTTTCGATCATTTTGCGGTTAATCTCGCCCTCAGGGATGCGGCGCAGAAAATCGCCGTAAGTACGGTAAGGGCCGTTTTCTTCCCGTTCACGGATCAGGGCCTGTACAGCGCCTTCACCGACATTCTTCACAGCCAGCAGGGAGAAGCGGATTTTGCCGCTTTCTGTTGTGAATTTTTCGCTGCTGCAGTTGATATCGGGCGGCAGAACACTGATTCCCATTTTTCGGGCGGTGCGTACATAATGGGCAGCGCGGCCAAGATCGCCCATATAGCTGTTCAGCATCGCGGCCATAAACTCGACCGGATAATGTTTCTTCAGCCAGGCAGTCTGGTAGGCGACCATCGCATAGGCGGCTGCATGAGATTTGTTGAAGGCATAGCCGGCGAAGGCCATAACCTCTTCAAAAACTTTTTCGGCGGTTGCGAGGCTCACTCCGCGCGCTACGGCTCCGGGTACCTGACGGCCTTTTTCATCAACACCTCCGTGCAGAAAAAGGCTTTTGTACTTTGCTATTTCAGCCGGCTTTTTCTTGGACATGGCGCGGCGGATATTGTCAGCCTGCCCCAGAGAGAAGCCTGCCAGCTCCCGTACAATCTGCATGACCTGTTCCTGATAAACCATGCAGCCGTAGGTTACCTGCAGAATCGGTTCCAGCATTGGGTGGTCATAATGTATTGTTGACGGGTTATGTTTACCTGCTACATAGCGTGGAATCTGCTCCATTGGACCGGGGCGAAACAGCGAAATACCAGCGATAATGTCTTCAAAAGACTCCGGGCGCAGTTCTTTCATAAAAGCTGTCATCCCACCGGATTCAAGCTGGAAGACAGCATCAGTTTCGCCGTCGGCTATCATTTTATACACAGAAGCGTCATCCAGCGGGATGCGGTCGTAGTCGATTATTTCGCCGGTATTCTCCTTAACCATCGCAGCGGTATCGCGCAGCACAGTAAGCGTACGCAAGCCCAGGAAGTCGAATTTCAGCAGGCCGATCAGTTCCACATTGTTTTTGTCAAATTGAACGACAATCTGCTCATCATTGCGGGAGAGCGGTGCCAGCTCGGTAATCGGCTGGCTGGCGATAATCACACCGGCTGCATGGGTGCTGGCATGGCGCGGCATGCCTTCAAAGCGCATGGCCGTATCCAGCACTTCGTGCGCCACCGGGTTGTTGTCATATTCATGTTTGAGCTCGGGGGAGGTTTCCAGTGCCTTCTCAATTGTAATCCCCAGAGCATAGGGAACTAGCTTGGCGATGCGGTCAGTTTCGGCGTAAGAAACATCGAGCGCCCGGGCTACGTCGCGGATAACAGCACGTGCCGCCAGGGTGCCGAAGGTGATAACCTGGGCCACGTGGTCGGCTCCGTATTTCTCGGTGACGTAATCGATCACCTCGCCGCGTCGTTCATAACAGAAGTCGATGTCGAAGTCCGGCATGCTGACGCGTTCGACATTCAGGAATCGTTCGAAAATCAGACCGTATTTCAGTGGGTCAATATTGGTTATTTTCAGACAATAGGCAGCCAGGGAACCGGCGCCGGAACCACGCCCCGGGCCGACCATGATTCCCTGCGAGCGGGCAAAGCGGATGAAATCCCAGACGATCAGGTAATAATTGACGAAACCCATTGAGTCGATGACTTCGAGCTCGCTTTCCAGCCGGCGGCGGTATTCTTCCTCCGGAATCGGCGTTGGCAGCTGCAGCCGGTCCGCCAGTCCTTCCAGGCAAAGCTCGCGCATGTATTCCAGGTGATCGCGTCCATCAGGAACATCGAAATCGGGCAGATGCGTT
>CAZOMW010000170.1:0-2087 GCA_964581135.1 uncultured Oscillospiraceae bacterium
ATTTTCACTCGCAGATTATCCTCGATCGTTTGGAGAAGAAGCTTTGGGCCGCCATAGGAATAGGAAGCATTAAGCATGCCAAAACCGCGTCCGGGGATATCTACGTAAAGTCCTCGCATCAATGAGACAAGGTTTATCTCTTTAGTCTGCTTGTTGATCGATAAAATTATCATTGAGTCGGAGCGGCCATTCGTTTCACCACTGCGGCGATCCGTACCGATCAGCATAATATTATAAACGTTTTTATCTTCGGGAATAGGAATCTTTTTTGCTGCTTCAACTTCTTTAACTGCCTGTTCAATTTCCTTGCTGCTATCAGGCGCGTCAACAGTCTCTCCAGGTTCTATGATATCGCTTTCCTGAATGTTGGGATCACCTGTAAACTCTGGTTCCTTAACAAGGCCCAGCAAGGAGTTAGCATAAATAGCGATGCCGATACCAATTACAAGAAAGATGGCGAGGAAAATGCCAGCAAATGCCAGGCCTTTGCTGGATTTTTTGCGGGCAGAAGACTTGGTTTTATTTGGGCTGGCAGAGTTATTATAAGCTGCTCTATTTGAACTATTAGCTTTTTTCTTCATTACTAAGCTACTCCTATCGGTCAGTATTTGCGCCAGACCATTTTGTTGACTACACCAGTGTAGCTTTGAATAATTCTGACAACTTTGCTACTGACGTTTTCATCGGAATAATCAGGCACCGGCACGCCCAAGTGGCCTTGTTCATTCAAAGAAACAGCCAGGTCAACAGCCTGCAAAACCTGTTCTGTCGTAATTCCAGCAAGTATAAAATTGCCCTTGTCAAGAGCTTCCGGGCGTTCGGTTGAAGTCCTGATACAAACTGCCGGGAATGGGTTTCCTTTGCTCAGGAAATAGCTGCTCTCTTCAGGCAAAGTACCACTGTCAGAGACTGTGGCGAAAGCATTCATCTGCAAGTGATTGAAATCGTGAAATCCCAGCGGTTCATGTTGTATTACATGGCTGTCAAATACAAAGCCACGGCTTTCAATGTATTTTTTCGAGCGCGGGTGGCAGGAATATAGAATCGGCAGGTTATATTTTTCTGCCATAGCGTTAATGGCATTCATCAAATTGAAAAAATTAGCTTCATTGTCGATGTTTTCCTCACGATGAGCAGAAAGCAGGATATACTGTTGTTTTTTCAAATTCAACTTGGCAAGTATTTGTGATTCTTTGATTTTTTCCAGATTGGCGCTCAGTACTTCAGCCATCGGTGAACCGGTAACATAGGTTCGCTCACGAGCGGTGCCTTCGAAGTTCAAATATCTCCTGGCATGTTCGGAATAACATAGGTTAACGTCAGCAATATGGTCTACTATACGGCGATTAGTTTCCTCCGGCAGACACTCATCGAAACAGCGATTGCCTGCTTCCATATGAAAAATCGGTATATGAAGCCGTTTAGCAGCAATTGCAGACAAACAAGAATTAGTATCCCCGAGAATTAACAAAGCATCCGGCTGCTGCTCAACCAGAAGTTTATATGATTTAGCAATTATATTGCCAATGGTCTCACCTAAGTCAGATCCAACTGCTTCCAGGTAGTAATCCGGAGCACGCAATGATAGATCTTTAAAGAAAACCTGGTTGAGTGTGTAGTCGTAATTTTGACCAGTGTGAACCAGAATGTTTTCAAAATACAAATCGCATTTTTTTATTACTTCCGAAAGGCGGATTATCTCCGGCCGGGTGCCTACAATAGTCATTAGTTTAATTTTTGACATTTAGTGGTGCTCCTATATCATTACTGGAGACATATTAATACTATCTCTGAGAGTAAAGTCTGCTTAAGTTAAGGTTATCAGTCAAATCATCGCAACTATATTGAGCTTAAATTAGAATAGTATTTTTGAGATGAATACTCAAGCAGTTTAGACTTCTAAAAAATAGGTATCCGGTCTCTCCGGATCAAATACTTCGTTTGCCCACATAAATGTGACCATATCAGTTTCGCCTGAATTTTCAATGTTATGAGTATAACCCGTTGGAATATCCACAACTTCAAGCTTGTCGCCTGATACAAAATATTCATGGACATCATTATCGTCGACCTTGCGGAATCGAATT
>CAZOMW010000171.1:0-2058 GCA_964581135.1 uncultured Oscillospiraceae bacterium
GGCAGTATTTTCTTGTACCGGCCGGGTGTTAAGGGGATGCCGCTAAATAAATTTTAATATTGCCAAATTTATGGCAGAGTGACTTTAGTCCAGCCACTGACGTCACATTGTTGGAAATTATTCAGGCCAGCTGCCAATATGGTGCCGTCCTTTTTTAAAGCAAGAGTATGGCCATTGCCTGCAGCGACTGCCACAATATCCTGCCAGGTGCTTGTCGCGTTTTGGCCTTCTTTGTCGCGGCCGACCGCGACCACTGTTCCATCTCGTTTAATGGCTACAGAATGGCCACTGCCAGCGCTGATGCCGATAATATCTGACCAGGCTTGGACATCACATTGTTTTTCATTGTTCAATCCCACTGCCAGCACGGTTCCGTCTGATTTCAGGCCGATTGTGTGGGCTCCACCTGCAGCTATCGCCACAATATCCTGCCAATCCTGGACATTACATTGGCCATGATTATTCCACCCTGCCGCCATCACGGTTCCATCGCTTTTTAAGCCCACTGTATGCTTATTTCCAGCGGCAATGGCGACTATATCAGTCCAGCTTGAAATATCACATTGATTGAAATCATTCGCCCCTGTTGCCACGAGTTTACCGGTCTCCAACAGGCCAATTGAATGTGAGCCGCCGGCTGCTACCGCGATCACATTTTCCCATTGGCTTACATCACATTGCTTTTGCTTATTTTGACCTGCGGCGCTGACCTTGCCATTCGTACCTAACCCTAATGTGTGGGCGGTTCCGGCTGATACAGCGGCAATATTTTCCCAGGCTGTTACAGCATTTTGCTCCTCAAAATTACGACCAGTAAACAGGACTTTTCCTTTACTGATGGCGACTGAATGAGAATTGCCGGCAGCAATCGGATTCCTTTTAAGTCCGTCTGAAGAACACGCAGTCAGCAGAGATAATATCAAAATCAGAATCAACAGAATTAACAAAAACATTCGCTTCATCTGAATCACCTTTCCTGATGTGAATTTAACATAAGGGAGGCCGCCTCCATTGGAGACGACCTCCCGGAAAATTAGCTTGCAGGTCGATTATCAGTCAATTTCCTCGAACATCCTGACATCGGCATGTGCGGCAATGTAGAAGCTGGTCCAGTCGAATCCCCTGAAATACTTGTCTGTTTTGATGTTAATAGAGAATTCGTATGAGCTCACTGCTGCGCCGGTCCACTTGAACGGGAACTGGCCTGGGCTGTTGAAATATTCAATTGTGCTACCTTTTTTCTTCATTGGCAGCATTTCTTTGCCAATGTAGAATTGTACTGTTGTCAAACGATTCGGTTCAAATACCTCGTATTTGGCGGTTAGTATGTCGCCAGTCAGTTTTACTGTGAAGCTGCCAACCAGTTTACCCTTGTTGTTAATATCATTCAGGCCAACACCTGCCCACAGTTCCATAACGATGCCAGCTTCCACGTTTGCACGATTATACGGTCCATTCGTCCAGCCCCAGTTGTTCGGTCCTACAAAGCTATTGAATTCAATATTCTTTGCCGGATCGCGCGCCCATGCCGTCTCATCATGATAATACCAGTTGCCGAAATCGTTGTTTTCATGATGCTCACGGGATGTGAGGTTGATTTCATAGACGTAGCCAAGTTCAGGGTGGTCGGCCAGCATTAAGGCGCCAGTCGTACCACTGTTCGGATAGGTTTGCGTCCAGAGGCTGCTCGGCAGCTCTTCAGAAACGTAGTAGGTCACACCAGGCTTAATATTCGGGAACTCGTAGTAGCCAGTTGCGTCCGTCAGTGTTGTGGCAACAAGAACCAATTCGTTAGCTGCATTTCGCTTCCACAGGTTGATTGTCCAGCCTTGTAGTCCGAATTCATCAGCGTCGAATGCGCCGTTCTGGTTATCATCCAGGAACTTGTAGCCGGATTTTTTGGCCCAGGTCCAGTTGCCGAAGTCATTGCCTGTCATGGCAGCGCGGCTGGTAAAGGTTTCCTCGTGGTAGCCGAGTGCCGGGAAGGATTGTGTCCAGTCAGTCTGAGCGACTTCCTTGACTTTCCATGTGCCAGGGTTGATACCTGTGATCGTGTAA
>CAZOMW010000172.1:0-2008 GCA_964581135.1 uncultured Oscillospiraceae bacterium
GCCACGCAAGCTTAACTACTAGAACAAATCTTAAAGTGTAAAAATCAGGCAGTTGCTTAAAAGAATAATAAATCCGGATAATGCCGTTTGTAAATTCTCTTTTTTACAAACGGCATTGTTTATGGAATAATGGCCTTACTGTATTGCCGTTATTATTACTGAAATAATGAAATCGCGGCAGTTTGTCTGGAAATCCCTGTGCAGCTTGGGCAAAGACGCAATACTACTCAGGTGGAGAGCTTAAATGAACAAATCGACTGTAAGTCGGCTGCTGGCAATGCTACTCTGTTGCTCTGTATTGCTTCTGACCGGCTGTAGCTATATATCGGAAAACTGGCAGACACCAATGGGCCCGTCATTGCCGACAACGGTTGAAGGCGGGACCGACAACACCGAAAAACCCGTTCCTTCTCAATTGTTAATCTCAGAGATAATGAGCAATAACGCCGGCTCGCTGATTCTGGGCGAAAGTTATACTCCTGACTGGATAGAAATCTACAATTCCGGTTCAACCCCTGTCAGCCTGAAAGGTTATATGCTTTCCGACAGTGCCCGGAATCCCGATAAATTCGTTTTTGAAACCGGCACTCTGGCTGCCGGCGCTTACCTGCTGATTTACGCAGGCAATATCGCTCCGGATAATGGCAGCGACTCGATGTCGGCAGCGGCTGCCGCGCTTGGCCGGCAAGTTGCGCCCTTTGGCATCGACAGATCCGGGGAGGAGCTGCTGTTGACAGCACCTGATGGAAATGTCGCCGACCAGTTGAGTGTACCTGAAATTCCCGCTGATATCTCATACGGCCGCAGCGGTCCGAACCCCGATCATAGCAGTCCCATGGTCTTTTATGCCCATCCGACCCCGGGGTTTCCAAACGGCACTGATGGCAAAGAAAAGGCAGAGGATGCCATTGAACCGGCAACTACTTCCTTACTGATTAACGAATACTGCAGCTCTAATTCTACCTATTACGATGAACGCGGTGATTATCCGGATTGGGTTGAAATTTATAACAAGGGAACCGAACCAGTTGATCTGACCGGCTATATGTTTACTGATAACCTTTCCAGGATCGACAAATGGGTATTTCCTGATACGATAATACAGCCGCAGACATACTTATTGCTGATGCTCGCCGGGACTGACCCGCTCCGGCCCGCTGCTCCGGCTCCAGACCCGCAAACAGGCGGCGAAGGTGAGAGCGTTGAGCGGCGGTATGTTGACTTCAAGCTGGGGCCGGAGGATGAACAGCTTCTGATCAGCGATACGCGCGGCCGGCCTGTTGCTGTGGCATCCGTTGAAGATCTGCCGGCGAATGTATCCAGAGGACGTCTGCCGGACAATCCGGATATCTGGGCCTACTTCCCCCGTCCGACGCCCGGCGCCCCCAACACAACTGCCGGCTTCAATACTCTCGACGCAGCTTATTCACTCGCGGCCAGGACAGTACTGATAAATGAGGTTTTTGCGGGGGAAGCGAATAATCAGGCAACACCGGTAAACGACTGGGTTGAGCTTTTCAATAACACTGATAAACCAATATATCTTAATGGCTACGGTCTCAGTGACAATCAGAACCAGCCCTTCCTGGAAGTGCTTAGCGGCAAGGTTATCAAGCCGAGATCAACGCTGGTAATTGAGCCCCGGGAATTCGGTATCTCAGCTAACGGCGAAACCATAGTTTTAACCAACCCTGACGGATTTATCGAAGACTCCTTTGCAACCGGATATCTGAGGCCGGGGAACAGCAGCGGCCGCAGATTGTCGACGGGAAACGCCGCCGGGGGATTGGACCGGTTTTTTTATGTCGCGCCCACGCGCGGCGAGTTAAATAAGACAACCGCATATGTGAGCTATTCGGAGATTCCCCGCATCACTGCCAACAGAGCCTCTGACTCTGCTTTGGTCGATAATCTTTATATTGACCAGGCAGTCAAGGTATCATTAAGCGTTTCAACACCTGACACCGTCATCTATTACACCCTGGACGGGAGCAGACCTTCAACGTCT
>CAZOMW010000173.1:0-1955 GCA_964581135.1 uncultured Oscillospiraceae bacterium
CCATGAGCTTTCCGCCTGCCCGCAGAACACGATAGCATTCTTTCCAAACGGGCAGTACATTTTCAATATAACAATTCGACACAGGATGAAAAATTAAGTCAAATGTGCTATCAGCGAACGGCAGAAGTTGTGTCATGTCTGCCCGTATGGCATTTATTTGATACCCTTCCCGCTCGGCTACTGATAATTCGCTCTCAATCTGCCGGGCTGAATTATCGAGCACAGTACATTCAGCACCCAGAGCAGCAAAGACAGGCATTTGCTGAGCACCTCCGGACGCCAGTCCAAGCACTTTTTTGCCATTTAAGTCAGGAAACCACTCCTGAGGCACAGACTTTGTAGGTGTCAAAACCATCGACCAGTTTCCATTCCGGGCGGCTGCAAACTGCTCGTGGGAAATCGGCAGACCCCACTCCCAACCGGTTTCAACCCACCTGTCGATTGTTTTAGAATTTTCTTCTATATAGTCCATACCAATCCTGCTTTCATCATTTATTGTTTTGCCAATCGCTCTAACCACGTCATTCAGAGCTGTCGCTATTTCAACCAGCCTATTGCAGTCAACCAGAGGGGGCGTATCAGCTGATGTATGGGCTATGGTGGTCAGTATTTCCATCAGGTTTTCTGATGAAATCGCAACGGCCGGTACCTCATTCTGGACAAAGACCATGTGGTCGCCGCTGTACCATTGCTCGCCGCGTTTAAGGCCAGCATGCAAACCGAAAACATGTTTTATTTTCTCCACGAGCTCCGGCTCGCATTCATAAAATGAATACGCTGATTCACCCTTAATATAACCGACAGCATCTAAATTAATTGCCACGATAATCTCTGACAGTTCTTCTCCATATCTGGACAAATAATCCATTTGCCCGCCTGCGCTGTAATGATCCTCGCCATTTAGAGCAATTATTTCAAGGTCGTATTTACCCTGATAATCAGCAAGCATTTCTGCGGCAAGCAGTAGAATCGTTATGCCAGAGGCGTTATCCAGAGCGCCGGGTGTGCTTTCATAAGCATCAATATGGGCAGTAATAACAATCTTACCGGTTTTGTCGCTGTTTAGTCTGGCCACAACATTCGCGGCGCTGGCAGGTATTCGTTCCGCATCTATTCGCAACAGCATTTCGCGGTCTGCCAAAGCTTCAAGGTCGTTTGCCAGAGCATCGGCGCAATAGACACTAGCTATATCAAAATCGCCGTCGGCGAAGAGTGGAAACGGATCCAACGCTCCGGCCAATTCCGGATTTCGCTTAGTTGCTGCTACAATTCCGGCCGGTTTCTGTGCTTCCAACAGGGAGATTATCTGCTGATGTTCCTCCGGATTATAGAAAATAAAATTTTTGGGCATGATTTGCTCTTCACAGATCGGTCCTCGCAGAATCAGGATTTTGCCAGCAAAATTCGTAGTTTGAAGCTCCTCCACTGTTGAAACAACTACCGCCTCAGCCAAAACATTACAAGCCGGAGAATAGGGGCTGGCGAATACTTCAAAATCAAGATATCCACAACTTAACGAAGCCGTTTCACAGACATAGTCCAAAGCCGGGAACGGAGTTGAGTCAATGTTGTAACCCGAATTTCTGATAGTCTGCTCGAAAAAAGCTGTTGCTGCCCTGTTTCCGACTGATCCCGTCCTTCTATTGGGTTTGACACCAGACAAAAATTCCAGGTACTGACTTGCTTTTTTCGCATAGGAATACATATCTCAGTTCCTTTCAATCAATACGATCTGGCAAACCTGTCAAGGCTTCTGGCCAGTGTTTCCAGAAAGCTAGCTTCACCCCAGGTATTGATTTTGAAAAAAATCGCCTGGCTGCCGCCCGAGCTAATTGCTGATACAAAAAGATTATCAGCTTCCCCCACCAGGGTAAAATTTAAACTCACCCGGTTGCCGCCAGTCCAGCTGTAGCGCTCATAGACACGAACAGCCACTCTGACATCACCGAAATTGG
>CAZOMW010000174.1:0-1951 GCA_964581135.1 uncultured Oscillospiraceae bacterium
TGCCGTTTCCCGCCTCTGAGCGCAAATTCCAGAAATACTGCGCTTTGTTTGCTGCCTGCGGGGTCGAGCAGGAGCAGAACCTGACCGCCGGTCGCTGCCAGGCGCAGGGCTTCTTCAGGCAGGCGGTGCGGGCGGCGTGGGTCAGCCGGGCTGATACCTTTAAGATTATCAGCCGGATCCGACTTTGAGTAACCGACGTCATTAGGTTCAAGCACCAGGCTGCGGTATATTGCGGTGTCCGGCCAGCGATGACTGTGGGTGACAGTGAATTTAGGGAACCGGATCAGCAGTGTATCGTGGTTCTGTTCACTCGCGCTTTGAATGTAGTTGCGAAAACGCAGGCAGAAACGGGCATAATCCGGGTTGCCGCTGAAATGTGAGCCGATGGTGGCTTCACGCAGCCAGGTTTCAAAACGTTTGAGTTCCCTGGGTCGAATCATCTCCCATATTGGCTGGCCGGCTTCGGGTCCGCCGCAACGGTCATAGATAATCTGACAATACTGGTCAAAAATTGCCGGCGCCAGCTTCTCCTGCTGCAGGAACCTGTTAAGCAGAACCGCCTGTTCCTTTGGTTCTGCCTGCAGCAGGGATTCCTCGAACAAAAGAGCGCTGTCAGCGTACAGCTCGGTATTGCTGTTACGAAACAACTGGGCGCAAAGAGCTGCGCCAAACGACAGCTTCGGATCAATATGGTAATCATTAAAAAATTCGCACACCGATATACGTTGGTCAAGTACACGGCGGCAGGTGCGGTTTATCAAGGAGCGTGAAGTAAGCGGTAAAAGATCCTGCAGAATCAGTTCGTGTCGCAGACCACGGATTTGCAGAATCTGCCAGATAGAATCTACAGCGTCTGCCAACAGAGGATGGGGAAAATGGCGCTGAAAGGCTGCATATCCAACCCGCAGCAGGGAGGGGCAGGCTCGTTCACGCAATACGGCATTAAGCCGGTCTGTCAGTTCGCTGCGCTGCGTCTGAGCCGCCAGAACAGGAAAAATCAGCATTAGCTGGCGGGAAGGCAGAACCTGTGCCCAGACCAGTAAATCGTCCCGGGTGGCAGGTTGCATAATCTCTGCGGCCAGCTGTTGCAAAACATCCGGATCAGTAACTGATTCTACTTCTTCCGGATATGGCAACTGTTGCCGGATTTCCTGAAGGATCGTTGCCAGCTTTGATCGATTGTCAGTGTTTGTCTGCTTCACGAACTTGAATTTTCTCCCGCTAGTGTGGTAAGTGCTGACTTGCAAGATTTATCTGTCGGTTATTGACTTCCGCCGACATTTTGACCTCGCTAGTGTGATAAGTGCTGATTTGCCTGGCATACCTGTCAGCTTTTTGATTACTGAAATCTGGTGCCGCCGCGCAGTGCCTGCGGCAGGGCATCGACAGCATCGCGGATTTCGTTGGCGGCGCTTGCCAGGCGGCTGACAACTTCAGCCAGGCCGGCATCAAACGACTGCAATGTGTCCTCTACATAGCGGGTTGAGGATTGGCCGAATTGGCGGCCGGTCTGATCCAAAACCGCGTTCAGTTCCTGGAAGCGCTGATTGATCGCATTTGACTGCTGGGCCAACTGATTGCTTTCCTGCCGCATCTGCTGCAATAACGTGCCGATTTCCTGCTGAAGCCCCTCATTCAGGCGGCTGACCTGCGTGTTCATATCGGCTATGTACTGGCCGGAAGCTGTTGACTGGTTTTGAACCGTAATCTGCGCTTCACGCAAAGCTCGGCTCGATTCTGCTACTAGTCCCGCGAGACCTTGCGCGTATGAGGACATTTGTTGGTTTAGCTCATTTACAGTAGATGTCAGAGATTGCTCATTGCCGGCGTAAACATTTGCCATACTGGCAGTTGCTTCCGCCAGCCGGGAAATTTCGCTGCTCATGGCACTGCTGTCTTGTGAAAACGCTTCACGCGCCTGGGCCAGTACTCCAATCGAAGCGTCTGTCTG
>CAZOMW010000175.1:0-1950 GCA_964581135.1 uncultured Oscillospiraceae bacterium
ACCACACTCAAGCCCCTGATAACAATGCGTTTCAGGGGTTTGACTTTTTTGAAAAACAGTATTCTCAGATATTTTGCACCCATTTTTGCATTTACTGTTATTTTTTGCCACTCACTTTATGTTTAAGGCTCGGTAGTTGCTATTTACTATTTATTTGGATTCACAATTATTATTGCAAGGTGGTACCATATGTGGTACTATTTCATCACTGGATCGCGGGGTGATTAGAAAATGGACGCGAATTATCCTATTAGAATATTTGCTGACAACAGCAGTGACCATATTTACTGGGTCGTTGAGTATCCGGATTTACCCGGCTGCATTGGTGTTGGCGATACTCCGGAAGAGGCTTTGATTGAAGGAGAAATACATAAGAATTTATGGCTTGAAGCTGCACAAGAAATTGGCGAAGAAATACCTGAACCAAATAATATGTACTCTAAAGATTACAGCGGCAGGTTCAACGTCCGAATCCCTAAGTCTCTCCATCGCGAATTAGTGTTGCGTGCTGATTCTGAAGGAACTAGCTTAAATTCACTGGTTCAAGCGATCTTAGCGCACGGCGTGCATAATAGCTTCAGTTCTATGGCGGAGTGCTTATCTTATTGCAAACAGTAAACTTTTACGATTATATTGATAATCTCCCGATTCCCAAACGAGAAGAAATCAATTCACCATAAAAACCCCACCAAATATATGGTAATAGATGAAAGCGTAGAGCCTAGAACTCTATGCTTTTTTTGCCTGCGCTTGCCTCCACCTCACCCAGTCATCGTGCTACGATATTTCACTTCCTCCAAATCTTTAATAAATTCTTTTTATTTTTTTTTTGAAATGCATGTTGACAAGTGTTGCTTATTGTATTATTGTGGTATTGTATTAAGTATCTAATACAATAATACTGTGAAAGGAAGGTCCTGTATGGCAAAAGTTGAGTTTGACAACAGCCAGCCGATATATCAGCAGCTTATGGATGTATGGCGACGCAAAATTGTCAGCGGCCGCTGGCAGTTAGGCGAACGCGTACCCAGCGTCAGAGATCTGGCCGCAGAATACGGGGTTAACCCGAATACTGTCCAACGTGCCCTGGCTGAGTTAGAACGCGAAGAACTCTTGTTCAGCAATCGTACCGTGGGACGCCTTGTCACTACTGATGAGAATCTGTTGCTGCAAGTGCGTGAACAGCTCGCGAAAGCTCTAATTAAACAATTTGTTACTGAAGCACAAGGCCTGCAGTTGAATGATAATCAATTGCTGAAACAAGTCGCCGCTGCTCTGGAAGCAAAGGAGGAAGCATAATGAATGTATTATCTGAAGAAGTCAACCAAACGCCGGGAGGAGCAATTGAAACACGCCCCCTGTTGGAGACTGTAAACCTGACCCATCGCTATCAACGAACTATTGCTCTGCAAAACCTGAATCTGAAACTATATCCGGGACGCATAGTAGGACTGTTGGGTCCAAACGGCAGCGGCAAAACAACTTTACTGAAAATCCTGGCCGGTATGCTCAGCGAGTATCAAGGAGAAGCCTTAATCAGCGGCATGCGACCTAACGTTCAAACCAAAGCCATGGTCTCTTATCTACCCGACGTGCCGTTCCTTGATGACCGTTTGCGGGCAGGCGAGGCTCTGCATTTATTTGCCCGTTATTTCGCTGATTTCAATATGGGAAAAGCCGAGAATCTGCTGCGTCATTTCCGGTTAAGTCCCGACCAACGGATTCAAGCGATGAGTAAAGGCATGCGTGAAAAGCTGCAAGTGGTTCTGGTTATGGGCCGGGACGCAAAAGTTTATCTGCTCGATGAACCGATTAGCGGTGTAGATCCTGCCTCGCGTGAAGTAGTGTTGGATGCCATTATTAATGGCTATAGTGAGAACTCGCTGATGTTGCTTTCCACTCACCTGATTCAGGATATCGAGCGCTTGCTGGACGATGTGATTTTTATCG
>CAZOMW010000176.1:0-1943 GCA_964581135.1 uncultured Oscillospiraceae bacterium
GGCAGATTCATTTAATGATCCGCCAGGAGAAAGGCATGCTGCAACTGATGGTCAAGAATCCGCTGCCCGAGCCACTGATAATTCTTGGAGAAGAATACTTGAGCAGCAAGCGCAATCATAATCGCCGGGGAATAGGCATTGACAGCATGAGAAGAATCGTCAAGCGTTACCGCGGAAGTATTGACATAGATACGAATGCCGATCAGTTTACGCTGACCATGATTTTGCCAATATGAACAGTTTGCGTGTATCATCTATTTTTGCTTTTCGGAGTGAGCGAGAGCATATTAAGCATATTAGTTCAAACTTTCCTATTCGTCTCAAAAAAGCGGTTTTACCGGAAAATTGCATCTGGCGGAATGCTCTAAAGTCACGAAAATCGAATCGTGCAAAAGTGCACACACCTTGGCAAATCGTGAAATTGTATCCAACGTGTCGTGCAGATACAAGAAGAAAGCAGATCCTTATCTGAAAACGTCACTTGGGGCCAGCGCAAGCGGTTCCAGGACGGTAAAGTAAACATGCCGTATAAGCACTTTCTGGGATATCGGCGCGGAGCTGACGGCACACCGGAGATCGTGCCAAAAGAGGCAGAAACCATTCGGAGAATTTATCGGCTGTTCCTTGAGGGTGCTACATACGGCGACATTGCCCGAACATTGATGGAAGAGCATATACTTACGCCGGCAGGCAAGAAGAAATGGGCAAAGAGCACTATTTTAAGTATATTAAGCAACGAGAAATATAAGGGTGACGCTTTGCTGCAAAAGAGTTTTACAGTCGATTTTCTGAATAAGAAAAAGAAGATCAACGAAGGCGAAGTACCTCAGTACTATGTAGAAAACAGCCACCCTGCGATAGTTAGCAAGGAGGTGTTTGAACTAGCGCAAAACGAAATCCAGAAGCGGACAGCCAAAGCGCGAAGCTCCAGCAGTCGGCACTGCTTCTCGAGCATGATCCGTTGCGAGTGCTGCGGTGGCTACTTTGGTAGCAAGGTGTGGCATTCAACAAGTAAGTATCGGAAAACACTCTGGCAGTGCAATCATAAATTTGAGGAAGGCGAACAGTGCACGACACCACATATTTATGAAACCGAGCTCCTGCGTATTTGCCTAGAAATGCAAAACCAGCTGATTTCAAACCGCCAAATCGTGCTGGACACTTGTAAGAACGTTTTGGATTCACTCTTCCAAGACGCATCCATTTTTCAAAAGCGACAGCTTGCAGAACAGGCATATCAGGATGCACACCACACGCTAGCGGAATATATTGAAACGAACAAATGGCAATTGAACGACCAGGCTGAATACCAGGCAAAGTTTGAATTACTGGAAAAAGCTCTAGATCATGCCAAAGCTGCTTATTACCAGGCTGATGCGGCTGTTCAAGAGCGAATGGCCAGAAAGAATCAGATTGACCAGTTTATCAGCACTTTATCCAGACAGGATGAATTGCTTTCCAGCTTTGATGAAACACTATGGAATATAACGGTTGAGGATGTACTGGTTAAACAATCTGGAGACTTAATTTTCTCGCTAAAATCTGGACAACAGATTAGCAGTCGGTTGCGAGGTCGTCTGTGATTTAAATTGCCTTCCAAGCATAAACCTGCAAGCAAGAACACGGATATCTTACCGTCATCTGCGACTTCAATTCGCTCGAGTATGCGAAGCAGCAATTCATAAGGCAACGATGATAACTGCCCATACTGCTGAATGAGATCTTGCAAATCTCCGGTCCGGTAAGCCATTAATGGATCATTGACTTCGTATTGGACAGTTGTCGTTTTGGCAACTAGATCGTTCCAGCAATTAACAATAGCTTTAGTGATATTTTCATCTGGAATACGCTGGCTATTGCTGCAGGCGTCTGCTGCGACAGTTCCATAACCCCATCGGCCCCTATGAAAAGCAAGACACAATTAACTTATTGATTAAGATATA
>CAZOMW010000177.1:0-1927 GCA_964581135.1 uncultured Oscillospiraceae bacterium
GGGCGGTTTTAATATAGTCAGAACTGATGACATCCAGCATGCTGCTGCGCATCAGCCGGGAAATCTGTGCCATGGTACCGAACGCCAGAGCCAGGACAGGCAGAATTTTGCTGGCCTCGTCCTTCCAGCCGGTAATGGGGAATAATTGTTGTAATCCGGTCCATTCCCGGAATACTGTCGAGAATCCGAAAGCAAGATAATATTGCATCAGATAGCCAATAACGAAGCTGGGCATTGACACACCCAGAATCGCAAGAATCATGGTTGCTGAGTCCTTTGGTTTTCCAGCGTTAAGCGCAGCGGTTATGCCAAGCAGTAGTCCAAAAACAACTGCTACGATAATCGAGCGAATACCCAGCTCAAAGGAATAAGGGATGCCGCGGCTGATAACATCAGCAGTCGGTCTTTTTGATTCAAAAGAATAGCCGAAATCGCCTGAAGCAATGTTTTTTATGTAAATCAGAAACTGCTCGCCTTTAGGCTTATCCAGTCCGAATTTCGCTCTTAAATTTGCTTCAACAGACGCAGGCAGCTTCTTTTCCTTGAGGAACGGATCTCCGGGAAGTGCCTGCATCATAAAGAATGTTAGTGCTGCCAACAAGAGCAGAGCGAGAAATGAATAGAGAACGCGTGTGCTCAAGTATTTTCCCAAATGGAACACCTCCGGATGCATGTTGGTCTTATCAACAAGATATCGTCTCGGGGTGCCTGATCAGGCACCCCGGACGATTCTCATCAAGTAAATATGAAACAGGTCTCGAGCAGGCATGGTGATAAAGGTATTATCGGGCCGCTCATTTCAGTAGGGGAGTTGTTCAGCCGGCTACATAAGCATCCAGGAAACGGACATCCTGGAAAGGTGAACGGAAAACGCCTACGAGGCTTGCTTTAGTAGTAAAGTCACGCATCCGGAAGTATACAGGTGCGATCGGGAGATCTTCCATCAGAAGTTTTTCCATATCAACGTATGTCTGGAAGCGAACTTTTTCATCTGTACTTTCGCGGGCTTTCTTCAGCAGGGCATCGTATTCAGCACTGGAGTAGCTGGTATGGTTGTTGCCGTTGCCGGTTTCCCAGAGATCCAGGAAAGTCATCGGATCATTATAGTCAGGACCCCAGCCGGCGAACACGACATCGAAATCCTTGTCGGTCATGCGCTGCAGGCGGCTCTTGAATGGCATTGATTCAACCTTAAGATCAATACCAAGATTCTGCTTCAGGTAGGTGGAGATAGCATTTGAGTAACGAACGGCATTGTCTGTGTCGTCGCCGATGATACCCATTGAGATTGAAGTGACACCGAGCTCCTGCAGGCCTTCGGCATACAGTTTCTTGGCTTCTTCGCTGTTGTTGTCTTTAACCAGGGCGCCCAGCTCTTTCTGGAAAGAGGTACCTGCTACTGTGCCACGGATGGCCGGGCTGGTCAGTGACAGGGCGGGCAGAGAATTGTTTTTCAGAATCTTCTCAGTGAAGTCAACACGGTTCAGGGCCATCGTGATGGCTTTGCGGATTTTGGCATTCTGGAGCTCCTTGCGCAGGAGGTTGAATTCCAGGTAGAAAGTAGCGCCGTCTGAGTAAGAGCTGATCTTATAGCCTTTATCTGTGGCCTGTGTAACGTAGTTGCTGTCGGTGAGGTTGATCATGTCAAGATCGCCGTTCAGGAACTGTGTAAAGGCTGCCTGGCTGTCTTTAATGATTGTACCTGTGATTTTTGTCAGTTTGATGTTATCGGCACCATAGTAGTTCGCATTTTTTGTCATAACGAGCTCGATGTCGTGATCCCAGGAATCAACGACAAAAGCACCGTTGTAGATCATTTTGTCTGCTTCCATGCCGTAGTTTTCGCCACCGACTTCATTATAGAACTTCTCGTTGATCGGCATCATAACGCCGAAAGCGAGCAGGTCAAGGAAATAGCCTGTGGGAC
>CAZOMW010000178.1:0-1903 GCA_964581135.1 uncultured Oscillospiraceae bacterium
CGAAAGCGCTGATCCATCAGGCAGCGGTATATAAAACAATACCTGACCTTGAAGCTATCGGTGCTAAGGTGGATCTGGAAGGTTTCGATTACAGTACTGTCTTTGCCAAATCGCGGGCGGCTGCCGATAGGCTTTCCAAAGGCGTTCGCTTCCTGCTCAACAAGCCTCTGATCACGTGGATTGAAGGCGAAGCAACAGATGTGAAAGCCGGCGCAGTCACACTTAAAGACGGCACTGTCGTTGTCTGTAAAAATGTAATAATTGCTACTGGCTCCAGGCCAGCAGAGATCCCGGGATTCAACTTCGACGAAGAAAACATTCTGTCCTCAACAGGATTATTAATGTTGGAGAAGCTGCCGAAAAGTCTGCTAATACTGGGTGCGGGTGCAATCGGTGTCGAGTTCGCGCACATTATGAATGCTTTTGGTGTGGAAATTCATCTGGTTGAAATGCTGGATCATCTCCTGCCTCAGGAAGATGATGAAATTGCTGATGTGTTGCTGCGGTCTTTCAAAAAGCGCGGCATCAAGACGTATACCGGTACCAAGGCTCTCAGCCAGAAGCAGACTGACGGCGGCCTTGAAGTGCTTTTGGAATCCAAAGACGGCAAGCAGCAGACGGTGCTGGTAGATAAAATTCTGGTTTCAGTTGGACGCACCCCCAATAGTGGAGGAATGAATTTAGACTCAGGCATCAAAATTGATGACAGAGGATTCATTCAGTTCGGTGATTATTATCAGACAGACGTGCCTGGCATTTATGCAATTGGCGATGTGGTAAAAACACCATTACTGGCCCATGTTGCTTCCAAAGAAGGAGAAATCGCGGTTGAGCATATTGCAGGGATCTCTGGTGCCACACGGGTGGATCTCATGACTGTACCAGCTGCCACCTATTGTGAACCGCAGGTTGCCAGTTTTGGTTACTCGGAAAAGCGGGCACTTGAGTTGGGCATTGATTATAAAAAAGCTGTTTTCCCCTATCGCGGTGCCGGCAAAGCAGTTGTTTCCGAAAAAGTTGAAGGTATGGTAAAAATTCTAACTGCACCCGATACAGGCGAAATCCTCGGCGGCCATATCATCGGTGCGGAAGCTACTGAACTAATCCACGAACTGCTCCTTGCCCGCAGCTCTGAACTGCTGCCGCTGGATATCACCAGTATGATTCACGCCCACCCAACCCTGGCAGAAGCAGTGGTTGAGGCTATGCGCAATGTGGATGGTAACGCGATCCATATTTAGTTTAACCGGTCATTTGGTTGTGCTATAGTGAAATTAAGAACTTAACGGCTTGACCTGCAAAACCAGTCGCGTAGGCTCTGTTTTGCCGGCAAATTCAGAGAAAGAACAGAATCTGCCGACCGTAGGCCGGGCTTGCGGTAACGGCTTCTGAATTCCAAATCGAGGAGGTTTCCGCATGGGTATTATCAAGGCAATTGCCAGCGCGATTGGCGGTTCCCTGGCCGACCAGTGGCTGGAGGTTCTGGAACCAGACAACATGGACGACCAAACAGTTTTTACCAGCGGGGTTAAGGTTCGTAAAGATGATCGCCGCAATTCCAATGTCAAGGGTACTGATAACACTGTCAGCAATGGTTCTGTTATTCATGTCTACCCGAACCAGTTCATGATGCTGGTTGACGGGGGCAAAGTTGTCGACTATACAGCTGAAGAAGGCTATTACACTGTAGATGATTCATCACTTCCTTCCTTGTTTAACGGCCAGTTTGGCGATTCACTCAAGGAAACCTTCAACCGCGTCAAGTATGGCGGTGTAACCCCGAAAGCGCAGCGCGTCTATTACATCAATCTTCAGGAAATCAAAGGCATTCGCTTCGGCACTCCGAGTGCTCTGAATTATTTCGATAATTTCTATAATTCAGAACTTTTCCTGCGCGCTCACG
>CAZOMW010000179.1:0-1894 GCA_964581135.1 uncultured Oscillospiraceae bacterium
GTTTGCCCGTTGGTCCGCGTTACTTCCCGGAAGACAGCATTACCGACCAGACTGAACGTTCACTTACCGCCGAGCTGATTCGCGAGCAGATTTTGCGCCATACCCACCAGGAGATCCCCCACGGGACAGCCGTAATTATCAATTCCTTTGAAGAAGAATTCGAAGAAGAATTCGCAGCGGATGAGAATGCGGAAGAGCCGGAAACGGCTGAGAATACGGCTACGACTGCAGCTGAGGCAGAGGCAAATGCTGCAGCTGAGACTGAGGCAGAGGCAGAGGTTGAGGCAGGGGTTGAGGCAGAGGTTGAGGCAGAGGTTGAGGCAGAGGTTGAGGCAGAGGGTGAGGAAGAATTTCTTGAACCGCGCCGTACTTTTATTCATATTGACGCCTCAATTCTGACTGAAAAGGATACTCACAAAGGCATCCTGATTGGCAAAGGCGGCTCAATGCTGAAAGCAATCGGCACTGACGCGCGCCTGAAGATTGAAAAAATGGTTGGCTGCAAAGTTTATCTTGAACTCCACGTTAAGGTGAGGGAAGACTGGCAGAACCGCAGCGGTATTCTGCGCGACATCGGTTATCTGCAGGATTCCTGATAATGGCAGTTGAAGTAGTCCGCGGCTTTGTTTTGCGTGCGGTTCCCGTCGGCGACGCGGACCGCATTCTTGATATTCTGACGCGTGAACGCGGTTTGGTAACAGCTTCAGCGCGCGGTGCCAGACGCACCCGCAGTCGAATGCTGGCGGGCACACAGGAATTCGCGCTCAGCGATTTTACTCTGTTCAGCAACCGCAGCAGACTTTTTGTTAATGAAGTTGAATTGGTAGAATCATTTATCGGGCTGCAATCCGACCTGACAAAACTGGTTTGCGCTGCCCATCTTTCGGAACTGTTCCTTGACTGTCTGCGCCATGAGCCTGAACAGCCGCTCTTGTATCCATTTTGGGCATATACTGTGAATGCGCTAATTAACGGCCAGATTGAGCCGCTTTTAGTGACTCATGTCTGCGGCTTCCGCCTGATGCAGATTATGGGTTATGAACCATTGCTGGAAGCCTGTGTTGTTTGTGAAAAAGCCGAGGAGCAGTTATGGTTCAGCTACAGTGTCTGCGGTGTTGTTTGTCGTCGCCATTTGAATGGCTCGAGTGCATCTGCAGCTGTAAAGCTGACCGATGGACTGTTGCCACTGCTGCGTTATGTCATGAGCGCGCCGATTGAGCGATTGTATTCGTTTACTGTCTCGGAAAACACGGCTAAGGTTTTTATGGAATTATCCCGTCGCTTTGTTCAGGATCGCATGGAAAAAGCCTACACAAGACTTGATTTATTGGATATAAGCCTGCCGCCGGCAGACGCTAAACCATGTGAGACTTGATAAGCTAAATAATGATTTCTGATTAATCTTCAAGTCTCGACAAAATCGGAAAAAATTTCTCAAGTTCAATTCCTGAATCGAATATTCAGCCAAAAAAGTCTTTTAGCTCAGCCTGCAGGTCCTCTTCGTCATTGACATTATGCGGACTCCAGTCGGCAGGGAAGAGGCTTTCATAATCGGGCCTGCCGTAACGTTCGTCGATTAATAAAACAAAGCCGCGGTCCTGTTCACTGCGGATAACACGTCCGGCTGCCTGTTGCACGCGGTTGAAACCGGGGTACTGATAGGCGAATTCAAAGCCGGCGCCGAGTTTTTCGCCAAAATACTGGCGCTGAATCTCGCGTTCAGGACTAAGCTGGGGCAGCCCAACGCCGATAATCACAACACCTGAAAGCTGCTCGCCAACTAAGTCGATGCCTTCACTGAACTGACCGCCAATAACGGCAACACCGACTAAAGTGCTATTGCCGTAAGTACTGAACGCCTGCAAAAAGGCGTTTTTTTCCAGATCCGTCATTT
>CAZOMW010000180.1:0-1888 GCA_964581135.1 uncultured Oscillospiraceae bacterium
CAGGTGGACTTCGGCACCACCTGTTTCTATGAAAAGGGCATCTATTATGAAGGCCGCCACCTGGCGCTGACACTGCCGCACTCGGATGCGAAATTCACTCAGCTCTTCAAAGGCGAGAATTTTGAATGTCTGGCGCAAGGCCTGAAGAATATCTTCCGGCATATTGGCTATGTGCCAACTGTGATCCGGTTTGACAATATGTCAACTGCGGTCAAGGCAATTAAAGCGCAGGGTGAGCGCGAAGTCACCGATAGTTTTCGGCGGCTGCAGTGTCATTATGGGTTTGACAGTAATTTCTGCAACCCGGCCTCTGGCCATGAAAAAGGTTCGGTGGAAAACTACGTGGGCTACAGTCGGCGCAATTACTTTGTGCCGGTCCCGCAAATGGATGACCTTAAAACCTATAACCGTGAGCTTCTCCGAGTCTGTGACCAGGATCTTGAACGCGAGCACTACAAGCACGAAAAGCTGGTCTGGCAACTGTTTGAAGATGACAAGAACAGGATGAATCCGCTACCCAGATATGATTTTGAAGTCTGCCGTTATGTTCTGGCCATAACCAACCAGTACGGGATGGCCAAATTCCAGAGCAACAGTTATTCGACATCCGGAAGCATGGCACGACAGGAAGTGACTCTCAAACTGGATGCATACTATGTGACGGTCCTTGATGACAAGATGCAACCAGTTGTCCAGCATCCGCGGTTGTATGGCAAGAACAAAGAATCAATGATCTGGGGTCCTTATCTGGATGTCCTGGCGCAGCGGCCTACAGCCTTGAAATACAGCGGGTTTTTTCAGGGTTTAGCTGAACCGGTCCGCCAGTTTCTTGGCGACTGTGACCTTGACGGCAAGAAGCAGGTTTTGAAGGTGGTTGCTCAAACCTGTCGGGAAGATGGCCTGGACAGGTCTGTGAACGCACTTAGCGATGCAGTTAAAATGGCACCCAAAGACGCAGACGCTTTGATCTCTGCTTATGCATTTGTGCTGAACAAACCCGGCCAGATACCCAAGAATGCTGTGCCGGATTATGTTCCCGAGCTCAAAGAGTATCCACTTGATTTCACGCCCTACGCCAAACTTATGGGAGGTGCGGCATGCAGCAGCAAGTGATCCGCGAACTATGCCGGCAGTTGCGGCTAGGTTCACATATTGCCGAAGAGTATGCCAATATACAAGCCGAAACCCAGGAGGAATTTCTGCTCAAGGTTCTGACAGAGGCTGTGCGAGACCGCGAATTGGAACGGCGCAACCGCTATATCCAGCAGGCCGGGTTTGACTTGATGAAAAGCTTTGAGGATTTCGATTTTTCCAATGTAACTTTACCAGACGGCATAACTGCGGATACTCTGCGCTCCTGTGATTTTGTAAGAAACAAACAGAACCTGATCCTCTACGGTCGTCCAGGCACCGGTAAAACCCATCTGGCGACGGCCCTCGGAATAGAAGCTTGTCGGCGTGATTACAGAGTTTTATACTTCAAAACGAGCCGACTGGTTAATCTTCTGTCTCAAGCCAAGGCTCAGAAAATAGAGACCCAATTCTGGAAGAAACTGGATAGAGCCCAGACATTAATTCTTGACGAGTGGGGCTATATTCCGTTCGAGCGCGTTGGAACACAGCTCTTGTTTGAAGCTATTTCCGCTTGTTACGAGAAAAGGAGCGTGATTATTACTACAAATCTACCTTTCGATGAATGGAATACTATTTTCTACGACCAGAAGCTGACGACCGCGATCTTGGACCGCCTGGTGCACCATGGTTTACTCCTGCTGCATGAAGGTCAGAGTTACAGGCTTCAGCATTCGAAAATGCAATAACAATTGGCCTTCGGGGGTGGTAGGATTCTTAGCTTCCACTCTGGTAGGTTTCTATCTTGCCAAACACA
>CAZOMW010000181.1:0-1885 GCA_964581135.1 uncultured Oscillospiraceae bacterium
GCTGGAGTGATCTATCGTGGGCTGGGTTTCAGAGAAATCGGCATTTGGGTTATGGCCCGCCCGCTAAAAGCGAACTGAAATCGTGATATGATTAACGTATAAATATCTATTAAACCCAAGGAGAAACGCCCATGCATGATCCACGCCTAGACCAGCTAGCTTTCGTTCTGATGAACCACTCTACTGCTATGCAGCGGGGTGAATACTTTCAGGTTAGCGCCTCAATAACCGCCAAACCCTTGGTAATGGCAATTATCCGGCAGGCAAAAAGCATGGGTGTTTATCCTGTGATTGAGTGGCAGGATGAAGAAATTTCGCGATTGCAGTATGAATTGTTAGACCCGGACGTGCCCGAAACAACAAGGTTTCTGGAGCGGCGCCTTGATTGGGACACGGTGCGCTGGCAGGATCTGGCAGCCAACATCACAATTCGGGCAACTCAGAATGATCAGGAACTCAGCGGTATTCCAGCTGAACGGTTGCAGTTGAATTCCCGGATCAATCGGTCACTGAAAGACGTAATTATTAATGAGCGTCGTTGGGTGCTGGTAGATTATCCTACTCACAGCAGCGCCCAGAAGGCCGGTATGTCTTATGCCGACTTTTGTGACTTTAATCTGGATGTCGCTTTAATCGACTATGACAGCCTGTACAAGGCGGAGCTGAAGCTGGCCGCGCGCCTTGATCGCACTGAAAAGGTGCACATACTGGCACCGGGTACTGATATCCGGTTCTCAATTAAAGATATGCCCAGCGTCTGCTGCTATGGCCGCCGCAATGTTCCTGACGGTGAAGTATACACCGCGCCGGTTCAAGGCACGGTTGAGGGTGTCATCACTTACAATGTCGCTTCCGAATATTTCGGCCAGACTTTCCGTCAGGTCCGCCTGGAATTTAAAAACGGCAAGGTTATCCAGGCTAGCTGTGACGGTAATAACGAACTGCTGAACAAAATTCTGCAAACCGATGAAGGCGCTTCGGCAATTGGCGAATTTTCTTTTGGTGTTAATCCAATGATTCGCGAACCAATCGGCAACACACTCTTTGACGAAAAGATCTGCGGGTCCATTCATTTCACACCCGGTAATGCCTATGCCAAGGCAGATAACGGCAACCGCTCCGCGATTCACTGGGATCTGATTCAAATCCAACGTCCGGAGCATGGCGGCGGTGAAGTCTGGCTGGATGGCGAGCTGGTGCGTAAAGACGGCATTTTCCTGCCAGAGGATCTGTTGGGACTGAATCCCGAAAATCTTGCGCCTGACCGCTAAATTAAATATGATGTCTATTAACTGGAGGATGCTGCAATGCTGGATATTAATCTGATTCGTGAAAAGCCCGAGTGGGTGCGGGAACGTCTGCTGGCCAAGGAATATGAGGTTGAATTTACTGAGTTTCTGGAACGCGACACCCGCCGCCGGGAATTAATTTTTGAAGTTGAGAACCTTAAGGCCGAAAGAAACAAAACCTCAGCCGCGATTCCGCAAATGAAAAAAGCCGGTGAAGATATTACAGCGACTCTTTCTCGCATGAAAGATGTCGGCGATGAGATAAAGCGGCTGGACAACGAATTAAGCGAGCTGGAAAAAATACAACAGGATTTCATGGACGCTTTGCCGAATATTCCGGCTGACGATGTCATTGCCGGCGGTAAGGAAAACAATAAAGTTGTGCGTGTCTTCGGTACACCACCGGAATTCGGCTTCAAACCCTTCCATCACGTTGATATCGCGGAACGTCTGCAGTTAATCGATTATACCCGCGGCGCCAAACTGGGCGGCAGCGGCTTCTGGATTTATCGCGGTGAAGGTGCTTTGATTGAATGGGCGCTGCTTAATTACTTCATTGAAGAACATTTAAAAGACGGCTACGAAATGCTGCTGCC
>CAZOMW010000182.1:0-1881 GCA_964581135.1 uncultured Oscillospiraceae bacterium
TTTCAATCAGTTCCTGCAAATCCTGTTCAATCTGGACAAGGCCTTTGTTGCCGCAGTTGCGGACGATTGGGGTAATCAAGCCATCTTCCTGAGCAACCGCCAGCCCGATGTCAATACTGCCGTGCCGGATAATTGAATCTGTCGCCCAGCTGGAATTAACAACCGGATGACGCTTCAGTGCTTCGGCCGCGAATTTGATCAGGAATGTGTTGATGGATATTTTAGTTGCCGCTTTTTCGTTAAGTCGTTTACGGGAGGCAAGCAGGCCATCCACTTCTACCCGGACCTTTAGATAGTAATGCGGCGCTGAGAATTTTGATTCTGAAAGCCGTTGGGCAATTACCCGCCGTTTACCAGAAACGGGAATTGACACATCCCCGGGCGCAGCTTGCGGCTGAACGCCCGCTGGCATATCTGCGGAAGCTGCAGCTGGAGCCGGTTTGACTGCTTTAGCAGCAGGGGAGGCTTCTTTAGTGGTTTCTTTGGCAGCAGATTGCCCGCCCGCCGCGATTGCTTTTTCAACATCAGCCTTAATTATCCTGCCCTCCGGGCCTGTTCCGTTAATACCTTCAATACTGAGTTCATTATTTTCGGCCAGTTTCCGAGCCAATGGAGATGCCCTTACCATTCCGCCCTCATCAACAGTCTTTGGCTGGGCACTATCCTTTTCAGCTGATTCAGGTTTCGGTGTTTCAGTCATTTGTTCAGCCGTTTGTTCAGCTGATTCGCCAGCTTTGGCTCCCGGCGCAGGCTCTGCCTCAGTTTCCGGTTCAGCCTTTTCTTCGTTTTTAGCTGCCGGTGCAGCCACGGCTGCCTGTGAATTGCCCTCTTCGAGTAAAGATGAGATATCTTCACCTTCCTCGCCAACGATAGCAATGAGGTCACCAATCGCAGCACTGCCGCCTTCAGCGACTACCTGTTTGAGCAATACCCCGCTGGTTGACGATTCGTAATCCATAGTTGTTTTATCTGTTTCGACCTCAGCCAGAAGATCACCTGACTCTATCTTGTCACCTTCATTTTTCAACCAACGCGAAATAACGCCTTCTTCCATGGTTGGAGATAAGGCCAGCATCAATAATTTTTCTGCCATTACAAAATCCTCCTACTGGAGATAAAGAACTGAATGTGCTGCTGCAACAATTTTTTTGACTGAAGGCTGCGCAGCCAGTTCAAGCTGATGGTTATAAGGCATCGGAATATCCTCGGAGGAAACCAGCTCTACTGGTGCGTCCAGCAGATCAAAGCAATTCCGGGATATAAGCCAGGCGACATGCGAGCCAACACTGGCAAAAGGCCAGGATTCATCAATTACAACACAACGGTTCGTTTTTTTCACCGAGTCATAAATTGTTTTTTCATCGAGTGGCCGGATGGATCTCAAATCGATAACTTCGGCATCAATTCCGGCCTTTTCCAGATCAGCTGCGGCCTGCATAACCATACGCAAAGGTTTACTGTGCGTAATAAGAGTCAAATCTTTGCCGGGGCGTTTTATATCTGCTTGTCCGAAAGGAATCAGGTATTCTTCCGTTGGCACTTCGCCTTTCCAGCCGTACATCAGCTCGCCTTCCAGAAAAAGCACCGGGTTGTCGTCGCGGATCGCTGTTTTCAGCAAGCCTTTGGCGTCGTAGGGTGTGGCCGGGGCGACAACTTTGACGCCTGGAATATGCGCGTAGATTGATTGCAGCGCCTGTGAATGCTGCGCTGCCAGGTATTCAGCCGGGCCGTTAGGACCACGGAATACAATCGGTACCGAAAACTGGCCACCGGACATATAACGCATTTTTGCGGCATTGCTGACAACCTGGTCATAAGCCACCAGAGAGAAATTAAAGGTCATCCATTCGACAATCGGCCGTAAACCCGCCATTGCGGCGC
>CAZOMW010000183.1:0-1855 GCA_964581135.1 uncultured Oscillospiraceae bacterium
GTAAAACAGTTGGTTCCGGCACCATCTCCACAATCATCGAGTAAACCGGATTCCGCTAAACGAACTGGGCGCCTCTACAAAGAGGCGCCCTTTTTATTAACTTGCAGATATATGCCGACGGCATGAGATTTGGCGCAATGGTATAATATACGCACGATAAAGTTAACGGAGCGTAAATATATGAATGACGACAATAAGCGTGATCAGGATGATGAACTTGATCCGATGACTGACCAGGATACAGAAACCAAAGCCGGACAGACCAGCACCAGACGCAAAACAGCACCACGCAAACCAACCGGTTCTGCGGCAAAAACCGGCACAACCGCCACTCGAAAAGGCACCACAGCGGCCACGAGAAGAAGCAACACAGCAGCCACTCGAAGAAGCACCACAGCGGCCGGCAAGGCCAAGCCTGCCCGCCCGGCTGCTAAAAAGCGTTCCGGTGATGATATGAACATTCTGCTTGATGTTCCCATGATTCCCTTGCGCGGATTGACAGTTTTCCCCGGAATTACACTCGCTTTTGATGTCGCCCGCGATCGTTCCCGTCAAGCCATAGATGCGGCAACCGGCGGCAGCCAGCTGATTTTTCTCGCAACCCAAAAAGATGTCAACCTGGAATGGCCTACACCTTCTGAAATATATGAGATCGGCTGTGTAGCGCGCATTCGTCAGGTAGTCGAGCAAACCGGCAGTGAAGGCTCAGCAAAACTGCTGGTTGAAGGCGTACGCCGCGCCCGAATGATCCGCGTCATCGAAGAGGAGCCTTACTACCGCGTTGAGGTAGAACAGTACCTTCCTCTGGTGGAATCGCTGGATCTGAATGAACTTGAGGCCTGGCGGCGTCAGCTTATTCAGTCTTTGGAAGAATATGCCGGTGCCAGCAGTAAATTTTCGCCCGAAGCTATTGTCGCGATTGGCGGTATGAATGACGCCAGTGAAGCTGCTGATACCATCACTGCGAATCTGGCTTTACAGCAGACGGAAAAGCAGGAGCTGCTGGAAGCCATTGATCCGATTGAGCGTATCCGGCAACTGGTTCTGATTCTGGGAAGGGAAAAATATATTGCAGAGCTCGAACATGATATTGGCGAAAAGGTTCGTCAAACTGTAGAGAAGAATCAAAAGGAATACTTCCTGCGCGAGCAGATGAAGGTTATTCAAAACGAGCTCGGCGAACAGGAAAGCGTTCAGGATGAAATTGCTGCATATCAGGAACAGCTTAAAAAGTCGAATACTCCGGAAGAAGCGCACCCGCGTCTGGAGAAAGAGATCAAACGCTTAAGCAGAATGCCGGCCGGCTATCCGGAAGGCGCTGTTATCAGAAATTATCTTGACCTGGTATTCGAAATGCCTTGGGGTGAGCTGGATGAAGAACATCTGGATATAGCTGAAGCCAGGAAAATCCTTGACCGTGATCATTACGGCCTTAAACAGGTAAAGGAAAGAATTCTGGAATACCTGGCCGTTCGCAAACTGCGCCTGGAAAAAGGCGAAACTGCCACAAAGGGGCCGATCCTTTGTCTTGTAGGGCCACCGGGCACAGGCAAGACCTCAATTGCCCGCTCCGTGGCTGAGGCGCTGGGTCGAAAATATACCCGTATGTCATTAGGCGGCATTCACGACGAAGCTGAAATCCGTGGTCACCGCAAAACCTATGTTGGCGCCATGCCCGGACGCATTATTGCCGCTATCCGCCAGATTGGCACAGATAACCCATTACTGCTGCTGGACGAAATAGACAAGGTTGGCAGCGATTTCCGGGGCGATCCTACCTCTGCTCTGTTGGAAGTGCTGGATCCGGAACAAAACAACTCATTCCGCGACCATTATCTGGAGATACCCTATGATC
>CAZOMW010000184.1:0-1783 GCA_964581135.1 uncultured Oscillospiraceae bacterium
CAACCGAAGCTGTCGTGGCCGACATTCCTGAGCCCGAGCCGGCAATGCCCGCAGGCGCAGGCGGCGGCATGGGCGGCATGTACTGATCCTGAATCAGAAACAAACAAGCAGAGGGTGTCCGCAAGGGCACCCTTTTTTTGATTATCGAGGCTTGTTTTGATTATCGAGGCTTGGTTTTTTATGCCGTTTTTGAATTAGCTATGCATTACATTCACTTTTCAGTTACAATAAAAACATAATTGCGTCATTTTTACTGTCGTTCGCGAACGGAGCTGAAATATGAAAAAAGAACATGAGGATTCAAGCAAAACGACCTTTTCTGATCTGGAAGCACCTGTCAAAGCAGCAATTGATGCTGCCCCCAACGGTAAATTTACCAGTAAGGAAAAAAGCTGGATTCTGTATGACTGGGCTAACAGCGTTTATGCCACGATAATAGTGGCGGCAGTATTCCCGATCTACTTTGCTAATGTTGCCAAAAGTTCAGGAGCCGCAGGTGATGTACTCTGGGGCTATGCCAGCTCCATCGCAACCCTGCTGGTTGCTGTATCCGCACCTTTTCTGGGCGCGATAGCTGATTTCCGCGGCATGAAGAAGAGGCTGTTTACTGCATTCATGCTAATGGGTGTTGTCTTTACCGCCAGTCTCGGTCTGCTGAGCAACTATCGTTTGATGCTGGTTGGTTATGTGCTTTCTTATGTCGGATTTGCCGGCTCGATTTTGTTTTACGATTCATTTCTGACGGATGTCACTACGCCTGTCCGGATGGACCGCGTTTCCGCTTATGGCTTTTCCATGGGGTATCTTGGCGGCAGTACAATTCCGTTTTTAATTTCAATTGCCCTGATTATGTTTGGCGAACGGATCGGCATTGACGGTACGCTGGCAGTGCGTATATCCTGCCTGCTTGCGGCTGCCTGGTGGCTGATCTTCAGCATCCCGATGCTCCGCAATGTTCAACAGGTGCACTATGAGGAAAAGCCGGCAGGCACGCTGATAAGCTCGGCCTTGCGTAATCTGGTCAGAACTGCACGGGAAATCATCCGGAATAAAGCTGTGCTTACTTTTATGATCGCCTATTTCTTCTACATCGACGGAGTTAATACAGTCATTCATATGGCGACTATATATGGAACGGCAATCGGTTTGGGTGCCACAGGTATGATCCTGGCCCTGCTTGTCACCCAGCTGGTAGCAGTGCCCTGCTCCATTCTGTTCAGCCGCCTGGCCCGCACTGCCGGAGCCATCCGGATGCTGACCATCGCGATTTGTGTCTACCTGTTTATCTGTCTTGTCGGCTTTTACATGGGCTTCTCTCTGGAACCGTCTCAAATTGCCTATGATCTGGACTACACCGAACACTTTCAACAGGCCTTAAACGAAACCACGGCGGAACCATTGGCGGAGGATGCCCGTGACCGCTATGAGGAACAGCTTAAAGCTATATTAACCGGAGGCCGCGGCATCCTTTCGTCTGAGACAAGGGCTGTAGGTTTCCAGGACCTGGTAAATGAACAAATTGAACTGACCGCTTCGCTTTACCCGGCAGTCAACGATCAGCGTGTAGTTACTACAGCCTTAACTGGATTCGGTAATAAAATGTCTGCTTTCCTGAACGATAATGAAGCAGCCTCTGCGTATGACGCGGCGCTTAAACGTGCTGGCATGCTGTTCTGGGCCATGGCTGTGTTGGTGGGCAGTGTACAGGGCGGCATTCAGGCCTTGTCGCGTTCTTTCTTCGGCAAACTCGTACCGCCAAAACGTTCCAGCGAATACTTCGGCT
>CAZOMW010000185.1:0-1696 GCA_964581135.1 uncultured Oscillospiraceae bacterium
TGCCCGCCAACATTAAGCGTGAGCTGGCCAGCAAGAACATCAAATTCTACACCATTGATGCTATAAACAAAGCCGGTGATCTTGGCCTGGGCGGCCGGATCAACACCATCATGCAGGCAGCGTTTTTTAAACTGTCGAATGTCATTCCTGTTGATGACGCCATCACCTATATGAAGGATGCCATTGTCAAGAGCTACGGCAACAAAGGCGAAGAAATTGTTAATATGAACTATGCCGCCGTTGACGCCGGTATTGCTGATGTCCATGAAGTTAAAGTACCTGCGCACTGGGCTGACGCAGCTGACGCAGCTGTAGAAGTTGACGAAAACGTCCCCGAGTTTGTCCGCAATATCGCTAACGTTATGAACAGACAGATGGGCGATTCGCTGCCGGTAAGTGCTTTTGCAGATCGTGCCGACGGCACCTTCCCGCAGGGAACCAGTAAGTACGAAAAACGCGCCATTGCTCTAAATGTACCGAAATGGATCAAAGAAAACTGCATCCAGTGCAACCAGTGCTCCTACGTATGCCCGCACGCGGTTATCCGTCCGGCCCTGCTCAATGAAGCAGAAGCTGCGAATGCTCCGGAAGCCTTTGAAACAGTAAAGGGCATGAAGCCATACGACAGCTATCAGTACCGCATACAAATCTCAGTCAATGACTGCACAGGCTGCGGTTCCTGCGCCGACACCTGCCCGGCCAAAAACAAAGCGTTGGTCATGGAGCCGATCGCACAACACACTGTCCAGGCCAAGAACTGGGAATACGCTCAGAACCTGAGCTTCAAACCCAACCCGATGAGCCGCACAACCGTCAAAGGCAGCCAGTTCGAGCAGCCGTTGTTTGAATTCTCCGGCGCCTGTGCAGGCTGTGGTGAAACCCCTTATGTCAAGCTGGTAACCCAGCTGTTCGGCGATCGTATGCAGATTTCCAATGCTACCGGCTGTTCGTCCATTTACGGTGGATCTGCCCCCTCAATGCCTTACACACCCAATCGCATGGGCTGTGGACCTGCCTGGGGCAACTCACTGTTCGAAGACAATGCTGAGCATGGTCTGGGTATGCACCTTGGCTATAAACAGCTCCGTGCCCGCGTTGCCTCCAACCTGGAGTCGCTGACTGCAGTAAGTCACGACAACAGCCTGAAGGAAGCCATTACCCTGTACAAAGCAGGCAAGGACGATAACGACAAGACCCGCGCCGTGGCTGACGGCCTGACTGCAGCTCTCACAGCATATAAACCTAGTGACGAAAAACAGCAAAAAATGGTTGCTGACCTGCTGAAGCTGAAAGACTACTTCGTCAAACGCTCCACCTGGATTATCGGTGGTGACGGCTGGGCTTATGACATTGGTTTCGGCGGCCTCGATCACGTTCTGGCCACTGGCGAAAATATCAACGTCCTCGTTCTCGACACCGAAGTTTACTCTAATACCGGCGGTCAGGCTTCCAAATCGACCCCGACTGGTGCAATTGCTGAATTCGCGGCCGGTGGCAAGCCGGTCAAGAAGAAAGACCTTGGCATGATGGCCATGACCTACGGTTATGTCTATGTCGCGCAAATCGCGATGGGTGCCAGCCAGGCTCAGACACTTAAAGCACTTGCTGAGGCAGAAGCATACGATGGCCCGTCACTGGTAATTGCCTATTCGCCTTGCATTAACCATGGCATCAAGGGTGGTCTCACCATTTCCCA
>CAZOMW010000186.1:0-1653 GCA_964581135.1 uncultured Oscillospiraceae bacterium
CCGGCGCTACGTCCAGCAAACCACCCTGGCTGCGGGTATCCAGCTCAGGAAAGCCGGTGATCCGGTCGCTCAATTCTCCATTGATGTTTGCGATCCGTAAAGCTCCGTCTTTTTCAGTTATAGCAAAGCGGTTATCGGGCAGCACAGCGATTCCCCAGGGCGATTTCAGATCATCGCTGATAACTCTAAAATTGTAAGGTGTTTTAGTGCGAAGGCCGGGCGCTCTGGTTTGGCCGGCAAAAGCAGGTGTGTAATCTGTTTCCGGCTCGCGATTTTCAACCGACGGGAAAAATTCAAGAGCTGAGGTAGTTGGTGCGACTGCACTGGTTGCTGCCGTGGTAGAGCCATTCGCAGTTGTGGCAGACGGAGCACCTATAGACGATTGCGAAGCTGTAGTGCCGGTTGTAACGGCAGGCGTGATTGTCGTTTCTATATCAGCAGTCGCAGTTGTTGAATCAGTTTGATCTGCACAAGCACTGCTGAGCGAAATCGCAGCAACCATGATTATGCTTGAGATTAGTCTGATCGAACTGCTATTAAATTTCATAATAAGCCCTCTTTGAGAAAAGACCCGGCGATATAATCTCTCCCGTTCTGTGGCAAAAATAATTTGATCACATTGAATTATACCGTGGTCGGCAGTAGCCAGCCTGTCATACAGACAGGTATTACATAATGGGCATAGAACGTTTCGAATTTAGATTCAGGTTCTTACTCGCCAATGATTTTGATTAATAAACGTTTTTCGCGTTTGCCGTCAAATTCGCCGTAAAAAATCTGCTCCCAGGTGCCGAAATCCAGTTTGCCCTCCGTTATTGCCACGACAACTTCCCTGCCCATTATTGTTCTTTTGAGATGAGCATCAGCGTTATCTTCATAGCCATTGTGTGCATATTGTTCATATGGTTTTTCAGGCGCCAGCTTTTCTAACCAGACTTCAAAGTCCTTATGCAGCCCCGATTCATCATCGTTAATAAAAACACTGGATGTTATATGCATGGAATTGCATAAAAGCAGTCCTTCCCTGATGCCGCTTTCACGCAAAGCAGCAATAATTTCAGGGGTAATATTTAAAAAAGCTCTTCTGGTTCTGGTTTTAAAAGTTAGTACTTTGCGATATGACTTCATAACAAAACCTCCTGGAAAATCTTAGCACTTTAGCCTGCCTGCAAAAAATGCTGAATAACACCATTATTCCCAATTATAGCAAAGGGCCGCATCTCACGATGCGGCCCCCAAAAAGGTTTTTGGCTCACTTTAGTTCTTGAGTCTGGTCGAAAAAATCTTTCCAGCCGCTCAGGGTCTTTTCGAATTCCTTGTGATTTTTCAAGGTCACTTCATTAGGTAATATTTTCGTAAGATCAGACCAGCGCAGCGGCCAGGCTATAGATGCGCCCTTTCTGCTGCGCAAAGAAAAATTGCAAACCGAGGTTGCGCCTCTGCCGTTGCGTACCCAGTCCACATAAACACGGCCTTTACGATTAACTTTGCGCATGTTGTCAGTGTAGTTTTCAGGCCATTTAGCCACCATTGTTTGTGCTATCAACTTCGCCAAACCACGCACCTTTTCCCAGTCAGCGGCAGGTCGCAGAGGTACCACTATGTGATATCCTTTGCCGCCGCTTGTCTTCAGATAAGAAGTCAATGAGGTTT
>CAZOMW010000187.1:0-1602 GCA_964581135.1 uncultured Oscillospiraceae bacterium
GTCTTCATTTTAACAAAGCGCCAGCCGGAGCGCTGGTGCTATTGGTACAGTGAGGGCCCAGCTCGTTAAAACTATAGTCAGTTTTTGATTTTGCTGATTTTTAGTTTAAACTAGATGCAACTGATCCACGAAGAGAGCGAGGGATGATATGACCAAGTCGCAAGCGCCTGACTCTGCTTACCATACAGTTGAGGCAGCATTCCAAGTCGCCGACTCAGCCAGGCTGATCGGCCGGTTCCGAGTTGGAAGCGGTGTTTACATCGCCCAAGGCTCTGTGATGCGCAGCATTGGTGATTCAGTAACAATCGGCAATTCGACCTGGCTTTTAGAAAACTCGGTGCTGATCGGGATGCCGGAGTTTCCGGTAAAGATCGGCGGCAAGACCGTTTTTGGTCATAAATGTCTGGTCCTTGGTGCTGTAATTGGTAATTTTTGCGAGATCGGTAACGGTACAATTTTTTTGCCCGGCTCAAAGATGGGAAATTTCTGCATCTTCGGTGAAGGCACATTAGTCGCTGCCGGCCAGATTATTCCGGACGAATCTGTGGCTGTCGGCCGTCCGGCGAGGGTTATCCGTAAGCTGACAACTGAAGACCGGGCCATGATCGCTCGCATGCGCGGTCAGAACCTTGCGCTGGCGCAAAGCGAAAAACACGTTGTCGATTTTGATCCCAAGGGAGGTGCCGACATGGGCAAGCTATATCCATACGGTGACAAGCATCCGATTATCGGAGCTTCCGCTTTCATTTATGATACAGCTGAAATTAACGGTGACGTTATCATTGGTGAAGGTTCAGTCATTGGCGCTGGCGTCCGGATCATCGGCGATTCGCATGGGCCTGTGAGGATCGGCAACAATGTGCAGATTCTGGAAAACACTGTACTTCACCTTCTGCCCGACAACCAGTTGATTATCGAAGATGACGTTGTCATCGGCCCCGGTTGCATTATTCACGGAACTACAATCGGCTCCGGCAGTGTAATTGAACCTGGTGCAATTGTTTGCGACTATAGCAAACTCGGCCGCAATACGCTGGTCACGACCGGCAGCTTGGTTAAGCAACGCAGTGCTTTTGCTGATAATGACATTGTCGAGGGATTCCCCGCTAAGAAGATAGGTCAGAGTACAGCGCAACAGGCGCGGCCCCCGTGGGCGATTCGTTAGTGAAATGAAACAAAAATAATATAAAACCAAAAAGCTAGCCCGACTTGAAAAAATCAAGCCGGGCTGTTTTATCTGATTATCTTGTTTGTAAGCTGATAAGCTAAATTATATGCTTATCCAGTTAAGTTATTTAGTGAACCCGGTCAGCGGATACGTCCTCTGGTAAGCAGATTGACTATTGCCAGCAGGATAATCGCGCCGACAAGTGAAGTCAGAATTGACGTAACGTTGAACGAGCCTAAATCGCCACCGACTCCCAGCGCTGACAGGACAAACCCTCCAATGAAAGCACCAATTATGCCGACTACGATGTTAGCACCTGCTCCCATTTGAGAATTCCTACCCATGATCATGCTGGCCAGCCAGCCACCGATCGCACCAACTATAATCCATACAATAATATTCCAAATCATATAAAGTCTCCTTTCGTAATGCAC
>CAZOMW010000188.1:0-1588 GCA_964581135.1 uncultured Oscillospiraceae bacterium
TGACTACAGCTACACGCTGCCCAAAAAAATGCGCCGTCTGGCTCTGAAATCAGCGCTCTCGGCAAAATACAACGCCGGCAGCATCATTGTGCTGGACACGCTGGAACTACCGGAAATCAAAACCAAGAGCATGGCTGGTCTTCTGAACCGTATCGGAGTACAGCAATCAGCGCTTCTTGTTCTTGATGATAAGAATGTAAATGTTGAGCTGTCAGCCCGCAATCTGGTCGGCATCAAACTCGCGCGTGTAAACACAATCAACGTATTTGACATCCTTAAGTTTGACAAATTTGTCATGACCAAGGCCGCTGTCGAAAAAGTCCAGGAGGTGTATGCCTGATGAAAACCGCACATGACATTATCATCCGTCCGGTCATCACGGAGCGCAGCACCGCTGATGCCGCCATCGGCAAATATACTTTTATCGTTGCCGTCGGCTCAACCAAGCCCGAAATACGTCAGGCGGTGGAAAAACTGTTTGAAGTAAAAGTCAAGGCTATCAATACCACCAACTATGAAGGCAAAACAAAACGTCAGGGCGTCCATGTCGGCAAAACAGTCGGCTATAAAAAGGCTGTCGTGACGATTGACACAGATCCCTCAGCTGAATCTTATCTGACAACGGGCGGCAAACAGACCCAGTCAACCCGCAAGTATAAGACAACAATTGAGGAATTCGGTTTCGGCCAGTGAGTCGGAAAAGAGAAGGAGTGAACCGAAATGGCAGTCAAAAGCTTTAATCCGACTTCTCCTGCCAGAAGGCAGATGACCGTAGCTGATTTTTCTGAAGTCAGCGACAAGAAGCCCGAGAAGGCGCTTCTGGTCTCGAGAGGAAATACAGGCGGCCGCAATGCTCATGGCCGCATCACAGTCCGCCACCGCGGCGGCGGCAACCGAACAAAAATTCGTGTAATCGATTGGAAACGCCAACGCGACGGCATCAATGCCACCGTCAAAGCGATTGAATATGATCCCAATCGTACAGCTTATCTGGCACTGATCCAGTATATTGATGGTCAGAAAGCCTACATTCTGGCTCCGGACGGAGTTAAACCCGGCAGTATGGTCGTCAGCGGCCCTGATGCCGATATCATTGATGGCAACTGTCTGCCGCTGGAAAATATTCCGGTTGGTACAGTAATTCACAATGTTGAAATGAAGCCCGGCAAGGGCGCGCAGATGGTTCGTACCGCAGGCGCCCACGCTCAGCTGATGGCCAAGGAAAACGGCTACGCCCAGATTCGTCTGCCTTCCGGTGAAGTCCGGATGGTGATGCTGAAATGCCGTGCTACAGTCGGCTCGGTAGGTAACTCTGAGCACGAAAACATCAATATCGGCAAAGCCGGCCGCAAACGTCACCTGGGTTTTCGCCCCAGCGTCCGCGGTGTGGTCATGAACCCGTGCGATCACCCTCACGGTGGTGGTGAAGGCAAATCTCCGATTGGTATGCCCAGCCCGGTAACCCCCTGGGGTGTGCCTACGCTCGGTAAGAAGACCCGTAACCGCACTAAGGTGTCAAACAAGTACATTGTTAAACGCCGCAGCAAATAATGAATGGAGGCTGGCGATAAATGAGTCGTTCAACTAA
>CAZOMW010000189.1:0-1584 GCA_964581135.1 uncultured Oscillospiraceae bacterium
CCGCCGGTTCCCAGCAGAATACCGCCGAAATAACGCACAACAACAAGTATCGACTGAGATAACCCATTGCGCTGCAGGATATTCAGCACAGGTGCGCCGGCGGTACCGGAGGGCTCGCCATCATCGGAAAATCGTTGCAGAAACTGATCGCGGCTTAACGTATAAGCATAAACGTGGTGCCGTGCGTCGGGAAATTCATTTTTTACAGCTTCAAGATAAGCCAGCGCTTCACTCTCGTCCGCAACCGGACGGCCTAAGCCGATGAAGCGCGAACGCTGTTCTGTAAATTCGATTCGGGCTTCTGAGGCCAGTCGATTGTAGGGCTGATCCATCACTAAGCTTCAGACTAGTTCCTTATATTTCTGATAGGACAACATCAAAAGTGATTTATCCTGACTGTAGGTTACTTTATCCAACGCTTCTTCTATCGTAAAGAACTGACCTTCGGAAAAATTATTAACTTCGCTGGGCATGACCGACTCGTCGTCAGCCTCCATAATGTACCAGACAATTTTATTACATACCGGACGCTGGCGGGTTATCGAATAAAATTCATAATTAGTCCGGCCGGCTGCGGATATGATTCTGGCCTCAACTCCGGCTTCCAGCTTGACCCGCTGTACAGCAACTTCATCAGGGTAATTCCCGGTGCGAATCACACCTTTAGGAAACACCCATTCGTTTTTTTCATTGCGTAGCAATAATACTTTGTCTTTGTAGAAAACGACGCCTCCGGAACAGTTTCTTACAAGCATGAAATCCCTCCGTTATCAGGTTGCCGCTAATGCGGCAAAGCGGCGGTATACAGTCAGCGTTCTTTTATGGGTGTGCCGAGAATCTCGCGGCCGCCCAACCATTTTTGTAATACTTCAGGAATCCGGACAGTGCCGTCTGCCAGCTGATTCTGTTCAAGTATCGCCGGTAGAATACGGCTCGTGGCCAAACCGGAAGCGTTGAGCGTATGCAGAAATTCCGGACGATTGGTGCTCTGGCGCCGGAAGCGCATATTACCGCGGCGTGCCTGGTAATCACCGGCATTACTGGCGGAGCTCACTTCTTTATAATCGTCCATGCTGGGGATCCAGATTTCAATATCGTAAGTTTTCCGCATTGAAGCGCTGCAATCGCCAGCAGCCAGCTTGCTCAAACGATAATGCAGTCCCAGACCCTCTACCAGAGCGCAGGCCTTATCGACAAGTTCTTCCAGTGCCTCATCTGATTTCTCCGGCAGTGCATACTGGAACATTTCAACTTTATTGAACTGATGGCCGCGGATCATGCCGCGTTCTTCCGCGCGATAACTGCCGGCTTCCTTGCGGTAGCAAGGTGTATAGGCAAAGAGTTTTTTCGGCAGATCTGCTTCATCCAGGATTTCATCCCGGAACAGATTCACCAGAGCTGTTTCGGCTGTCGGCAGAATAAAATGGGTAAAGTCTTCGCTGTCATCATTACGCAGCTGGAAAACATCGTCCCGGAATTTTGGGAACTGACCTGCGGTATAACCGCATTCGTAATTAAGAATGTGCGGCGGCAGCAGCATTTCGTAGCCGTCTTTTAAATGTTCTTCAATGAAGTAATTAAGCA
>CAZOMW010000190.1:0-1550 GCA_964581135.1 uncultured Oscillospiraceae bacterium
TTCCATTATAAATTCGTATCCGGTACTTGGCACGATGGTCAAAGCCGGCCAGCTTTTCAAACAGAGCATGCCGTTCAGGTGTATCAAAGTAAAGGCTTCGCACCTGGTAGCCCGGGAACTGATTTTCCGGCGGCAGCATGCTGTCATCTGGAACAACCGCGTTAGCATCAACCTCAAGGAACGGTCGCAGCTTCCAGTAGAGATGAAAAAAATTCACCTCATCGATCAGATACTTGTCTTCATGCCGCCATATTTCACCGCTGGGCACTGCTTTAACTTCGCGCCGCCCGATCATGAGAAATCCTTCGGGAACAGCTGCTTCATCCGTTCCGGACTGATATTGAAATCCTGTCGCAGGGTATTAATTTGAACCTGGCGGATTTCAGAGGTTACCCGACGCAGCGAGGCGACGTTATTCCGCCAGCCCTGCATGCTGACAGGCTTGCCCCAGCGGGCGATCTGGCGCGGCATTTCAGGCTCGACAATAGCGATATTCTCGTCCAGCACCTTCAAGAGGTTTTCAGTTGTGAAAATTGTATTCAGGAAATTGGCATATCGATTGATAAACCGCTCCTCAAAATCCGGATTCTGCATCAGCCTGACCTGGATCGATGTGTGGAAGAAATTGCCGGTACCATGTCCCGCCGGGTCAAGCAGGTCGCCTTTTAACCGGTTATTTTTGTAGCTGGTCGGAAACAGCGCCCAGTCCAGGTCGAAAACGCTCCAACGCCATTTGCCGTCTTCAGAGCGTTGACGCCAGAATTTTTTATTGCCCGAGTCGGCATTGCTGAAGAAGGCCTCGACGATGACAAAATCCATCAGGCTTTCGGCGTCAATCCAGTTCATAACCTTCTGGTAAGCAGCATCATTACGGAGGTCATTGCCCTTGACATAAGCGAGCAGGGCCTTGTAGTCATTACTGTCGCCTGCCATTATCTTGGATGTTCCTTTTATTAAGTCAATGTCATCCGGATCAATATTATAATGAGACGCGAGGTAGTGTTTATCAATTTTCTCGCGCACTTCATAAAGACCATGGTATTTGCCGTTGACATAGAGTACACAGTTGCGCACCGCCATCATATCGACTTCGACATGTTCCTGAACAACGCGGGTCATAAACGAATCCCGGACTTTGGAGTATTGCCAGTCCTGGCCGGAGGTGCGCAGAACAAGTCTACGAAAGGTTTTAACATCATAGCCGGGGAAAAATGGATACGTTACTTCGCCGAGTCCGTACTCACCCCGGAATTTGACCTCAAGTGATTTCTGCGCTTCTTTTCTGCTGTACTGTCCCTGCAGTTCCAGCCCTGCACTGGCACTGAGCCCGAGCACACCGTCAGCTTCATAGAAGGAAAAATCAGCAGGAACTTCGCTGTAATTATCAGCGCTCACTAGAATGCCGTTTGAACCGAGAACAGCTGACGGTTCGCCGCTGACACTGACAACCGGCAAGGTATGCGGCGTTTCCTTAAGCAGGGTGCGAACCGCATAATCGCTGGGTAAATAATCTTTCCGCTGCGCGAACGCTTTGACCACCAGTGATTTAT
>CAZOMW010000191.1:0-1512 GCA_964581135.1 uncultured Oscillospiraceae bacterium
GAATGAGGAAGTAATACCCCGCCCCGGCTTTGACCTCCTGGAGATATCTTATGGCCCGAGATTTTTATATTGACAACCGCGACCACTCTGAAAACCCGGTTTTTCGCAGAATACTGATAATCGTTCTAACACTGGTGCTGATTGCGAGCGCAATTTTTGGAGTTATGCTTTTAGGCGAACAGAATGACGCGGATGAAATACTGCAGACTTTCTCTGCAGCTTTGGCAGAAAATGACTATGATAAAGCACTGCCGCTCTACCGCGATATGCAGGAGAAGGCTCTTAGCGGCGGTACATTCGGCCGCAATAAAGAATTGTACAATAACGCCCGGATCAGGATGGAAGAACAGATTGACGAGGTGCTGGACGGGTTCGAAATACAACTGCGCGCCGGTGAGCGTTTAAGTTCATCAGATCTGAAGCTGGCTGCTGAAATGGGTGAAGTAACCGGTTTGCGGCTGACAACACTGGTGCGTTCGCTGCTGTACGATTATCTGACTGCTGAAGTTGAGCTGTCGGTGGTGGAATCAGCTCTGGACCAACTGGCCGGGCTTGATAATCTTAAGGCAACCATCGGCAGTCTGCCGGACCAGCTGTCTGATCTGGCTGAAAACCGGCCGGCCTTTAAACAGGCAAATCTTGATCTGGCAGCCGGCCGCTATATCGAAGCTGCCGCCAGCTTCAGGGAGTTGGCTGAATCTGAGGAAAGCGGCAGTCAGGTGCGCCAGTTTGCAGCCCGGGAACTCGATGAAACCCGCACAAAAATGTACGCGCCATTACTGGCGGAAATCGAAACCGCTATGGCCGGCAACCGCTACATAACAGCGACTGCAGCGATTGAACAGCTGCAGGTTTATTTTCCTGATGATGCAGAGCTAAAAGCTAAAAAACTGAAATGCCAGCAAAATGTACCGGGCAAACTGGTGGAATTCAACGGTTCTGTAGAACATATTGTTATCCGACCGCTCATAGTCAACCCCGCCGCGGCTTTTGACGGCGATGCCTATGCTCAGGCTGCTGATGATGCTATGTTGACGACAACGGAATTCAGCAGAATACTGGCATCACTCCATGCGAAAAACTATATCCTGATCGACGTCAACCTGCTGGCTGATGATAACGGCAAACCCCGGCAGCTGAGATTGCCGGAAGACAAGAAACCACTGGTTCTGACTATTGAAGGCCTGAATTATTACGCTACGAGGCTGAAATCAGGTACGAATGAAAATCTTGTACTTGATAAAGACGGTGAAGTCAGTGGACTTTATACCGATGCTGCCGGCAATAAGGTTACAGCGCGGGAGGCGGAAGCAATCGGTCTGCTGGATGCTTTTGTCAGCGCAAATCCCGATTTTTCCTTTGACGGCGCTAAGGGCACGATCTCTTTAACCGGCTATGAGTGCGTTTTCGGCTATGTAACTGATCCGGATCAGCTTGATGACCGCAACCAGGCTTTAGAAGCTGTCGGACTGGCACAAGTGAGTCCGAATGACTCGGAAATTGCTGCTAATC
>CAZOMW010000192.1:0-1508 GCA_964581135.1 uncultured Oscillospiraceae bacterium
CTTATGTAATAACAAGGGACCGGTTGGCAGATCCGCCTCCAGAGTAAAGCCGTTTTGATTGTGCGTAAGGCGACCTGTTCCCAAATGAATAAAGCCGCGCGCGTTCGGCAGCGAATCGATATCGACCTCATCGTGGATAAAGTAGGTGCCGTTTTCTATTTGTCTACGGATCTCAGCCCGTTGAAATTCGTACCAATCCGGCACATGCGAAAACTCTGTTTCGCCATTTTCGGCGTGCAGCTCTCCGAACTCCGACAGCGTCCAGCTCTTTCTGCAGTTTTCACACCAAAGACGAACTCCGGTGGATGCCATTTTATGTTCGACACGACAGGCAGGACATTGGTATAAAACCTTATGCAGCCCTTTGGCATTTTCCGGGTGGTCGATGCGAATACCATTTTCCTTTTGCCATTTATATTCATCGTAAACAAAAGCCGCACGTATCCTATCGTTAATTTCAGCAACAGGCAGCTTTCGGACTTCTTCGGCTGTGAGAATTTTGCTGAAATCAGCCGCCAGAGGCAGCTTGCGCTTGCTCAGGTTCCAGCAGGGTGAGCTCAGGTAGTTACCATGCATATTAAGCATCGCGACTGGTACACCCAGAAAACGTGCCACTTTTCCGAGGGAGTCAGGCAAAACGGCTGTTGTGCCGGCAAGGGAATAGCGGGCTTCGGGAAAAAGAACAAGGATATCGCCGTTATCGATCACGCGTTTCAAATGTCGGATCATGGTCAAGTCGTGTGTGAATTTGCGCTTACAGATGCCACCGGCATTACGCAAAAGCCATTCCCGCCCTAAAAAGCCGTCGATCGCGACTACATAATTTGCCCGATGGGGAAATATGGCTGCCGTTGTAACTTTGAAATCAATAAAGGCGTGGTGGGTGCACAGAAGAAGGTAAGGCGGCTTTAAATCAGCAACGTCTGTGCGTCGGATTCGCAGACGGCGTGCCCATACGTCAGGATAGCTGGCGAGCCAGGTGACAATACGTAGAAACCACCGCTGGCGAATCGGGGGTTTCTGCAGATCAAACCGGACAACGTGACTGTTAACCATTTATTTCCTCTCAAAATTCAAACATTATTCTTTCCCTGAATCTACGATTTGCTTGTGAAGCTGAATATACAATTTCGGCATCCGTTCAAATGCCTGTATGCGTACGGGTTTTAACTTGAAAGCCACACCCATGCCTAGATTGAAAACCAGCTTACCCAGATCCTTTTGCGGAAAGTCATACAACCCGTGTTTTTTGTAAAAACGATGGTCGTCGCCAACTACACCTCTCATGCTGTAAATCAGGTCGCGGAATATTTTTATCCCGCCCAGCCCCAGAAAATTGATACTCTTCTGGTATTTGGCCAAAGCTGCCTGCGACAGGCGTTTTGCCGAATTTCTCAGTAATTTGTCAAGATATAATGAATCCTCATACTCGTCACTTATGATGCAGATGGAGTTCTCACGCCCGACGTTATCCTTTCCTTCCAGAAACTGACGGACGTTGGGTAAAG